>CAZVEV010000127.1:0-15425 GCA_964625865.1 uncultured Planctomycetaceae bacterium | reverse complement strand
CGCCCAGAGAAGCGGCCTGAGCGACGATCGAACACTCGGAGGGGGTATGAGGCGCTTTTCTCGGGCGAGGACGGCCAGGGGCGTTGGCCGCCCTTGGCCGGCGTGGGGGCTGGGCCCCCGCCCTGACCGGCCGTCGGCCCCAGTAACGACATTCTCACATTCTTGAGAATGTTGGAATGTCGCGCCCGCGCGGAGAGCGACGGTGGCGGGAAATGGGCTTGGCGAGGCGCTATACTTTGAAAACACGGTGAGCTACACTCTTGCGGGACCGATTCGCGTTACGAAAGGGACCTCCATGCGGATAACGACTCTGTTGCTTGCGATGCTTACACTTGTGTTGGTTCTAACGCCCTCGGTCCGCGCCGAGGCCACTGCCGATGAGGATTACGCACGCAGACTGGTGATCTTCAACTGCTCCCGCTGCCACGCCGCCGACCAGTACTACCTGGCCGAGCGGTCGCTGAAGGCGTGGCATCTGACGATCAAGCGGATGCAGGAGTACTACTACGGCGACGAGGCCTTCTCAGACGAGGAAGCCGACGTGATGGCGAAGTACCTGGCGGCCCATCCGTACAACGAGGCGGACTACAAGCCTCGCCTGCGCCCGGCGCCGAGCACCAGGCCCGTTACCGTGGTCGCCACGCAGCCGGCGTCGGCGCCGGTGCGGATGGCTGTCGCGCGGAGGCCCGCGCCGCGATCGCCGGCCAAGGCAACCGCCCTGGCCAAGACCATGGGTTACGTCGCGGTGGTTGCCCTCGTCGTCATGGTGGTCACAGGTCTTCTCCGGAAGAAGATGTGGCCCGTCTTCAAGAAGACCCACGGCGTGCTGGCCTTCGTGTTCTGCGGCTCGCTGACGGTCCACGCGGCGGTCTTCCTTGCCGAGTACGGGGCCCCGGCGGTGTTGTGGCTGTGGTTCGGCATCATCGCGACGATCATCCTGCTGTCCAGCGAGTTCACGGGCCTGCTGAAGCTCCAGAACCGCAAACTGTTCGTCAAGGCCCACATCGTCGCCGGCGTAACGGGCCTGATCCTGACCATCCTGCACTGGGTCTGGATTTACGTCTGACGGGGGGCGGGCCGATCGGGTATCAGATCGGGCACTTCTGATCGGAAAGGCATGGTATGAGTATCGAGACGGTTGAGTTTGAATCCGAGGCGCTCAGCGGGACCGGGCGGATGAACGTCCTCGTGCCGGACACCGGCAAGGCGCGATATCCGACGGTGTACATGCAGCATGGGCTGGGCGATACGTACGAGACGTTCTTCGCCTGGACGGATTTGGAAGACTACGCCCGTGATGTTGAAGTGATCATCGTCACGCCCGACGGCGGGGACGGGTGGTACTGCAACGATCCGCGCGACGGCGGGGCCGCGTGGGAAGACCATATCGCCGGCGAGGTCGTTGACCACGTCGATGCCAACTTCCCGACAATCGCCTCGCGCGAAGGACGGGCCATGGCGGGCTTCTCCATGGGCGGATACGGCGCGATGATGCTCGCCCTGAAGCATCCGGACCGCTTTGCCGCCGTCTGCACGCAGGCCGGCTCGTTTGCGTTCGGCCACGCCCTGCGCCCGGACCGGCCCGAGCGAAGCGCCTTCATGCAGGCTGTGGCCCCGCCCGGAGGGCAGTACGACCTGTTCACGATGACCGAAGCGATGGCCGCCGCCGGCGGGGGAACGGACGTGGCTATCCGATTCGCCGTGGGCACCGGTGACCATCTGCTCGACGTCAATCGCCAGTTCCACGCGCACCTTGAAGGCCTCGGCCTGCCCCACGAGTACGCCGAAGTGGACGGCGGCCACCAGTGGAGCACGGTCAACCGCGAGTTGCCCGGCATGCTGGCGTTCGTGGCGCGCCACTTGGCGTCCGCAACGTAGAAGCGGCATCTTGCCGCTTTCAAGGGACCGGGTGCCGTAGTTTGACGCGAAGCGGCAACCACGTTCTTTTCGTCCGAGGAAACGTGGTTGCCGCTTCGCGTCAAACCACGGCACCCCGCACTCCGCAAAACACCGCACGCGGCACGGCCCTCCGCTGCGCGTAGGACCGTGGCACCACCTCTATGCCCCGTCGGCGGCCTGGTCGATCATCTCGCGGATTTCCGGCGGGAGGTACATCTGTTCGATCTCGTCCCGCCCGGCCAGGGCGGCCGCGATGGCCGTGACCTGTGCGGCGGCGGACACGCCGTTATCGACGAAGAGGATCTCCTTGCCTCGCAGCGTGACCAGCGACGCGCCCTGGTCGCCCCAGGCTCCGCCCCGGGCGGGCCCGCGGCGCACGGAGATGCCCAGCGATTCGACCAGGTCCAGCAGGACGCGAAGTTTGGTCTGATCGTCCATGCGACCTCTCAGACGCTTAAGTAATCAACGGCTTCGTCCGATACTAGCTCTAGAGACGCAGCGGTCTGTCGCACCTTCGGCACAGGCTGTGCGTCCGACGACCAACAGGAGCGTTCGCCGTGACGACCACACTAGTCCAGGACGACGTCGTAGCCGAGCAACACACTGATGACCATGGACACCGCGTGGCCCTGCTGGAAGCCCAGGTCGCTGCGCTCCAGGATGAACTGCGGCGCGCCCAACGCCGCGCGGCGGTGGGCACGATGACCGCCATGGTCGCTCACGAGTTCAACAACATTCTCACGCCCATCATTAACTACGCTCAACTGGCCAAGAACAACCCGAAAATGATCCCCAAGGCCATCGCGCGGGCCTCCGAGGGCGGGCTGCGGGCCACCGAGATCTGCAAGGCCATTCTGGGCATTACGCGAGACGAGGACCACGAGCCGGCCGAGGAGGACCTCGGCGCGATGATCCGTGAGATTCTCGCGGCCATGGCGAGGGAACCCGAGAAGGACGGCATTGAGCTGACCCTCGACATCCCAGCCGGTTTCACCGTCACCACCCGCAGGCTGGAGTTGCAGCAGGTCCTGATGAACCTGCTGCTCAACGCTCGCACGGCCGTTCTGGCCAAGCCCACGCCGCGGGCCATCCACGTGACGGCCCGGCGGGACGGCGAACGTGTGGTGATGACGGTCGCGGACAATGGCGTGGGAATCGAGCCGGCGATCATCCAGAAGATCTTCCGCCCGTTCTTCACGACCAAGGGCGAGAACTACGACGGCAAGGCGCGGGGGCACGGGCTGGGGTTGGCCCTGTGTCGCGAGATCATGGACATGCTCTCGGGCGAGATTCTCGTCGAAAGCACCGTCGGGGTGGGCACCACGTTCACGCTGCACCTGCCCGCCTGATCGCCCCTGAACAGACTGCACGCGTAGGGCGCGGGATGTGTTTGCATGCGGAAGGAGTGGTTTATCCGTTCCGCGTGCAACGAGTTGCACGCCCTACTGCTTTGCGTTCTCGGCCGCACGCTGCATCGCGGCATCGCGGCGCGCGGCGGCCTCGGCGGTCAGGGGGCTCTTGTTCAGCGTGATCACCAGTCGCTGTCTGTTCGCGCGGCGGTCCTGAAGGTCCGCGAGGTCGACAGGCGTTCTGACCTGCCGGCCGGGTGTTTCAGATTCCTGCAATGCGCCGTTGGCCACCCCGCCCCGGGCGACCTTCCTCTGCTGCTTCTGGTCCTCGCCGGGGCGTGTCAGGCCTTCCGCCTGCTGGACGGAATCCGCCCGCCCGCCCCGCGCGGTCGACTGTCCGGCCACGGTCCGCTTGAAGAGCAACTCGGCCGCCTGAACGATCTGCTGCACGCCGGCAGCCACGCTGGGTTCGGGAGCGTCTTCCATCTTCTCTTCGACTGTCCCCCCGCCACCAGCGCCGCCGCCCTGCTTGCCGCGTTGCACCGGTGCCATCGGGGCCGCCCCGGCCGCCAGGCCTCCCTTGCCAACGATCGGCCGCGGCGCCGCACCGGGCGCCTTGGCCAGCGGCTTGGCCGCAGCCGGCGTCGCAGCAGCTTTCGTCTTCCACCCGGCCCGCTGCTCGACGAACTGGCTCTTGCGGATACGAACGATACCCGCGCGGAGATTCATCACCTGCTCCGGCGTGCCCTCCACCTCGTAGGTGATCGTTTCAGCGCCGAGACGCCTGAACCGGAAGTTGCCCCCCCCGCCTGACCGCCGCATCTCCTTGTCGACCATCTTGCCGTGCCTTGCCGACGTGGCCTTCGGCTCGGGACGCAGTCCGTTAGTGAGCATCACCCGTTCGACCGCCACCTGGGCCTCGTCCAGATCGTGTGTGAAGATGATCTCGCTGCCCGCATCGACCTTCGCGTCGACGACATCGGACACCTCGCGTCGCTTGCCGCCCTTGCCCGGCCCGGGCCGCGGCGACAGATCCTTGGCGCGATCGTCTTTCGCCGCGTCGTGGTGTGCAATGGGGGTTCCGCCCGGCGGGTCGGGGGCGGGCCTCGACAGCCAACTGACGGTCATCATCACGCCGCCCGATGCGGCGACCAGAAGGACGGCGGCCACGGACAGGCGCCTGACCCAGAGTGTCAGTCGCCCCGCCGTGCCGACGGGCTGACGGCCCTGCAACTGCTCTGCCGCCGCAAGGATCCGCCCGGCCAGCTCATCCCCGCCGCGGTGCCGCGGAAGGCCCATGAGCAGTTCGCGGACCGCCCGCAGCTCTGCAAGCTCCTGCCGCAGTGCCTCGCTGCCTTCGAGGGCGTCGGCCACCTGCCGGGCCTCGGCCCCATCCAACTCTCCGTCCAGGTAGACGGACAATTGGCGCGATGTCACGTTACTATCGGCCATCTCAAAATGCCCTGTCCTCGTTACACTTATTCGGCCCAACCGGGCCTTCCCTTCCACCCCTTCTGACGCGCCGGGAGCGGGCAGGTTCCTGAAAATCTCGGGAAACGCGGAAGGGAAGCTATGGGGTGGGGATCCCGTTGCACGTGAAACCGACGTGCTGTTCGCCCCGCGTGCAAACGAGTTGCACGCCCTACTTGTCCGTCTTCTTCAGCGCGTAGAGGTACTTGTCGGAGGCGATGAACATCACGCCGTTGGCGACGACGGGGGTGGTGGCGACCTTGGCGCGGAAGCGCGACTTGGCGACGACCTTGGCTTCGGTGCCGGCCTTGAACACCCACAGGTGCCTCGCGTCGGTGCCGATATACACGTGCCCGTCGACACACAAGGTCGAACTCCACATGGGCTCGCCCGTCTCGTACTTCCAGTACTGCTTGCCCGTGACGGCGTCGAAGCAGAAGACGTGCCCGGAGTAGTCGGCGACGTAGAGCAGGTCGTCGGCAATCGAGACGGTGGCCAGGCTGCGATTGACGTCCTTGGACTGCCAGACGATCTTCCCCGTCGCCGCGTCGATGCACGTCAGGGCCCCGTCGCCCCGCCCGTGCCACGGGTCCTGCCCGATATCGACGTAGATCCGCCCCTTGTAGAAGACGGGGGTGGCGATGATCTCGGCCGGCCCGACGCCCCAGTACTTCGAGGTGAACTTGTAGTGCTTCCGCTGGTACGGGACCTTCTTGCCGTCCTTGACCCGGTAGTCGGCAGGGATCACGTCGCACTGCCAGACCTTCTTCAGGATCGCGACCTTCCCGCCCGCTTGCGGTTTGGCGGGCTCGAAGGCGTAGCAGATGCCGTCGCCCGCGCCGTAGACCACCAGCGTCTTGCCCCCGACCGTGCAGAGCATGGGCGAGGACCATTGCCCATGCAGCATCCGCCGGCCGATCTTCTCGTCGTCCTTTGCGACGAGCTTCCCGGTCTTGATATCCAGGGCGATCAGGCTCGGCGCGTCGGGGTACGGGACCTTGACGTGGGAGCGGTCGACGGCGTTGGCGGTTCCCGCGTAGGCGAGCCCGTCGTGGATCAGCACGACGCTGCTCGACGCGTCCTGAGGCCAGGTGGGGATCGCCTTGATCATGTCGTAGACCCAGATGATGTCGGCGTCGATCTTCGGGTTCAGCGTGATCGGCTTCTTGCCGATGCCGGCCATGTACTGGCCCTCGTCTTTGAACGGCCCGTCATTGCCGTCAGCCAGCCCGTTCATGTCCAGACAGATCACCTCGCTGCGACTGGTCACGACGTAGCCGCGATCGCCCACGATGGTCGTCGACGCACACATGCCCAGGTTCAGGTGGTCGAAGTTGAACTTCCTGTCACGGGTGATGAACTTGGGGATCACGAGTTGCCAGATCTTCCGCCCGGTCTGCTCGTCGAAGCAGAATATCATCCCGCCCCGTGTGCGCTTGAGTCGCGGATCGTCGAGCCCGGCATCGTTGCAGCCGACGACGACCTTCCCGCCGGCGACGGTCGGATTGCCATACGTGTACGATCCCAGCGGGACAGCCCACTTGACGTTCTTCGTGGTGGCCATGTCCACGCCCTTGCCGTCACGGGTGCTCTTGCCGCACTCGAACGAGGTGGGAATCCCCTTGGCCTGCGAGACCATGTTCCGATCGTGGGAGCCCCCCCACATGGGCCAGTCTTCTGCACGGGCCGGGGCCCCGCACGCGGCCAGACCGATAAGACAGCAGACCTTGATGACCAGTCGCAACATCGGGCACGTCCTTTCGGTTGTCGTCGCCGGGTTCTGTCGATGGTTCAGGCGTTCACAATCCACGGTTCGCGGCTCGGCGGGTCAGCATGGCTGCTTCGCCATATCCGCGCTGTCCCTTCCGATCTCGCTGGCTCGCGTGCTGATCATACGCCGCCTCCATTGTCGCCCTGGGCCGGATACCGATCGACCGCCAGCTTGCCGCGAATCGACTCGAGCTTCTTGGCGACCTTGCCGATCCTGCTGACAAGCATCACGATCGGCTGACGCCGCTGGTTGCGGAAGGTGATGACGATCCGTCCGAAACCGAAGATACGCTCGAGGAAGTCGCCCGTGTCGATCCGCGTGCTGTAGTCCTCGCGGGAAATCTGCTCGCCGGTCTCGGTCGGGCCGACCTGGATGTTCATGTAGTTCGGCGTGATCGCCACGTAGTAGAACAGGCCCTTGATCCAGGAGATCGCAATCGCCACCGAGAAGACGATCGCAAGCAGCAGATAGCCCGTCGAATCGATCTCGATCGCCAGGTGGCCGAAGAAGTCCATGAACTCATCCACCCAGTCCAGCAGGCTCAGCCACAGGAACAGGGCCACGATGCACAGGACCGCGATGATCAGCAGCTTGATGCTGATCTCGTACTCGTCGACGAGGAAGTTAACGAAGAACACGCCGATCCATATCCCGCCCAGCAGCCCGGTGGCCGGTCCGTCCCACTGGCCGTGCTCCTGCAGGAGCATCAGCACGCAGGCCACCAGCGAGACAAACACGGTCGGAATGTAGAGCACCTTCCGCGTCCAGTTGAACGTCACGAGATACTCGTGGATGTCCTGGTCGTCGTGGAGTTGCTTGTTCATCCTCAGCCGCGTGCGAATCGTCTTGCGGAATATCAGCCACGCACCGATCCCGACAGCCACCAGAACGACCGGCAGCCACATGACAATCCTCTGTGTCCCAGTCATCGGCAAGTCCCTTTCCATGTGCACGTTCCCGGCGCGGGAACGACTGGTACTCTATTCTTGCCCTGTCCGTCCGGGTGTCAAGGAATCATCGGGCGAGGTTGGCTTTCGGCGGGGCAACCCCATATCATACTAATGTCCTCCCAACGCAATGCCGCTATACAGAACAAGGAGCTTACCATGAACCGGATACGATATGCCGCCCTCGCATGCACCGTACTTGCCCTGACCCTCGTCCCGCTCGCCGCGGTCGCCCAGGAAGACAAGGAGACCCCCGCCGAGACGATTACGCGCCTCAAGCAAGAAGCCGCCGTGCTCCGCATGGAACTGAGCCACGCCAAGCTCGCCGCCGTCCAGGGCAAGGCCGCCCAGGCCGACGCTCGCGCCAAGACGCAGACCGCCGCCGCACAGCGGGCCGAACTCCAGAAGCAGATCGCCGACCTGCAGGCCTCCGTCAAGGCCCTGACGACCCAGAACGAGCAACTGCAGGCCCTGCTGAAGACCGATGCCGCCCAGGCCGCCGACCAGAAGGTCCGCGACGCGCTGGGCCAACTCGTCCAGGCCCTCAAGGCCAACGCCGAGACGAAGACCGCCAATACCAAGCTCGTTGCCCGGATCAACGACCTCGAGGCGCGCGTCAAACGCACCGAGAAACTCGCAACGATGACCCGGCGCGAGTTGGCGACCACCACCGCCGCCCTGGCCGACGCGAGGCAGGAACTGGCGATCGAGAAGGGCAAGCGCATCGCCACGCCGGTGACTGTCAAGCCCGCCAAGCCCGTGGACACCACACCGAGACCCAGGCCCAGGCCCAAGCCGAAGGTGCGAATCAACACCACCATCCGCGCGGTCCGCGACGACCTGGCGAGCATTGCGGTAGGCTCGGAGTCCGGGGTGGCCGACGGCATGCGGCTGATCGTCTCCCGGGGCAGCGACTACGTGGCGACCCTGGTGATCTCGCAGGTCGAGAAGCGGCAGGCCGCCGGAGAACTGGTCGACGTCAAGATGCCCGTCAAACCGGGCGACGAGGTCAACAGCACGCCGTAGCGTGGGGCCAGAGCGCCATCCGACTGACCCCGTCATTCGGGAGAACGGATGACTCCGACCGAGACCAGACATCCTGTTCGTCAGTTCGGTATCCGCGGCCTGCAAGAGCTGTTGCTGCTGCTGGTCCTCTGCGGGTGCGGCCTGGAGGCGACGTGCGCCGCCGGCAGGACTGCAGCGAAATGGAAGAGCCGAGCCCTCGGCCGAAGCGTGCCCTACGTCGTCCACCGGCCCAAGAGCCGGTCGACGAAGATGCCCGCTGTCGTGTATCTGACGGGCCTTCCTGCGCAGAGAATCGGGGGACAGTCCGACAAGAAGCTGATCAAGGGCTTCCTTGACGAAGGGATGATCGTCTTCGCGGTGGACTACCGAAGCGATCCGAAGGCGGTCGTGCCGGGGCTGTTGCTCGACATCGATGACTGGTATGCCTACCTCTTCAAGACCCGGGACTACCCCGTGGACCCGGACTGGATCTACATCCTGCCTGCGGGATACACGATAGAGCGGAAGGTCCGCATCTGCGAGGTCCGCGGCAAGATGGCGTGCATGGACGTGTTCTATCCGTCTCGCCCGGCCCGGCCCGTGCCGCTGGTGCTGCAGATCAGTTCCACGAAGGACCATGGCAAGTGGATCAATCTGCGTGCCTGTTACCTGTACGGCCTGCTGACCGGCGGCTACGCCGGCGCCGTGATGCAGTGGAACGGCGGGGAGAAGGTGGCGCCTCGCGGCACGGTGTTTCCCGAGAAGCACGCCGCGCGGCTGCTGCGGGCACGCGCCGATCGTTGGGGTCTGTCCGGCAAGCTGGGGGTGACGGGCCACTCCAAGGGAAGCAGCCGTGCCGCCGTAGCCGCCCTGGTCAATGAGACCGACTGCGAGGCCAACCGGGGTCCCCACGCCGACCAGTCCAGCCGATTCCAGGCCGCTCTCATGTCGGCCGGTCAGCACGACAAGGCGCACCTGATTGAAGACGGCTTCCTCGACCAGATCGGGCGGCGCAAGCGAGAGGCCATACTGGCTTCGCGAAAGGAGAATCCCGAAGGGGATGACGAGGGCAAGAGCCCCTGCGACTACGTGTCCAAGGACGACCCGCCCGTGTTCCTGAGCGTGGGCGGGAAGGACAAGGGGTTCCGCGTGGCGCAGATGAAGCGTCTGGCAGCCAAGTGCAAGGAGGCCGGCATCCTCTACAAGTTCGTCCTCGATCCGGACCTCGGACATGCGTACAACCCCAAGCCGGCCGTCATTCGAGAGATCTTCGCGTACTTCGACAAGCAGTTGAAGTAGCGTGCTAGGGGGCCAGCAGGACGGCGCGGGCGGGGGCGGCTTCGCAATCGGGGAGTTTGAGTGGAAGACAGGCCAGCGTGTAGCGGCCCGGCGGGACGGCCGCGAGGTCGACGCATTCCAGGACGAGCACGTCGTTGCCCAACAGCGTGTAGTGGGCGTCGAAGCAGTCGCCGTACGGGTCGATGCTCAGGTAATCGATGCCGACCATTCCCAGCCGTTTCGTAACGCACCACTCGGCGGCCTCGGCCGTCAGTGCGACGAACTGCTCGTTAAAGGTCGGGCACGTCGGCAGGCCCGCTGCGGAGTTCCGCGTGCGCACGAGCAGGGCCTCGCCGGGCGCGACCTCCGCGCCAGCAAGATGATCGGCCCCCACCGCCGCCGCATCGCCGACGTCGACCACCGTCGCCGGGCCGATGAACCGTTCGATCGGGTAACTGTCGAGCTTCGGGGCCCCCGCGATGAAGTGCGCGGGTGAGTCGATGTGCGTGCCCGCATGGGCGCTCAGCGCAAGCCGCGAGACGTCCGAAACGCACCCGGCCGCCAGCGTGTCTCCCATCTCGCGCCGATACGCCATGTCCCCGGGCCAGAGGGGCGCCTCGGTGCCCAACGTAACCGTGATGTCGATGATCGTGCTCATGTGCTTGCCTCGTCGCACGCCCGGGCGGCCTCACGGTTCATGATCTCCCACGCCTTGGCGATATAGAACCGGTAGTTGGCCAGCGGCGTGCCGTTGGGAATCCGGTGGTCCAGGGCCAGCATACATCCGCCGGAGGCGACCATCGGCGGGATCTTGTATTCCAGTTCGGCCGTGATCTCCTTGTGAGACCGCCGGATCACGTGCTTGTCGATTCCGCCATAGAACGCCAGCCGCCGCCCGTAGGTCCGGCGGACCTCGACGATATCCATACCCGCGGCCGGTTCCATCGGGTGCATGCAGTTGACGCCGGCTTCCAGGAACGGCTCGATCACCGCGTTCATGTCGCCGTCGGAATCCTGGTCGAAGAGCCTCGCGCCGCGGTCGGCGAGCATGTCCCAGATGCGGCGGTAGTAGGGCACGAAGAACTCGCGGACCTGCTTCGGGCCCGCCAGCGGCCCGCTCTTGCCGGCCATGTCCTCGTGGACCGAGAGGCAATCGACCTGGACGGCCTTCGAGGCGCGGTCGAGCACGCGCTGGGCGGTATCACCGAACGTATGCACCATGTCGTGGAGCAGTTCGGGCTGATCGTAGTAGGCGATGCAGACCGCCTCGTCGCCCATCAGTTCGCGCGGCTCGGCGAACGCCCCGAGCATGCTGACGGACAGGACGCACCGGGCCTGGATGGCGTCATTGGCGCGGGCCTCCCAGTCGGGGGCGAAGCGCTCCTCGGAGAACGCGTAATGGTGCTTGACGGCCAGCCAGTCGTCCATCGTCTTGACGGGGTAGTCCAGCGGCAGGGCGAGGGTGGCGTAGGCTCGGGGCAGCTTCATCGTGCGGCCCATGCGATCACGGAAGATCGTGTACTCGTCGTTCTCGTCCAGAACAACCTCGTCGGGACCGCCCATGAAGCCGACGTTGACCGCCACCCGCGCCCCGCGCGGACAGCGATACTCGAAGGCCGAGAAGTCCAGTTCCTCCGGCGTGGCGCCCTGGTCGGCCCACTCCTCCTTGAGCCCGATGATCGGCCCGAAGATCTCCGTGAACAGCGGGCGCTCGTTCCGCCGGAACGTCATGTAGTCCAGGTACTCCTCGCGGGACACGCACGGCCTGCGTTTGATGGCCAGGTCCGAATGCTTCGTCCACCTGAGGCGCCGCTTGCCGGTCACTATCAACTCCCTGTGAACTCGCTATACCGCACTGATGCCCGCCGCCACGGGTGGGCCTTCCGGTAGGCGTTGGCCTTGACCATCAGGGCGACAATCGCCTTCCGTGTGAAGACATTCTCGCCGCCGCGAGCCACGACGGCGGCGGCCAGCACCAGCAGGACTGTCCACTTCAGTTTCATCGATCGGCGCTCCATTTTCTTCAGCGGCAGGAAAGCCCTTGGCATGGAGGGGGCTTTCCCGTATCCTATTTCGACTTTCGCCAGGTGCATTCGCCTGGATGGGCTGTTTTGTAGGTGTCATCAGACGGGAAAGCAAGCATGAGCATTGTGGTAATGAAGTTTGGCGGGACAAGCGTGGCCGAGGCGGAGAAGATTCGCGCCGCGGCCCGCCGAGCCATCCGAACGCAGAAGAAGGGCCACCAGGTCGTCATGGTCGTCTCGGCGATGGGCAAGACGACCGACAAACTGGAGGCCCTGGCGCACGACGTGTCTCGCCGCCGAGATCCCTCGAAGCGCGAGTGGGACCAGTTGATGGTCACCGGCGAGCAGGTGACGATCTCGCTGATGGCGATGGCGCTGGAAGATCTCGGGGCCACGGCGATCAGCTTCACGGCCGGGCAGATCGGCATGGTCACCGATGAGATGCACACCAAGGCGCGGATCAAGCGGATCGCTTCCGAGCGGATACACGAGCAACTCGACGCGGGCAAGGTCGTGATCATCGCCGGCTTCCAGGGCGTCACGGAAGCCGGGCACATGACGACGCTGGGGCGCGGCGGGTCGAACGTGACGCTCGTGGCGATAGCGGCCGCCATCGGCGCTGACGTCTGCGAGAACTACACCGACGTCGACGGTGTGTTCACGACCGATCCGCGCCTCGTGCCCACCGCCCGCAAGATCAAAGCCATCAGCTACGACGAGATGCTCGAGCTGGCCTCGCTGGGCGCCAACGTCCTGCACAACCGGGCCGTCGAGTTCGCCAAGAAATACAACGTGCCTATCCACGTTCGAAGCAGCCTGAACAACAAACAAGGGACTATGATCGTGTCTGAAACCGAATACATGGAACACATTGTCGTCAGCGGCGCCGCCCTCAAGGACAAGATCGCGCGGATATCGCTCCGCAACGTGCCGGACAAGCCCGGAATCGCCGCCAAGGTCTTCCACACGCTCGCGACCCACACCATCGTCGTCGATGACATCATCCAGACCGTCAGCCCGGACAAGACCACTGCGGTGATCTCCTTCACCGTCGACAGGGCCGATCTGCGCGAGGCCCGCAAGGTCTGCAGCGCCCTGGCCAAGACGATCAAGTGCGAACTCGTCTGCGAGGAAGGGCTCGCCAAGGTCAGCGTCGTCGGCGTGGGCATGCGGGTGCACACCGGCGTTGCCGAGCGGATGTTTGCCGCCCTGGCCAAGGCGCGGATCAACATCGAGAACATCACCACCAGCGAGATCAAGATCTCCTGCCTGGTCGACCAGGCCCAGGGCGTCAAGGCCCTCCGCGTGGTCCACGACGCCTTCGAACTCGGCGGAAAGCGGCGTGCGAAGAAGAAAGCCGCCAGGAAGACCGCGAAGAAGAAAGCGGCCCGGAAGACGACCCGACGCAAGAAATGAGCCGGCCACGCCGACGCATCACGCGACGCCGGGCCCTGTCGCTGGCCATGGCGGCCCTGCTTGCGGGCCTGCTCGTCCTGGCCGACCGGGCCGGCCTGTTCGGCCGCCTGCCCGCGCCGGATGTCGAGGCGTACGACGGGAAGTCATTTCGCGTGACACACGTTGTCGACGGCGACACGCTGGACATCGCCGCCCCTGACGCGATCAACGGGAGCACGACCACGCGCATCCGCCTCTGGGGCGTCGACACGCCCGAGACGGTCAAGCCGAATACGCCGGTGCAGCACTTCGGACCCGAGGCCAGCGCGTTTGCAGCCAAGGCCTGTCGAGGCAAGACGGTGCGGCTGGAATTGGTGGCGGGCAAGACGCGGGGCAAGTACAAGCGCCTGCTGGCCTACGTGTACACCGACGCCGAGACGATGCTCAACGCCGAACTGATCTCCCAAGGCCTGGGCTACGCGGACCCCCGATTCGACCATCCGCGCCGCGAGCGGTTCGCCCGTCTGCAGCGCGACGCGCGGTCCGCCCGTCGCGGCCTGTGGAAAGACGTCACGCCCGCCGACCTGCCCCACTACTACCGCCAGGGCCCCCACAAACTCGCCCTCCCATAGTCTTCCGCTGGGTGCCGTGGGCTGACGCGAAGCGGCAACCACGCGACGGACCGACACGTGGTTGCCGCTTCGCGTCAAACCACGCCACCAAGTCTGAAACCTCAGATATGAAATCCCAGACCACAAATCGTCAATCCAAACTCTACCCTTCGACGGGCTCAGGGCAAGCGATCTGAGGTCACTACAGCGGGCTGGACTTGCGGCTCTCTTCGGCGATCTTTTTGCGGGCGGCCTTGATGCGCTCTTCCTGCTCGCGAATCCATTTCGGGCTGCCGAAGATCCTCGGGAACTTCTCGGCGATCGCGGCGGCCTCCGACAGGTCGCCCTGGGCGCGCATCAGGTAGCCCACGCACTTGCGGGACCGCTCGTTCCATCGCCGCCACGAGCTTCGCGTAAACTTGCCCGTGTTGCTGTAGTACTCGTACTTGCCCCGCCACGGCGCGCTTTCCACGGCGCTGGTCATGTGCTCGTCGTACTTCTTCTTGATCGCGTTCATGTCCTCGGTCAGGACCTTCAGCGCCTTGGCGCGGTACTCGGCCAGCGCCTTGCCCACGCCCTCGCACTCGGTCCAGCCGGGACGCTTGAGCCGTTTGCCCAGGTCGGCGAAGTCCTCGGCCTTGCCCAGCGCCAGACCGCACGCGACCGACTCGTCCGCCGTCATCGCAAGCAGGCGCCCGCGACGCGTGACCGTCGCTCCGCCCAGCGGCCGGCGGTCAACGATCACCTTCTTGCCGCCCCGCTCGACGACATACAGTTCCATCGACGCGTCGACCATCGCGTTGGCCAGCAGCGGACTGTGCCCGCCGATCGACGCGGTGTTTCGGGCTATCGCGCGCCAGACCGACTGCATCTTCTCGTCGATCGCCGCCGCCGTGCCCTTGGGGGTCACGCGAAACGCCGTCGCCGCGCCGATGATGCTCGACGGCTGAACGTAGATCTCGTCGCACGCCATCGACGTGATCGCCGCCGCGGAAATCGCACGCTTGACCAGCACGACGATCCGCAGGCCCTTCTTGTACTTCCGGATCGCCGCCACAAGGCGCTCGACCTCGTCAATCCGCCCGCCGGGCGAATCGACGTGAAGTATCACGGCCGTCGGCCTGCGCCTGGCCGCGTCGGCGAGGCTGCGCTCCAGCACGTCGGCGACGAACGTCTTGCCCACCTCGCCGACCAGCGGAATTACGTAGTACGTCGCCCCGCGGTGGACCGTGATCGGCGGGGCCTTCGGCTCGGGCGGAAGATTGCCCCACTTGCGCTTGGTCGGCCGTACGGGAGGCTTGTACGTCGGCGCCTTGACCGCCCCCTCGGTCAGCGACGCCACGTTCGTGCTGGGTATCGTCACGGTGATCTTGGACCCGTACTTGTGGGCCTCGAACACCACGCTCTTGCCTCGCGAGATGATCCTCCCCTCGAAGGTCCGCCCGTCCTTGGTCACCAGCGTGTCGCCCCGCGCGACCCCGGCGACGCAAACCGCCACCGCCGCCACCCACAGACATCTTCTTAACAGCATCACAGACACCCCTTTCCATATCACCGCCACACAACAAGCCGTCTCTCAGAGAATTATATCGGCCGGCCCCCGCCGGAGTCTATCCCTCTGGAAGAAAACGGGGACTGGCTCACGCGCAGGCCGAAGGCCGAGCATGTGCCTGTAC
>CAZVEV010000126.1:0-15542 GCA_964625865.1 uncultured Planctomycetaceae bacterium | reverse complement strand
GGCCCTTCGGGCCTGCACGGACTCACCCGCCACCTGCTCGATGCTGGGATCATCACTCCCACCGTACTGTCGAATTAACGGACACCCTCAACGAGTTGCACGCCCTGCCTCTTGGCGAGTTCAGACCTCCTGATCGGTCATCAGCATCCGGACTTCGTCCTCGGTCGGCATGGCACGCTGGGCGCCGAGGCGCGTGCAGGCCAGTGCGCCGGCTGCATTGGCGAACTGCGCCGCGGCGGCCAGGGACTCGCCCCGGCCCACGGCCACTCCGAGGGCGGCCGTGAACGCATCGCCCGCCGCCGTGGTGTCCACGATGTCCACCTTGTACGCACCCAAACGCGCCAGTTGCCCGCCGTTGGCGGCCACCAGCGAGCCGCGCGGCCCGAGTTTCAGTGCGACCGCCTCGGCCCCGAGGGCCAGCAGGTCCAGCGCCGTGTTCCGCTCGGCCCGGTCCTCGCCGGCGCGATGGCCGGTTATCCGCTCGGCTTCGATGATGTTCGGCGTCAGGATGTCGACGTTGCACAGTTCGGCCCCCAGCGACGCCGGGGCGGGGGCGGGATCCAGGATGGCGGTGCATCCGTGGCGCCGCGCCAGGTCCCTCGCGGCCCGAACGGTGGGCAGGGGCAGCTCGAGTTGGAGCAGGACCACGTCGGCGTCGTCAAACAGGGCCTCTCGGGAGAACACGTCATCGGGCGTCAGTCGCATGTTGGCCCCGCCGGCAACGACGATGGCATTCTCGCCGATCCCATCGACGATAATCGTCGCCGTGCCCGAGGAGCAGTCTTCGGTGATCATCACGTCGTCGCAGTCTACGCCGCTGGTTCGCAGGGCGTCGAGCAGTTGGCTGCCGAACACGTCATCGCCTACCCGTGCGATGATCCGCGAGCGGGCGCCGAGTTGCGCGGCGGCAACGGCTTGGTTGGCCCCCTTGCCGCCCGGCGAGGTGACGAAGCCCTTGCCCAGCACGGTCTCGCCCGGGGCGGGCATGTGCGGGGCACGCACCACAAGGTCCATGTTCACCGACCCGACGACAAGAACGGCAGGTGCCTCTGGCATAGCTGATCCCGTGCCCTCGCTCACAGTGTTATCGCCTGCAAGTGTACCGGTCTCGCTCACGTCGTCAACCGTCCGATTTGTAACGAACGTGACGAAGGAACCGACGCATTGGGCGCTGTTTAGCGGCGGGGCATTCCCGACGTGCATCGGGAGTCGTCGTTCGACGGGTGATAATCACATGCTTGCGCCATCCCCTCCCAACGGCGAGCGTCGAGCGTTGCTCGACCGCTACACGCCGCGCCACGACACCTTCCCTTCATGGGTGACAACTCCGTCATAGCCCCTTGCAATCGCTCTCGCCGTGGGCGATCATTGTCGCGACCTCGCCGTCGGCGATCGGCGCGGGCGGTAAGTGCAACGTGATTCACGTAACGGGAGTTGCCATGTTAGATCGTGTTATTGAGAAGAATGTCGGGCGGCGGATGGTTCGACTGATCGCCGCCGCGTGCTGCCTGGCCTCGCTCGCAATCGCGCCGGGCTGCGGCCTCCTTGGCGGCGGCGGGACGCGCCTGCTGGTCGAACTGCCCGACGCGTACTGTACGCCGGACGGAATGGCCATGGACTCCGAAGGCAACATCGTGGTGGCCTGTCCGAACTACGGCAGCTACGCCAAGGGCGCCACCAGGCCCTTCCACCCCGCGTGCTTCATCAAGATCTCGCCGGACAACGAGGTCACCAAGTGGGTCGACTGTCCCATCCTTCCGGAAACGGGGCGCGCCTGTCCGATGGGCATCGCGTTCGGGCCCGACGGCGACCTGTACGTCTGCGACAACCAGAACTGGCCTACCGGCAACGGCGAGACGGGGCAGATCAACCAGGGGCGGATCCTGCGCCTCCGCATCCGCGACGACAAGATCGTCAAGACGACGGTCGTCGCAGAGGGCATCAGCCATCCCAACGGTGTCCGCGTCCACAAGGGCTTTCTTTACGTCACCGTCAGCCTCCTGCCGAAGATCCACAACCCGGACAAGAAGCTGGCCAGCGCCGTCTACCGCTTTACGCTCGATGACGAGAACATCAAGATCACCAACACGCGGGAAGACACCAACCTGCTCGTCGAGTTCAAGACGCTCAACCCGCACTGCCAGTACGGCGCCGACGGGCTGTGCTTCGACTCCAAGGGCAACCTGTACGTGGGCAACTTCGGCGACGGCGTGCTGCACAAGGTCCGCATGGACGCCCACGGAAACCTGCTCGGCACGACGGTGTTCGCCAAGACCGATTTCCCCACCAGCAACGATCCGGCGATGATGGACCGGATGATCCAGGCCAAGATGCGAACGACTGACGGCATCTGCATCGACGCCGACGACAACATCTACGTGGCGGACTTCTCCAACAACGCGCTGGCCAAGGTCGACCCGACGGGCAAGATCACCGTTCTGGCCCAAAACGGCGACACCGACGGCTCAGACGGTGGGATGGATCAGCCGGGCGAGCCGATCGTCCGCGGCGACCAGTTGATCATCACCAGTTTCGACATGGTCACTCACCCCGACAAGGTCAACCGCACGCACGACGCACCGCACACTATCGTCGTGCTGGACCTTCCCTGACAACACGCAGTTTCGTCCCTCGAAAGAAAGGCATGAGGTAGCAAGGAATGAAATACGTATCGACGATTATCGGCTCCGCGATTTGCGGGGCGCTGGTGTTCGCCCTCTGGCCGGTGATGTGGAAGAGTTACGGCATCATGGGCGGCTGGCTTGCCGCGGCAGTCCTTATCAGCATCTCGTGGTACATGAACCACTGGCTGGGCATCATCCACAACCCGGAAGGCAAGATCTGGATCGACCAGGGCTGGGCCGTCGGCTCGGCGGGCGTCGCCTGGGCGCTGGTGCAGTTCAAGGGCGATTTTTCGGCGTTCATGAGCTGCGTTCCGACGTTGCTCTGCTGCCTGATCGGCGGAGGACTGGCCGGCTGGGTCGCTTCGCACGTCAAGAAGAAGCACCACAGCTTTACGGCGCCCAAGGAAGCCGACGGCGAGTAATCGCATCCAACCAAACGCCTGAGGCGAGCAAGGAATAGATCAATGGCAGATTGGCTTTCGACATATAACGACACCATGCAGATGTACAACGCGGGCATTCTCACCACGATTGCCGGCGCCTTCTTCGTGACCTTCGTCGTGATTATCTGTTGGGGCAAGATGGTCGAGGACTTCGGCCCCGTCGGCGGAATGCTCTGCGCCGCGATTATCGTCGGCACGTTCTGGATCATGAACCACAAGCTCCCCGGATGGGGCATTGCGCCGGACCAGTACGTACACCCCGACGGCGGTGCGATGCAGTACGGCCTGATCCTGCAAGGCGCGCGGGCCGCGGCGCCGTGGATTGACATGGGATGGGCCATCGGTATGGGCCTGTGGGTCTGCGGGCTGTTCGACGCCAAGAAGGGCGAGCGCCTGGAACTCGCCGTCGAGTCGACCTCGCGTGTCGGCGCGGTGATTCTCGGCGGGATCATCGGCGGGGCTATCGTCGGGCTGAACACCTACGTCAGCAACAACTCCCTGTTCGGGACGTTCGACAAGGCCATCGAGGCCCTGCCGAAATGAACCGACGCGTTTTCACAGATAGAGATTGACCTGATACCAGACGGAGAACGATCATGAGAGCAGTCGCAGTCATCGAGCCGGACAAGGTCGAAGTTGTCGAACTGGACGCCCCCACGCCGGGACCCTACCAGGCGCTGGTCAAGACCGAGGTCGCCGCACTGTGCAATGCGACCGACGGCAAGCTGGTGGCGGGGCACTTCCCCGGCGTTGAGGACTATCCGCTCATGCTCGGCCACGAGACGGCGGGCATCATCGAGGCCGTCGGCGAGAAGGCCAGGAACTTCACCGTCGGCGACCGCGCGATCGGCGGGCTGGTGTTCGAGTTTGCCGACCCCAAGTACGCCTCCGGCTGGGGCGGCTTCTGCGAGTACACGCTGATCAACGACCATGACGCGATGGTAGCCGACGGCGTGGCCGACGAGGAACACGGCTGGTTCGAGTGCTACGAGATCCAGCGCACCGTCCCCGCGGACATTCCCGCCGACGAGGCCGTGTTGCTCTGCACGTGGCGCGAAGTCATCGGCGGGTTCGGCGACTTCTCGCTGGGCGAGGGCGACGACATCCTCGTCTTCGGCGCCGGGCCCGTGGGCCTGAGTTTCGTGAAGTTCGGCAAGCTGAGGGGGCTCGGCTACATCGGCGTGGTCGACCCGCTGGCCCACAAGCGCGACAAGGCGCTGGCCATGGGTGCCGACGCGGTCTTCGCGCCCGACTCGCCCGAGCTTGCGGGGCTTACCGAGGCGCGAGGCAAGCCCCTGGACGCCGTCATCGACGCGGTCGGCTCCGAGGGTATCATCAACGCCGGCCTGCCCCTGATCAAGATGGGCGGGTCGATCTGCGTCTACGGCGTGATCGCCGACGAGACGATCACCGTGGCCAAGGGCACCGGTCCGTACAACTTCAACCTGTACATGCACCAGTGGCCCACACGTCACCGCGAGCGGGCGGCCATGGAGCCCCTGTGCGAGTGGATCCGCGAGGGCAAGATCAGCGCGGCCGAGTTCGTCACGCACGAGTTCCCCGTCGAGCAGATCAACGACGCCCTCGACGCCGTCAAGCGCGGCGAGGTCCTCAAGGCCCTGCTGCGATACTAGAACGGTCCACGGATCAAGAAACGACAACGGCACTAGCCGCAGATTTCGCAGATTTCGCAGATTTGGATGGTGAAACAACAACACGGCTGTTTCTCAAATCTGCGTAATCTGCGAAATCTGCGGCCAGGTCGTTCCTCCTGTTCTTTAGCGAGGTCGAGGTGATGGCAGAGAATATCCTGGCGATTGACGTGGGGACTCAGAGTTGTCGGGCGGCGGTGGTTAGCGCCGGTGGCGAGATTGTGGGCATCGCGCAGATCAGCCACGAGGTGACCAGTCCCCAGCCCGGGTGGGCCGAGCAGCGGCCTGACCAGTGGTGGGACGAGACCACCCGCGCGATACAGCAGGTGCTCGCTGAGACCGACACAGCCCCCGAGTCGATTGCGGCGATCTCCACCTGCGGCCAGATGCACGGGCCGGTCGGCATCGACGAGGAGGGCAACGTGACGACCGATGCGGTCCAGTTGTGGTGCTGCAAGCGCTCGGCCCCGCAGTGCGAGGTCCTTCGCGCCCGGGGCGACGAGGCCGAACTGGCGCAACTGGCCGGCTCCTACATCAATCCCGCGTGGGTGGGCATCAAGGTGCGGTGGTACAAGGACAACACGCCCGAGGCGTACGACCGCGCCCGCTGGTTCCTCGTGCCCAAGGACTTCATCAACTACCGCCTGACGGGCGTGGCCGCGGGCGATCCGAGCGAGGCCTCGGGCACCTTCCTGTGGGACTGCACCACCGACGCGTACTCGCCGCGCCTCGCCGACGCCGTCGGCGTGGACCTCGAACGCTTCGCGCCGATCCACGCCTCGCACGAGGTGATCGGGCAGGTGACGGCCGCCGCGGCCGCCCTGACCGGCCTGCGCGAAGGCACGCCCGTGGTCGCCGGCGGGGGCGACTTCCCGGTCTCCATGCTCGGCTTCGGCATCGTCGGCGAGGGCGTGCTGGCCGACGTGACGGGCACGAGCACACTGGTGGCCTCCCACAGCGCCACCCCGCTGATCCATCCCGGCGTGCAGAACCTCCGCCACGTCGTCGACGGATGGATCCCGTTCACGATCCTCTCCTGCGGCGGGCTGAGCATGAAGTGGTGCAAGGACACCGTCTCGTCCCTGGCGGGGCGCGAGGTGTCGTACGACGAACTGATCGAGACCGCCCGCGAGGCCCCGCCCGGCTCGGACGGGCTGCTGTTCTATCCCTACATGCTCGGCGAGCGAAGGCGCGAGAACACCACCGCCCGCGGCGGGTACTTCGGCCTGACGCTGAACCATTCGGGGCCCCACATGGTCCGGGCGGTCATGGAAGGGGTGGCCCTGTCGATGGGACGCGACGTGGCGCTGTTCAAGGGCCTCGGCCTGGACGTCAGCAAGCTGATGTGCGTGGGGGGGGGCAGCAAGAACGAGCTGTGGAACGAAATCAAGACCTCCGTCACGCAGATGCCGATGGAACTGTCCGACCAGCCCGAAGCGGGCCTGAAGGGCGCCGCGCTGCTCGGGGCGGCCGGCGTGGGCCTGATCGACAACGTCGCCGCCGCGGCGCGCGAGCGGGCCGGCGCGAGCAAGACCGTCCAGCCGAACCCCGAGCAGTTCGAGCCCTACGCCGCCGCGCTGGCCGAGTTCACACGCGTCTACGACCACATGCTTGGGTTCTGGCTGGAGACGTAACGGACCCTGCCTTCCAGGTTTGCGGTTTACGGCCAGGTACGACTTCGTCGGGCCTGGCCGCAATGCTCACCTCAATGTGGTATCATGTCTCCGACGACCGGCCCGAACGAGCGTCGGGCCGTTCAACCGGAACGTACGTGAGGCCCTTACCATGAAGAAGCATCTTCTCGTCTTCCTCGCCGCAAGCCTGTTGTCCTGCGCCGTCGCTGGGGCGGACTGGCCGATGGCGCGGGGCAACGCGGCTCGCAGCGGGTACACCCCCGAGCCCTTGGCAGGGGCGCTGAAGCGTCGATGGCTCTACCAGGCCGATCAGAAGCCCCAGCCGGCCTGGCCGAGATCGGCTCGGTTGCGTGACGACCGTGCGTATCACGTCGTTGCAGCGGACGGCAAGGTGTTCTTCGGCAGTTCCGCCGACGGCCACATCCACGCCCTGGACGCCGAGACCGGGCGGGAAGTCTGGTCGTTCGCCACCGACGCACCCGTTCGGTTCGCCCCGGCTTTGTGGCGGGCCCCCGGCGGGCGCCTGCGACTGTTCGCCGTCAGCGACGATGGCGTGCTCTACTGCCTCGACGCCGCCAAGGGCACGCTGCTGTGGCACCGCCGCGGCGGGCCGGACCGACGAATGCTGCTGGGCAACGGGCGGATGATCTCGCGCTGGCCCGCGCGGGGCGGACCTGTTGTACTCGACGACACGGTGTACTTCGGTGCCGGCATCTGGCCATCCGAGGGAGTCTGGATCACCGCACTCAACGCCGCCGACGGCAAGACGATCTGGTGCAACCACGAGGCCGGCGGCCTCCTCATGCCCCAGCCCCACGGTGGGGCGGTCGCTGCCAGCGGCATCACCGCCCAGGGCTATCTCGTGGCCGCCGGGGGCCAGCTATTCGTCCCCACCGGGCGTGCCGTGCCGGCCGCACTCGATAGAAGAACCGGAAAACTCCAGTACTTTCATCTCCAGAAATACGGTCAGTGGGGCGGCTCGGTCACCGCGGTGGTCGGGCCCTATCTGCTCAACAGCCAGGCCGCGTTCTCTCCCCGAACCGGCATCGTGGCGTTCAGAGGGCTTTGGGCCTCCGTCACGGCGGCGACGCCCAAGGGCCTGGTCACCTACTCCGACGGCAAGGTCTGTGGAGTCGACCCGGCCCGGCCGATGACCACCAGGGAGGTCGTCGTCAAGGGCAGGAAGAAGAAGCTTCGCGTGCCCAACGCCACGTGGTCGGTGGCGACTGACGCGGGGGGCAGTTCGCTGATCGTTGCCGGTCGGCAGGTCGTCTCGGGTGGTAAGGGCAAGGTGGCCGTTATCGACATGCAGGCCCAAAAGGCTGTCTGGTCAGCCCCGGTCGACGGCGAGGCCCTCGGCCTGACCGCGGCGGGGGGGCAGCTTTACGTGAGCACCGACAGCGGGGCGATCGCCTGCTTCGGCGCGCCGGACGCGAAGGCCGCCACCACAGGCCCGCCTGGCCGGGCCCGCCCCTACGGCGACAACGCCGTGGCCGCCGCAGCCGCCAAGGCCATCCTTGAGAAGACCGGCGTGCGGGAGGGCTACTGCGTGGACCTGGCTTGCGGGGACGGGGCGCTGGCTTACGAACTGGCGCGCCAGTCGAAGCTGACGGTCTACGCCGTGAACTCCGACCCGGCCGCCGTCGCCGCGGCGCGGAGCAGGCTCCAGGCGGCCGGGCAGTACGGCGTTCGCGTGACCGTTCACCATGCGGACCCGGCCTGCACGCCGTATCCCGACTACTTCGCCGACCTTGCCGTCTCCTCCCGGTCCACGGACCATGGCGCCGCTGCAGCGCCCGGGGCGGAAATCGTCCGCCTGCTCCGCCCCGGCGGGGGGACGGGCTGCGTGGGCAAGGTCGGGCGGATGACGTTAACCGTCCGTCCCCCGCTACCCGGCGCGGGCCTCTGGACGCACCAGTACGCCGATGCGGCGAATACCCTCTGCGGGTCCGACCGCCTGGTCCGCAGTCCGCTGCGACTGCTATGGTTCGACAGTTCCGACATTCGCCTGCCCAATCGTCACGGGCGAGCCCATTCGCCCCTCAGCGACGGCAGGCGACTGTTCGTCCTGGGCCTGGACGGGTTGCGGGCGCTGGACATCTACAACGGGCGACTGCTCTGGGAGTACCCGCTGGGCGGCGTGCTCAAGCCCTTTCACCAGGACCACCTGATGGGGACGGCAGGTACGGGAAGCAGCCTCTGCCTGGGCGACCGAAGTATCTACCTTCACACCGGCAGGACTTGCCTGGTTATCGACGCCGCCACGGGCAGGAAGACGGCGGCCCACCCCGCACCGAAGCTGCGCGACGGCACGCCCGGGCGATGGGGCTACATCGCCCTGGCCGGCCGGACGCTGATCGGCACGCTTGTCGACGAAAGCCACCTCGTGACCTACCGGTATCAGCGGTCGAACATGGCGGGCATGTTCACCGAAAGTCGCGCCCTGTTCGCCATGGACCCCGACACCGGGAAGGTGCGATGGCGATACGACGCCGAGAAGTCGATCCGTCACAACGCGATCGCCGTCAGCGGTGGGCGCGTGTACCTGATCGACCGTGCCAAGGCCGCCGACACGCAGCGCGGGAAGCTCAAACGCCCCCAGCCGCCGGGCGCGCTGGTCGCACTGGACCTGGCCACCGGTCGCGTGGTGTGGAAGAACGGGGAGAACATCTACGGCACGATGCTGGCCGTCAGCGCCGCCCATGACGTGCTGCTGATGTGCTATCAGTCCACGCGGTTTCGCCTGGAGTCCGAGGTCGGCGGGCGGATGACGGCGCTGCAGGCGTCGACGGGCAAGCAACTGTGGGAGATCGCCGCCAAGTACGCCTCTCGCCCCCTGATCGCCCGGCGCACCATCTACGCCCAGCCCGGTGCGTGGGACCTGCTGACGGGCAAGCCCAAGACCACAGGCACGGACCCCGCCAAGCCGTGGACGTTCAAACGCAGCTACGGCTGCGGGATCATCTCGGCGGCGCCGAACCTGCTCCTGTTCCGCTCGGCGACGCTGGGCTACCGCGACCTGCTGGCGGATCGCCCGACGGCGAACTTCGGCGGGATCCGCCCGGGATGCTGGATCAACGTGATTCCCGCCGGCGGCCTGATACTCATGCCCGACGCGACGACCGGCTGCGTGTGCAGCTATCTCAACTCCGCCACCATCGCCCTGCAGCCGATGGGCGACCGGCCCGTCGCAAAGAGCAAACCCAAGCCGTAAGCGCCCGGCGCCGCCCAGAGACACAACCCGCATCCGGTGCCGGTCGAGCTGGCTCGCATCTACAGTCACACGCTTGGATTCCGGCTCGAAACGTAGTATAGTGCGTTGACCGTGGGGGGACAGCCAACCGGCGCGGGCGCCTGTGCCCGGGCCGGCAACCGTTTAGGCGACAAGGATTAAGGACAGAACAATGCAGGCGTTCAGCGGCGCGTACCTCGGCAAGGTGCTGAGGGTCAACCTCACGACCAGGCAGACCTCCGTCGAGGACCTCAAGGAAGACGAAGTCAAGCTGCTGCTCGGCGGGCGCGGGATCGCGGCCAAGATGTACTACGACGAGATCGGCGCCGACACCGATCCGTTTGACGAAGCGAACAAGCTGTTCTTCGTGACCGGCCCGATGACCGGCGTGCCGCTGCCCTCGACCACCAAGTTCCAACTGGCCACCAAGAGCCCCGAGACCCTCCAGTACCTCTGCTCGAACTGCGGCGGCGTGTTCGGCCCGCAACTGAAGCAGTGCGGGTACGACGCGCTGATCGTCGAAGGGCAGGCGGCTGACTGGACCTACGTCACCATCGACGACGGCGAGGTGGCCTTCTGCGACGCGAGCGAGATGGTGGGGCTGAGTACGGACAAGGCCCTGATCGCCCTGCGCGAGGCCATCGGCGATTCCAAGGCCGGCGCCATGACGATAGGCCCCGCCGCCGAGCGGCTGGTGCGACTGGCGTACATCTGCGTGGACAACCGGGCGTTCGGGCGCGGCGGGCCCGGGGCCGTTATGGGCGCCAAGAAGCTCAAGGGCATCGCGGTGCGCGGCACGGGGAAAGTCCCCGTCGCCGACCGCGCTCGTGTCGACGAGATCCGCAAGGCCGCCATTGCCGAACTCCGCGAGACACGGGCCAACCACACCAAGTTCGGCACGGTGCAGTACATCAAGAAGCTCAACGACCTCGGCTGCATGCCCACGCGGAACTTCCAGACCTCGCACTTCGAGGAGTGCGAGCCGGTCGAAGCCGAGGCGATGAAGGAACACTACTTCGTCAAGAACTACGCCTGCTACCGCTGCCCGGTGGCGTGCGGCAAGATGTGCGAGGTCAAGGAAGGCAAGTACGCCGGCGCCCACGCGCGGACGGAGTTCGAGACCGTCGGCCTGTTCGGCCCGTCGTGCGGCGTGTCGGACTACGGCGCGATCGTGGCGGCCAACCAGCTCGCCGACGAGATCGGGCTCGATACGATCTCGGTGGGCAACTCGGTGTCGCTGACGATGGAGCTGTTCGAACGGGGGCTGATCACGACCGAAGACACGTGCGGCATCGAGGCGAAGTTCGGCTCGGGCGAGGCGCTGATCGAGATCATCCGCCTCGTGGGCGAGCGGCGCGGGATCGGCGACCTGCTGGCCGAAGGCATGGGCGCGATCGCGCGCCTGAAGCCCGAGTGGAGCTACTACGCCCTTCACGTCAAGGGCCTGCCCTTTGCGGCCTACGACCCGCGGGGGTTCTACGGCAATGCGCTGACCAAGGGCACGTCGTCTCGCGGGGCCTGCCACAACGTCGGCGGCTGGTCCATCCGCGCCGAACTGCTGACCGACGACTCGCCGCGATTCGCCCTCGAGGGCAAGGGCCCGCTGATCATGAGCATCCAGGACAACCGCGCCTACGTCGACTCGCTGGGCCTGTGCACGGTCGTTCGCGGGTCGATGGCGTTCTCGGCCAGCCCGGGCGGCGACACGATGGAAGCGGTGACGGGCTATCCCTTCACGCCGGAACTGCTCGAGATCGGCGAGCGGATCTACAGCCTCGAGCGCATGATCCTGAACCGCGAAGGCATCCGCCGCGTCGACGACATGCTCCCCGAGCGGATCTTCAAGGAAGCGATCCCCTCCGGCCCCTGCAAGGGCCAGACCCTCACCCGCGAACAGTACGACCAGATGCTCGACGAGTACTACGCCGCCCGCGGCTGGGATGCCGATGGCGTGGTGACCGCGGAAACGAAAGCCCGCCTGAAGCTGACCGAACTGGTGGGGTAACCGGTGCGATAATCATCGTAGGGCCTGCCTTACTGTAGACGCGGCGTCTCGCCGCGTTTCCGTCATGCAGAAGGCAGGACGTGCGACTCGTTGCACGCGGAACGGATGTGCAGTTCGTCCCGCGTGCAACGAGTTGCACGCCCTACCTTCTGTCATTCCTGTCAAGCGGCGAGACGCCGCGTCTACGTTAGCGCCAATCGCAGGTGGTTCAGCGCGGCGAGGGCGGTGCGGCAGCGCATCTGCTCGCGGCCGTGCGGGAAGACGTGGCGGTGGACGGCGCACCGGTCCGGGCCCGCCACGCCGATGTAGACCAGGCCCACCGGCTTGTCCTCCGTCCCGCCATCCGGCCCCGCGATGCCGGTCACGCTGACGGCCCAGTCGCTTGCGAAACGCTCCCGACAGCCTCGGGCCATCGCCTCGGCCACCGCCTCGCTGACCGCGCCGTGGGCGGCGAGCATCTCTGCGGGCACGGCCAGAAAAGCGGTCTTGATCTCGTTCGCGTAGGCCACGACGCCGCCGAGGTAGTACGCGCTGGCGCCCGGAACGTCCGTGATCATCCGCCCGATCATTCCCCCCGTGCAGCTCTCAGCCGTCGCGAGCGTCTGGCCGCGGCCGCCCAGCAACTGCCCGACCGCCGGCGCCATCGTCACGCCGTCCTGGCCGACCACCAGCGTGCCGAGTCGGCGCCGGACCTCGGCGGCGGCCGTATCGGCCAGCCCGGCGGCCTCCTCCCGGTCCGCGCCCCGCGCCGTGATGCGCACCGTGATCAGCCCGCCGGAGACCGTCGTGCCAACCGTCACCGCGCCGGCGCGGTCGGCCATCATGTCTTCGATCTGCGCCCCAATGTCCGACTCGCCCGTACCGTATGCATGGACCAGACGCTGCAGAATCGTGATCGGGGCGCGGGGCAGGCGCGGGGCTATCGACGCGGCGAACATCTGACGCATCTCGATCGGCACGCCGGGCATGACGTAGACGGTCGCTTCGCCGACCTGCCCGGCTATCCCGGGGGCGGTCCCGCACGCGTTGGGCAGTGCGTCGGCCCCCGCGGGGATCATCGCCTGGATGCGATTGGCGTCGACCATCTTCCGTCCGCGCCGCGTGAAGAACGCCTTGATCTCGGCCAGGCACGTCTCATCGAGCCGCAACTCACGTCCCATCGCGGCGGCCAGTCCCTGACGCGTCAGGTCGTCTTTCGTGGGGCCCAGTCCGCCGGTGACCAGCACGATCGGCGCCTTTGCGGCGGCATCGAGCAAGGCGGCCGTGATGGCCCCCTCGTCGTCGCCGACGGTCTGGTGGCCCGCCGTCTCGATGCCCAGCCGCGTCAACTCGCCGGCCAGGTACGCGCTGTTGGTGTCCACCGTCTTGCCCGACAGAAGTTCGTCACCGACGGCGATGATGATGGCCTTCACGCGAGCGTCTCCTCGTTCAGGGCCATGCCGCACTCCGGACAGGTGCTCGGGGCGCCGGGCGCGACCGTACCCAGGACCGCCCCGCAGTGTCTGCATCGCCCGGTGGGGCGGTCATCGCCCTGTGCAGCCGCGCGGGCCTCGCGAACGTACCGTTTGAGCACAATCGCCGCCGGAATCGCCGTGCAGAACAGGGAGATCAGGAACCACTTGACGCCGCTGCGCCCGATCTTCGTCATCCGTGCCGCTACGCGTGCACACATCACCACGTACATCACCGCAACCAGTGCGAGCACCATCCAGTATGAACCGCTTTGTGCAACCATCCCCCCATCCTATCGCCGCCGGTGCTTTGCGACAATCCCCCGGAAGTTGACGCGCTGCTTCAGGGATGGTTGACTGTTCAGACCGAAAGGACGTGAGTGATGGCACCGTCGCGGCCGAACATGTTGTGGATCATGGCGGATCAGTTGCGGCACCAGGCGCTGGGGTGCAATGGCGACCCGAACGCACGGACGCCGAACCTGGATCGCCTGGCGGCCGAGGGGACGGTCTGCGAGACGGCCGTCAGCCAGTGCCCCGTCTGCATGCCATTCCGCGCCGGGCTCGTCACGGGCCAGTACGGCCACGTCAACGGCCTGCGCGTTCACGGCGATTTGCTCGTGCCGGAGAGGCGCACGATTGCCCACGCCTACCGCGACGCGGGCTACCGCACGTCGTACGTGGGCAAGCTGCACCTGGCGAGCACGAACAGCAACTGGTCGACCGGCGAGGAGTTCTGGGTCCATCCGCGGCTCCGCGCGGGATTCGAGGATTTCTTCGGCTTCGACATCTCGAATCACTACTACAACACGCACTACTGCACCGGCAGCCTGGTCCGCGGGATCAAGATCGAGGGCCACCAGACCGACGGGCTGACGGACCTGACGCTGGCGTACCTGTCCGAGACGGCCCCCACGCTCGATCAGCCGTGGTTCCATGTGATCAGCTACGAGGCCCCGCATCCGGGCGGCGGCGACGGGACCAACCGGTGCGATTCGTTTCCGGCCCCGCCACAGTACGAGGCCGTGTTCGACCCGCAGTCGCTGGCGCTTCGGCCGAATGTGCCCGACGGCGACGATGAGAAGGTCCGTCACGCGGCGGCCGGCTACTACGCGCTGGTCGCGCAGATCGATCACAATGTCGGGCGGATCGTCGCGCATCTGGAAGCGACCGGTCAACTGGACAACACGCTGATCGTCGTGCTCTCGGACCACGGGGAGATGCTCGGCTCGCACGGACGATTCAACAAGGAGGTCGCCTACGACGAGGCCATCCGGATTCCGCTGATCTTCCGCCTGCCGGGGACGGTGCCGGCCCGCCAGCGGTACGAGGGCGTCGTCAGCGGGATCGACATCTACCCGACGTGTGCGGGCCTGTGCGGCGTTGACGCGTCCCCCGACGTGCAGGGCATCGATCAGTCACTGGCCCTATGCGGCCAGGACGAGCCTCCGCGCGGCGAAGCGCTCGTGCAGTGGCTGGGCGAGACGCTGTTCGGCTGGGGTGACTATCCCTACCGGGCGATTCGCACGGTGCGATACACGTACTGCGTCAGTTCCCCCGAGGTCAACGCCGCCAACGGCGGCTGCTTCCGCATGCTCTTCGACAACCAGGCCGACCCCTACCAGATGGACAACCTGTTCGCCCGCCCCGAAGCCGCCGACCTCCAGCGCGACCTCCACCGCCGCCTCGTCCGCACCGTGATCGACTCACGTGAGGACCTGCCTGACTTCGTCGACGACCTGTCCCGCGAGTTGGGCGTGGAGTGACAGCGTAGACGCGGCATCTTGCCGCGTTTCGGTTATGCGCGCAGTCAGAAGCTACGTTTGGGTTCCTCGGAAAGCGGCGAGACGCCGCTTCTACATTCTCCGCCCGGGGCCGAAAGATGCTACGTCCGGTGGAACTGCTTTTCGAGGTCGGCGAGGGTGAGCTTGAGGGTGGTGGGGCGGCCGTGGGGGCAGGCGGAGATCTTGTCGGCCTCGTCGCGGCGGGCCAGGAGGGCCTCGATCTCCGCGGGCGACAGCGGGTCGCCGGCCTTGACGGCGGCCTTGCAGGCCATCATGTCCAGTACGTCGGCGAGCAGGCGTTCGCCGTCGGTGGTCTCGTCGTCGGCGAGTTTGTCGAGCAGTTCCCGCAGGAAGTCGCCCGCCGCAACGCCGCGACCGGCCAGCAGGGACGGGAAGCGCTGGACGGCCACCGTGTTGGGACCGAAGGGGCTGGTTTCGATGCCGAGTCGCCCGAGCATGTCAGCATTCTCGACCAGCAGGTCGGCCTCGGCGGGCGTGACCGTCAGCGTCTCGGGGATGAGCATGCCCTGCCCGGCCAGTGCGCCCTCGGCCAGGCGGAGACGGAGGTCGTTGTAGATCAGGCGTTCATGCAGGGCGTGCTGGTCGATGATGACCAGTCCGTCCTCGCAGGCGGTGACGATGTAGGCGTTGTGGATCTGGACGGCGGTGGGTATCGGGGTCGGCGCGGGGGACGGTGGGGCGGTGTAGTCGCTCGGG
>CAZVEV010000125.1:0-15548 GCA_964625865.1 uncultured Planctomycetaceae bacterium | reverse complement strand
ACTTGACAGAGGTTTGCTCATAGATGGGCTTTCGACTGTCAGCCCGTTGGGCTGTAGCCGCGTGCCCACGCAGAGTCGCTGGGCAATACCGAAACCGATGAATACCTCTACGATGCGCTCATCACCTCACAGGCGAGATGCAGGCAGACGCACGGTCTTACGGCAGGAGGTGACCCCAGTTTCTCCAAGCGCCCCACGCCAGGGCCGCCGTGGCGAGCAGTATGACGACTGTCGCCGTCCATACGCGCCGGCGCCGGCGGTCTGCGCTGCGGGACCCCTCGGCTGGCTGCTGTTCGGCGTTCTCGTCGGCGTCGTGGTCCGGGGCCTGCCGGTCAATCCCGCTGCCCTGCCTCAGGGCGCCGTCCATCAGGTCCTGGCACAGGGCGGCCTGTTTGGCGGCGTGGTCGTCCCATGCGAAGTCCCCTCGAATGGCCGTAAACGCCTGCGCCGCTTCGGCGAGCTTGCCGTCCTCGCGAAACGCTCCGGCCTCGGCCAGACGCCTCTTGTGCTCACGGGCCAGCGCGTCGGCCTCGCGCCGCAGTTGAACGAGGTCGTCCATGGTCTTGTGCCGCTTGCCCACCGCGTTGCAGATGCTGTGAACCAGCGGGTAGTTCTTCTCCGCCAACAGCTTGCTCGCCGCGGACGCCGCCTGGCCGATCCCGTCAACCCCGCTGTCCTGCAGCGCGTCGAGCAGCTTCGCCGCCAGGTCCCTGACCGACCCGCCCCGTTCGAGGGCCTTGGTCAGCCTGTCGGTGGCGGCGTCGAGCTTGCCCGCCCTGATGAACTCGCATGCCTTGGCGACCAGCGGATGGGCCCACCATTGCATGGTTCTGTGGGAAATGTCCTCCCGCAGGGCCACCAGGTCCTGACGCGTGGCGTCGATCTTGATCGCCTCGGCCAGGAACCGGCCGGCCTCGTCGTACTTCTCGTCGGCGACCAGCACCATCGCGATGTCGTGATACCGGCGGAGGTCACGCTGGCGAGACCTCTGGGGCACGCTGTCCAGGGCGGCGAGGGCCTTGGCATGATCCGGTTCGATCGCCAGCACGGCTGCCAGCCGGGCCTCGGCCAGTTCGAACGCGTTGTCGGCCATCAGCCGCTCGGCCTGCGCCATCAGCGGCGCGGTCCGCTGCGCGGCGGCCTCGGTGGCCACTTCGTCCAGAAGGGCCCGCAAGTGCGGCTGACCCGGATTGGCCTTGAGGACGTCGGTCAGGACGGCAATCGCCTTGTCGTACTGACCTTCCTGCTGCAGAGCCTCGGCACGCTCCAGAGCGCAAGCGACCTCATGTCGGGCGACGCACTCGGACAGTTTCTTCTGGGCCCTGGTCGTCTCGGTCCGATTCGGATCAATCTCCCGGGCAGCGTTCAGCCTGGCCTCAGCCTGCTCGAACTCGTTGTCGGCCATCAGCCGCTCGGCCTCGGCCAGCAGGCCGGCGATCTCCTCGTCCCTGGCCTGGGCGGCTGTCTCGTCCAGCAGGTCCTGCAGTTCCGAGAACGACGGATTGGCCCCAACGGCGGCGGTCAGGACGTCAATCGCTTCGTCGTGCTTGCCGTCCTGCCGCAAGGCCTTGGCGCGGTCGATGGTGCAAGCGACCTCGCGCCGGACGATGCGCTCGGGCAGTTCGGCCAGCAGCTTCGCCAGGTCCTCGCACGACGGGTCCAGCTTGACGGCCTTGCGAAGGATCGGCTCGGCGTGCTCGTACTGCTCGGCCTCGATGAGCGGCATGATCTGCGTGCGGAGTTGGTCCACGTCCCGGGCGAGGATTCGGGCGGGCAGCTCCTCCAGCAGCGTCGCCAGGTCCTCGCACGACGGATCCAGTTCGACGGCCTCGCGGAGGACCGGCTCGGCCTGCTCGTACTGCTCGGCCTCGAGAAGCGGCGTGACCTTTGCGCGGAGTTGATCCAGTTCCCGGGCGCGGACCCGGTCGGGCAGGTCGGCCAGGGCCGTCAGCGCCGCCTCGTGGTCCGGATCGATCGCCAGCACGGCCGTCAACTGCACCTCGGCCTGACCGAACTCGCCGTCGGCCATCAGCCTGTCAACCTCGACCAGCAGCGGCGCCACTTCCTGCGCCTTTGTGTGGGCCGTCACCTCATCCAGCAGGTCGGTCAACTCCGAACTCGACGGGTTCGCCTCGAGTGCCGCCGTCAACACCGAGATCGCCCGGTCATACTGCCCATCGTCCCGGAGGGCCTCGGCGCGGCGGAGATCGCGAGTGGTATCGCGCTGGACGATGCGTTCAGGCAACTCGGCCAGCAGCGTCTTCAGGTCCGCGCGTGACGGATCCAGTGTAAGGGCCTTCTCCAGGGTCGCTCCCGCCTGCTCGTGCTGCTCGGCCTCGATCAGCAATAGGGCTTCCTGGTGACGCCCTTCAGCGTCCCGCGCGCGAATCCGCTCGGGCAGTTCAGCCAGGGCCGCCTGCGCCTCCGGCTGGTCTGGATCGATCGCAAGGACGGCAGCCAGCTTCACCTCCGCCTGCTCAAACTCGTCGCCGCATATCAGCTTCTCCGCCTCGGCCAGCAGCGGCGCGATGTCCTGCGCCTTGGCCTCGCCTGTCACGTCGTCCAGCAGCGATTGCAGTTGCTCGGCACCGGACGGGTTGTCCTGAATGGCCGTGGTCAGCACGGCAGTCGCCTGGGCGTACCTGCCCTTCTTCCGCAAGGCCTCGGTGCGGCTGATGGCACGAGCGACGTCGCGCCGGGTGATACGCTCGGGCAGTTCGGCCAGGGCTGCCGCCGCGGCCGAATGGTCCGGATCGATCGCCAGCACGTCACTCAATTCGGCCCGGGCGTGTTCGAACTCGTCGCGGGCAATCAACCGTTCAGCCTCGGCCAGCAGCGACGCGATCTCCTGCGCCTTGGCCTCGGCAGTCACGTCGTCCAGCAGCGTCTGCAACCGCTTGGAGGCCAACGGGTTTGCCTCGATGGCCGCGTTCAACACCGCGGTCGCCTGGGCGTACTTGCCTTTCTTTCGCAAGCGGTCGGTGCGGTTGACAATGCGAGCGACATCGCGCTGGACGATACGATCGGGCAGGTCGGACAGTAGCGTCGCGAGGTCCTCGCATGACGGATCCAGTTCGACAGCCTGCCTGAGAATCGGCTCGGCCTGTTCGTACTTCTCGGCCTCGACGAGCGGAATGGCCCGGCGGCGAAGACCCTCGACGTCCCGGGTGCGAATCCGCTCGGGCAGGTCGGACAGGGCAGCGGCGGCCTGCGAATGGTCCGGATCGATCGCCAGTACGGCGGTCAGTTTGACCTCGGCCTGTTCGAACTCCTCGGCGGCCAGCAGCCTCTCGGCCTCAGCCAGCAGCGGCGCCACCTCCTGCGCGTTGGCCTCGGCGGTGATCTCGTCCAGAAGCACCTTCAACTGCGACTCGTCCGGGTTCGCCTGGAGAGCCGTCGTCAACGCCGCAACGGCCTGGCTGTGCTGTCCATCCTTGCGCAGGGCCTCGGCCCGGGCGATGGCATGATCGACGTCGCGCCGGGTGATACGCTCGGGCAGTTCGGCCAGCAGGGCCGCGAGGTCCTCACATGACGGATCCAGCTCAACGGCCTGGGTGAGGATCGGCTCGGCCTGCTCGTACTGCTCGGCCTCGATCAGCGGCATGATCTGCGTGCGCAGTTGGTCCAGTTCCCGTGTGCGAATCAGCTCGGGCAGCTTCTCCAGGGCGGCGGTAGCCTCCGGGTGGTCCGGGTCGATCGCCAGGACCGCGGTCAGCTTGGCCCGGGCCCGTTCGAACTTGCCGCAGGCGATCCGCCGTTCGGCCTTGGCCATCAGCGGGGCGATCTTCTCCGCCTTGCCCTCGGCGGTGATCTCGTCCAGGAGCGTCTGCAACTCGGGCTCGCCCGGGTGTGCCTTAAGGGCCTTCATCAACGCGGATCTGGCCCGGCTGTATTTGCGCTGTTCCCGCATGGCCTCGGCCTGGATGACGGCAACGGAGACGTCGCGCCGGGTGATGCGGGCGGAAAGCTGTTCAAGCAGCGCCGCAAGGTCCTCGCGTGATGGATCCAACTGGACGGCTTTCTGCAGGATCGGTCCGGCCTGCTCGTACTGCTCGGCCTCGATCAGCGGCATGGCCTGGAGGCGAAGTCGCTCGACGTCGCGGGCGACAATGCGGTCGGGCAGTTCCTCGAGCAGCATTGAGAGGCCCTCTCGCGACGGGTCCAGCTCAATGGCTTTCTGCAGGATCAGGCCCGCCTGCTCGTACTGCTGGGCCTCGATCAGCGGCGTGGCCTGCAGGTGGAGTCGTTTAACATCGCGGGTGCGAATCCGCCCGGGCAGTTCGTCCAGGGCGGTGGCGGCCTTCGCGTGATCCGGCTCGATGGCCAGCACGGCCGTCAGCTTGGCCTGGGCCTGCTCGAACTCCTCGTCGGCCAGCAGCGTTTCGGCCTCGGCCAGCAGCGGCGCCACCTCTCGCGCCTTCGCCTCGGCCGTCACTTCATCCAGCAGCGTCTGCAACTCCGTCTCTGCGGGATTCGCCCCAAGGGCCGTCGTCAGTATCGCGATGGCTTCGTCGTACTGCCCCTGGCCCCGCAAGTCCTTGACGCGATCGATCACACGCGCGACGTCGCGCCGGGCAATGCGGTCGGGCAGGTCCTCGAGCAAGGCCGCGAGGTCATCGCATGACGGATCCAGCTCGACAGCCTCGCGAAGGATCGGCTCGGCCTGCTCGTACTGCTCGGCCTCGATAAGTGACGCGGTCTGTTGACGAAGATCTTCGACCTTCTCCACGCGAATCCGCCCGGCCAGCTCGGCCAGGGCCGCCTTCGCCTCCCCGTGGTCCGGATCGATCGCCAGGACCGCGTTCAGCTTGACCTCGGCCTGTTCGAACGCCTCATCGCCGGTCAGCCTCTCGGCCTCGGCCAGAAGCAGTGCGACCTCCTGCGCCTTGCCCTCGGCGGTAATCTCGTCCAGCAGCGCCTGCAGTTCCGGCTCGGCCGGGTGTGCATGAAGGGCCTTCGTCAGATCCGCAATCGCCTCGCCCTGCTGCCCGTCTTCTCGCAGGGCCTCGGCTCGGGCCACGGCGCGATCGACGTCGCGCCGAACGATGCGCTGGGGCAGTTCATCGAGCAGCGTGGCGAGGTCTTCGTGCGATGGGTCCAGTTCGAGGGCTTTCTGCACGATGAGTCCGGCCTGCTCGTACTGCTCGGCCTCGATAAGCGGCATGGCCTGCTGGCGAAGCTCTTCAACGTCCCGCGTGCGAATCAACCCGGGCAGTTCGGCCAGGGCCTCCGTCGCCTCCGGATGATCCGGATCGATCGCCAGCACGGCCGTCAACTTGACCGCCGCCTGCTTGAACTCCTCGTCGGCCAGCAGCCTCTGGGCTTCGGCCAGCAGCGGCGCGACCTCCTGTGCCTTCGCCTCGGCCATCGCGTCGGCCAGAAGCGCCTGCAAGGTCGGCTCGGCCGGGTTGGCCTGAAGGGCCGTCGTCAACACCGCGATCGCTTCGTCGACCTGCCCCTGCCCCCGCAAGGCCTCGACGCGATCGATCACGCGAGCGGTGTCGCGCCGGGTGATCCGATCGGGCAACTCCTCGAGCAGCGCCGCCAGGTCATCGGATGACGGATCCAGTTCGACGGCCTGCCTGAGGATCGGCTCGGCCTGTTCGTACTTCTCGGCCTTGATGAGCGGCGTGATCCGGCGGCGAAGTCCCTTGGCATCCCGCACGCGAATCCGCCCGGACAGGTCGGCCAGGGCCTCCGTCGCCTCCGGCTGGTTCGGATCGATCGCCAGCGCGGCGGCCAACTTGATCTCGGCCTGCTCGAACTTCTCGTCGGCCATCAGCTTCTCGGCCTTGGCCAACAGCGGCGCGACCTCCAGCGCCTTGGCCTCGGCGGTGATCTCGTCCAGCAGCGTCTGCAACGTCGGCTCGCCCGGGTTGGCCTGCAAGGCCTTGGCCAACACCGCAATCGCCTGGCTGTGCCGCCCACCGTCTTGCAGGGCCTCGGCCCGGGCCACGGCGCGAGCGACGTCGCGCCGGGCGGTGCGCGAGGGCAGGTCCTCGAGCAGCGCCGCAAGGTCCTCGCACGACGGGTCCAACTCGACGGCTTTCTTCAGGAGCGGTCCGGCCTGCTCATACTGCTCGGCCTCGACAAGCGACAGGGCCTGTTGACGCAGTTCGTCGACATCCCGCACGCGGATCCGCTGGGGCAGTTCAGCCATGACTGCGATCGCCTCCGGCTGGTCCGGGTCGATCGCCAAGACGGCCGTCAGCTTGGCCTCAGCCTGCTCGAACTTCCCGTCGGCCATCAGGCTCTCGGCCTCGGCCAGCAGCGGCGCTGTCCTCTCGGCCTTGGCGTCGGCCGTCACGTCGTCCAGCAGCGTCTGCAACTTCGGCTGGCTCGGGCTGGCCTGGAGGGCCGTTGCCAACACCGCGATCGCCTCGTCGTGCTGCCCCCCCTCCCGCAGGGCCCTGACACGATCGATGACGCGGGTGGTGTCGCGCCGGGCGATGCGCTCGGGCAGTTCGGCCAGCAGCGTCGCAAGGTCCTCGCATGACGGATCCAGCTCGACAGCCTGCCTGAGGACGGGCTCGGCCTGTTCGTACTGCTCGGCCTCGACAAGCGGCTTGGCCCTGCGGCGAAGGCCCTCGACGTCCCGGGCGCGAATCCGTTCGGGCAGGTCGGCCCGGGCCGCGGCGGCCTCCGGCTGGTCCGGATCGATCGCCAGGACGGCCCTCAGCTTGACGTCGGCCTGCTCGTACTGCTCGTCGGCCATCAGGCCCTCGGCCTCGGCCAGCAGCGGCGCGACCTCCAGCGCCTTGGCCTCGGCGGTGATCTCGTCCAGCAGCGTCTGCAACGTCGACTCGGCCGGATGTGCCTGGAGAGCTGTCGTCAACACCGCGACCGCCTGGTCGTACTTGCCCCCTTCCCGCAGGGCCTCGGCGCGGTGCAGTGTGCGAGCGGTGTCTCGTCGGACGATCCGCTCGGGCACCTCGGCCAGCAGGGCCGCGAGGTCCTCACTGGACGGATCCAACTCGACGGCCTGGGTGAGGATCGGCTCGGCCTGCTCGTACTGCTCTGCCTCGATGAGCGGCATGACCTGGCTGCGGAGCTTATCCACCTTCCACGTGCGAACGCGATCGGGCAGTTCCTTCAGCGCCGCCAGTGCATCCGGCTGGTCCGGATCGATCTCCAGGACGGCAGCGAATGCCTGCTCGGCCTGGGTGAACTTCTCGTCGGCCAGCAGGCTCTCGGCCTCGGCAAGCAGCGAGGCCGCCTCTTGGCGCCTTACCTCGGCCGTCACATCGTCCAGCAGGGTCTGGAGCTTCGGCTGGGCCGGGCTGGCCTCGAGGGCCGCCGTCAACACCGCGATCGCCTGGTCCAACTGCCCCTCGTCCCGCAGGGCCTTGGCACGGTCGATAGCGGCAGCGGCGTCGCGTCGGGCGGTGCGATCGGGCAGCTCGTCCAAGAGCGTCGCCAGGTCCTCGCATGACGGGTCCAACTCGACGGCCTGGGTGAGAATCGGCTCGGCCTGCTCGTACTGCTCTGCCTCGATGAGCGGCATGACCTGGCAGCGAAGCGCCTCGATCTTCTGTGCGGCAGTCGGCTCGGACAGGTCCTGCGGAGTCTGGTCCGGGCTTTCGTCGGCACGCTGCGGCGCCCGGGCGGCCCCAAGCTCTTCCAGGAACTCGTCGACGGTGGCCGGGCGGCCCGCGGGATCAGGATACAGCGCGTGCCCTACCGCGGAGCGAATCTCCGGCGGAAGGCCCTCCGGATCGCCGCTCAAGGCCGCCTGCCCGGTCACCATGTGGCAGAGTGTCCTGGCCAGAGCGTACAGGTCGCTGCGTGGGTCGGCATTGCGGCCATCATGTAACTGCTCCGGAGCCACGTATCCGCCGGCGTCGGCCCCGTGCCCGCTGCCCGAGAGGTCTGAATTCTCGGGTATCGCGGCCAGGCCGAAATCGACCAGTCTGGGCACGCCGCTGGCATCGAACATGATGTTGGCGGGCCTGATGTCGCCGTGGACGGTCCCCCGCTGGTGGGCGCAGGCCAACCCCTGGCCCACCGCGTCGATGAGCGCAAGCGACTCGTCCAGCGCCATCGCCCCATCCTGCTCGATCCTCTGGCGAAGGTCCCCGCCCGAAAGATACTCCGTTACAACAAACAGGCCCTGCGCATCTTTACCCAACTCCAGGACCCTGATGATGTTGCGGTGCACCAGGGGGATCAGGGCCTGGGCCCGGAGGATGAACTGCCGCACACCCTCCCGTGCCGATTCCCGCGCCGACCGCAGCCGCTTGAGGGCGACCAGGCGATGCAACTCGGTGTCGCCGGCACGATAGGTCACCCCGTACCTGCCGGCACCGAGGCGTTCGATAAGCTGGTACCGCGACCCGATCAACTGTCCCGGGGGTTCCCACTCGGGGGCAAAGTCGAGCAGGTCCATGAGGGCTTCCGAGATTTCGCCGGCCTGCGGACCATCCCCGCCCCCCGGCATTTCCGGCAGGGGCTTTCCCTCGGTGAGCAAAAGGCCCTCCGGCACGTGATCCGCTGTTTGTCTCAACATTCCCGTGCCAGACCGTCCGGATGGTTGTGACTCGACTTCGTCGGCGCGCATGGAAACCTCTGCGAATGTATCGTCAATTCACGAGGTCGAGTTCATTCAGATCCGTATGAACAGTACGATTCTTCACGGCAGTCGAGCAATATGAAAGGCCACCGGCGCAGGACGCGCCCGCCTCGGACGGTTCGGCATGTCATCGCCGTTGGCTCTGTCATGGCCGGGGGCGCGGCGCCGATGGGGGCAGGCCCGCCCCCCCGCGCGGCGCATCTATCGAACACGGCCCGGGTTAGAAGTCAAACTGGTCTATGTTCTCTTTGGTGAAGACGAACGGCGTGCCAAGCAGAATGTTGTCGCCCTCGATCGCGATCATGCCCAGCTTGCCCGCGGCAATCGCGCGGGCGCCTGTCGACAGCTTGCCGACGGCCAGGTCGTGAGCGGCACGGACAGTCAGGTAGCCCAGGTCCATCGTGTTCCACAGGATGACCGCCTCGGTGACGCCCTCGTGGACATAGGCCTTGTTCTCGTTCGGCAGGCCCAGGCCGATCACCTTCACGCCTTTGCGCCCGGACTGCTTGACCGCTTCGGCGGCGCCCGGGACGGCGGGCGAACAGATCGCCATGATCAGCTTGAGATTCGGGTGCTTGTTCAGCAGGACGGTCGTCTCATCCTGCGCCTTGCGCTGAATGTCATCGCACGGGCGGACATCGAGGCAGGTGATATCGGGGTATTTGGTCAGACGTTCGCTGATATGCTTGCGCCACTCGTTCATGTTGGCCGCCGTCAGCGAGGCGGTGATGATCGCAAACTCGCCCTTGCCATCCATGACCTGCGCGGCGGTGTCCATCAGCGTATTGCCGATCCCCTGAGGCGTGGCCTGATTGACGAAGAAGTCCCGCGCGTCGGGCTCGACGTCCGAGTCATACGACACGACCTTGATGCCCTTCTTGCGGGCGGCGCGCAGGGCGGTGGACAGGCCCTTGGCGTTCTCGGCCGCCACGCAGATCACGTCCACGCCGCGGGCGGCCCACGTGTCGACGATCTCGTTCTGCTTGGCGGGGTCGGGGTCGACGGGGCCGTCCCAGATCAACTCCACGCCGAGTTCGGCCGCCGCCTCGGCGGCGCCGCGCTGACAGGCAACGAAGTACGCATTGCCCTTGCTCTTGGGCATCATGGCAATGGTGATCTTCTTGCCGCTCGGCCCCACACCGTTGCCTTCCCCGCCTCGCCCGGCGGGCGACGCGTCCACGATGGACCGGACCAGAAGGTAGTTGCTGCTGGCGACGATCACGGCCCCCAGCAAAATCACTGCGCTCAGAATGGCAAGTTGAGAGTTTCTCATGTCCAGCTCCTCATGTCCTTGGTCTGTTGTATCGCCCCTGGCCGCGGGGCGGCGGGACAGGGCCCATTCGATGGAGATAGCTGCCAGCAGCAGCACGCCCGTAAGCACGCCGGCGGCCTCGGCCGGACCCGACGCCATACGCATGCCGATCTGCAGAATCGCAATGACGAACAACCCCAGAAGCGACCCGACGATGCTCCCGCGGCCGCCGAAGATGGATGTCCCGCCGAGCACGACGGCCGTGATGGCGGCCAGTTCATAGCCGGTTCCTGCGTCGGCTTTGGCCTGGCCCACGCGAGCGACATAGATCACCGCCGCCAGACCCGCCGCCAGTCCGGACAGCACGTACACCAGCCCCACAGTCCGCCGTACCGGAATCCCCGCATGCCGAGCGCCCTGGGGCGCATGGCCGATCGCACAGAGTGCCCGTCCGACGGTTGACCGGTGCAGCACGATCCAGGCCCCGGCGGCGGCGACCAGGAAGATGGGGATCTGGGGCCCGTCGCCCAGGGCCAGGAACGACGCGGGGAAGTCCGTGAAGTTGTCGACGCCCTGAGTCATGCCCTCGGCCAGCCCGCGAAACAGCGAGAACGATCCGAGGGTCACAATCAGCGGAGGGATCCGCTGACGCGTGATGAGCACGGCGTTGAGCAGGCCGCCCAGCCCCCCCACTCCGATCGCCGCCAGCGCCGCCATCGACGGCGACATGCCAAGATCACGCCAGCACTTGCCGAACACCACCGCGCAGAGGCCCAGCAGCGATCCAACCGACAGGTCGATCCCGCCGGTGACGATCACCAGCGTCAACGCCAGCGCGATGAGCCCCAGTTCCACGGAAAACCGCGTCACCTGGTACGCGGCATCCGCCGAGAAGAAGTTCGTGCCGACAATCGAGAAGACGGCCACTTCGACCAGCAGCACGGCGGCAAGCACGCACAGTTGAGGCCATGCCAGAACTGCAGCCCGAATCCTCCCCGCCGCGCGGGGCAAACTGGAAGGTGTTGCGGTCATGGCACCCCCTTGGGGGGCCGTGCGTCGGTAGCCACGGCCAGAAGGATGATCCCTCCCTCCAGCGCACGCTGCCACGTGGAATGCACGTCGAGGAACACCAGGGCCGATCCGATCGTGCCCAGCAGGAGCACGCCCAACAGCACGCCGATCAGCGTGCCGCGTCCGCCCGAGACGGCCACCCCACCGACCACGACGGCGGCGATGACGCGCAGTTCCAGGCCCTTTCCGGCGTTGGGGTCGATCTGCGGCGAGCGCACCGACTCGAGCATCGCCGCCAGGCCGGCCAGCACGCCCATCAGCACGAAAACCGAGAAGACCACGCGGGGCGGATGGATGCCCGCCAAGCGAGCCGCTTCCTGATCGGACCCTACGGCGTAGACGGCGCGGCCGGCTGCCAGCCAGCGCAGGCCCCACGCAAACAGGCCGAACAGCCCCAGGGCCACCAGCACCAGTGTCAACTGCCCTCCGCCCTGGCTCAGGCCGAACCACTGGAACCCCGCGGGCAGGCCGTACACCGCTTCGCCCTGGCGAACCCATGCCAGGCCCTGTCGCAGGATCACCATGGTCGCCAGCGTCACGACGATCGACGGCAGGCGCATCAGCGCCACCAGCGCGCCGTTCAGCGCGCCGATCAGGGCGCCCAGTGCGATAACGATGGCCACGGTTGCCGGCATCGGGACGCCCTGGCGGGCAAGCAACCCGCCGACCACCCCGCAAACCGAAAGCTGCCAGCCGATCGAAATATCGATGTTGCGGGAGAGGATCACTAACGTCTGACCCACCGCCAGCACGAGGACAGGGGCGATCGAGACCAGAACGCTGGCGAACTGCTGCTGGTAGAACCGCGGGGCCTGCAAGGCCAGCAGCACCAGCAACGCGGCGTACGCTGACGCCACCGACACTTCCCGCGTGTGTCGCCTGAGCCGTGTCATCATCCCGGCGCCTCCTGACCGTGCCCCAGCGCCAGGGCCAGCAGACGTTCCTGCGTGGCGTCGGCCCGGTCGAGCGTACCGGCGATTCGCCCCTGGTGCATCACCGCGATGCGATCGCTCATGCCGAGCACTTCGGGCAGTTCCGAGGAGATCATCACGATGGCCATGCCCCGCCCGGCCAGTTGGCACATCAGGCGGTAGATCTCGGCCTTGGCCCCCACGTCCACGCCCTGCGTCGGTTCGTCGAGGATGATGATCTTTGGCTCGACGGCCAGCCAACGGGCCAGCGCGACCTTCTGCTGGTTGCCCCCCGAGAGTTCTTCCACCGGTGCGTCGACCGACGGCGCCGTGATCTGCAGCCGGTCCAGAAACGACCGGGCCAGGCGCCGCTCGCGGGCGAAACGCATCATGCCCCCGACGGCCATCTGTCGCAGCACGGCCAGGGTCATGTTCGCCGCTACGGACATCTCGAGAATCACGCCGTGGCGGCGACGGTCTTCGGGAAGATACGCGATGCCCCGGGCGATGGCCTCGGCGGGCCGACGGACCGCCATCGGCCGGCCCCGCAGGAGGATCTGGCCCGAGCTGGCCGGAGTCAGGCCGAACAACACGCCGGCCAACTCCGTCCGTCCCGCGCCGACGAGTCCCGACAGGGCGAGAATCTCCCCGGCGCGAACGGTCAGATCCACGTCGCGCACACCGGTCCGTCGACAGGTCAGGCCGCGTGTTTCCAGCACGGTCTCACCGAGCGGCACGCTGACCTTGGGGTAGACCGCATCCACTGAGCGGCCCACCATCAGGCGGATGAGCTTCGCGTGGTCGACGGCCCCCATCGGATGCGTTGCGACGTGCCGGCCGTCACGCAGGACCGTCACGCGGTCGGCGATGTGGGGCAGTTCCTCCAGACGATGCGAGATGTAGACCACGCCGACGCCGTGGCCGCGGAGCTCGTCGATCACCCGGAAGAGATTCTCCACCTCCCGGTCGCCCAGGGAACTGGTGGGCTCGTCGAAGATCAGCACGCGCGCCGCGGCGCCCAATGCGCCGGCGATCTCAACCAGTTGCTGCTCGGGCATGCTCAGATCACGCACGAGGGCATCAGGCCTGACAGGCGCCCCGACCCGCTGGAGCAACTCGCTCGCACGCTTGCCCCGCCGACCCCAGCGCACCAGGCGCAGCAGGCCGGCCCGCTCGTGACGCAGGGCGATGTTCTCCGCAACGGTCAGGTCCGCAAAGAGGGCCGGCTGCTGATAGATCGTCGCCACGCCCAGCCCCTTGGCGACAGCCGGGTCGTTGTGCCGGACCACCTGCCCCGCAATCTCAACGGTTCCCGCATCGGCCCGGCAGGCCCCGGTGATGATCTTCACAAGCGTTGACTTGCCCGCACCGTTTTCCCCGATCAGCGCGTGGACCTCGCCCGCGGCCAACTCGAACGACACGTCGTCCAACGCCTTCACGGCGGCGAACGACTTTGAGACGCGTGATAGTCGGACCAATGTTGGCATGCCGATCGTCCAGTAGAGGGCCAAGCCAGACCCGTGGCAAAGCGCACGGCAGGCGCACCGCGGCGTCGTCCTCGTCCAGCAGCCATGCTCGCCCGTTGCCGCGCTGCGTCAGACCTGTCTCGCCGTAGCCGACTGGCGAAGGCGGATCATGCGGAACCCGGGGAGCGACCACTCGTGCCAATCGTGCCCTGCCCCAACGATACCCACCCGCAAAGCCTCGTCAACCCTGATTAGTGCTCCGTCCCGTTTTTCCCGCGCCAGACCCGCAGGCCGCCCCCAGGCCGCCTGCCGCGCCCGAAAACGACCTGCCACCCGCCCGGACGCCCGATCGTCGCTTAGGCCGCCTCCTGACGCCTGCCAGAGGGTCCGGCTGACGCCCGAGACCTGCTTGCTTCGAGAACACCGGCTTTCAACCGCACCCCAAGACACCCATCGCCCACAGTTCCCCGCTGACACGCCCACCGCCCGGAGCTTACATGGCTTTACACTCCCAGACGTAAAGCACCATACGACCCTACGCCCGATATCTCGCAAGCTCATTCATAGAAAGCACTTACCGAAACACACACCCACAAGCCCCCTCCCTGCGACCCTTTACACCCCCAAAGTGTAAAGCACGCCAACCCGTGCCACCTTTGCCTATTTTGCAATTTTATCCTTGCCACAGCCCCAGTTAGTGCTCCGTGCCGAATGGCACTAAGATAAGCCTTTGGGGCCGGGCAACGCACAAAGGCGTCGGGCGGATGGTCGTGTATTAGGCCAGGTCTTCAGACCTGGTGTCGGGCCGCGGTGATCAGCAGCATGGGGCGTTTCAACGTCCTTGCCACAAAGGCTTAAGCCGCTCTTGGTAAGCCCGTTGAAACGGGCTGAATCGTGGGTGGCCCGCCCCGAGCACCACGGCTGAAGCCGTGGCCTAATACACGACAACTCCGCCTGCAAACGCTTATCTTAGTGCCATTATGCTCCGTCGCCGTTTTCGGGAGGGGGCGGTTGACCAGGGCTGTTCTCGATAGCGCCCCCCGCCATCAGGGATACGCCGGCCTCTGGTAGTCCGTGTCAAAGGCCTTGTTCCATTTCAGGCCCCACAGGTCGCTGACCGCCACGCTCCTCGAGCTGCCGTCGGCCAGGGCGATGTTGACGGCCCCGTTGTGACGGGGCACGCACCAGCGCTCCATGTTGTTGGCCGAGCCCGACCACGGCCAATCATAGCTGGTCGCCGGCTGGCCGTGGGCCTTCCCGCTGCTGGGGGGAAGCACGTCGGTGTGCTTGGGCCAGCCCCCGTACCAGCAGGCGTCGCCCAGGATGGGCGTCTGGCTGGGGTCGGCGATGCCGCTGTACCGTCCAAAGTACATCGTCCTGCCCGGGTCGTGATACTGTGCCCACGTGTCGGTCTCGTAGTGTAGGATCCACTCATTGAGCCCGTAGCTGCCCTCGTAGGTGATCGCCCCGTTGGGCGGCTTGTGCCGCCACGCCCAGTCCTGCCCCCCCATCAGACAGTTGCTGCCGACGACCCGTTGCCCGGCGGTGAACTCGGTCACCTTCGGGCAGAAGGTGATCTCGGACGGTCGCTTGACGTACGGGGCCAATTCGTCGGACCAGTCCCACCAGGTGGTGTTGCGATCGCGGTTGTATCCCATGGCCTTGAAACTGTTATCGGCCACCCAGGCGGTGTATCCCTCAGAGACCCCATGGGTCCGCTTCAGGCAGATGGTGCTGCGGGCAACCTCCTTGACGTGCCACACCGACAGCGCGAAGACAGCCAGCAGCAGCGCAATGATCGCCGTCACCACGAGCAGTTCGATCAACGTGAACCCGCCGCGCGGATCAGCCGAGCCGATACGTCTTCCATCATCTCGTCTCATCATCGCCTCAATCCTGCAGGATATCCCGGGGTTGCCATTCAGGACACCTGCCGTGTCGCCCCGGGGCGCCTTCGACGTCCCGGATGGCGCTGCGCCCACAACCGTTGCGGGTCTTTGCGACAATCCTATGACAGTTTCGAGACCTCTGCAAGCGTGGGTGGTGTCCATCTCAGGGCAATCGCATCTAAACTCTTGGTCGGAGAATTGTTCGAAACACAGAACAAACAAGAGAGAAAACAACAGAAGAAACAACAACGACTTAGCCGCAGATTTCGCAGATGACGCAGATGAGAAGAAACGGAAGACAGAAAGATAATTCGAGCGGAGAGATGATCACAGAATCATTTCATCCATTTTCGTTTTCGCTGTTTCTGTAATTCTCTACTCAAGTCTTCT
>CAZVEV010000124.1:0-15821 GCA_964625865.1 uncultured Planctomycetaceae bacterium | reverse complement strand
CCGCAAGCCGAACGAGAACACGCGCGGCTGGGAGCCCACGCTGGAGGCCGGCGGAGGCGAAGGCTGGGTCGTCGAAGAACGCAAGAAGTACATCCAGGAGATCGGCGCCAAGGTCAGCGTGAAGTAAGATCTCGCCCGGGACATCAACGTCGGGTCAGTTCCTCGATGGCCTGGGCGATCTGGTGGCGCCTGGTCAGGATGGGCTCGGGCCTGCGCGTGAAGGTCGTCATGTCGGAGGTGATCTCCTTCGGAACCACGAGCAGGGCCTCCAGACGGCTGCGTGTGGCCCCGTCCAGCGCGGCCCCGTGACGCTTGAGCAGACGGCGGAGCGTCGCGAGGTACTCGTAGTCCTCGATTCCATCCCGGAGCATCTCCCAGCGGATGCTGTCGACCGGGCCTGCCATGACCGGCGTCGACGGGCGCCCGTTTGCGGCGGACTCGGGAGGATAGATGAACCGCCCGTCGCCGTTGCCCCAAGGCCGACGGGCGCCCTTCGGCGTGGAGTAGCCCGATACCCAGCCCATCGGATCCTGATAGGGGTTCTGCAGGTTCCGCGGGTCCGGGTAGGCCGTCGGACTCGTCCAGTAGTTGGTCTGCCACACCAGGATGCCGTCGATCTTCCTCTGCCACGTCTGCCACAGCCACACGCGCAGTTCGGTGGCCGGGTGGTCGATGAACAGCGTGCAGTAGGGCGCCTTGGGCCCCGTGCAGACGTACCACCAGAACGACTCGCCGCGGCGGCGACGGGTCTCGGCGGCGGCGTGGTCGTAGTGCGACGTGACGGGACACCAGAGATCGGGTCCGCCGGCCAATGCGGGTTCGACCTGCTCGGTGAGCATACGGCGGAGGTTCGGGGCGGCTTGCTTGAGGCGGGCGAAGCCCTTGTTGACGAATGCGTAGTCCCGCGGGGCCGGCTCGTCGAACCAGTAGACGAACGCCTCATCCAGCCAGCCCTTCGATCGCAGATGGGCCTGGAGCGTCCGACAGTAGGCGGTGAAGGCGGCCTTGTACTCAGGCGTCTCGGCCTCGTAGCCCAGGAGCGACGGTTCGTATCGGGCGTGGAACGTCCCCCCACCCATGCCCGGGATGTCCACGCGGAACGTGTTGAAGTGATACTCGTCGACGGCGCGGGCGAGGGCCTTGTCCCACGCGGAGAAGTCTATCCGGGGCTTCGGCGTCCGGTCGCTCGGTTCGAAGTCGCCCCCGGTCACTAGCGCCTTGCCCGTCCCCGCATCGGTCAGCGCCAGGTCGTCATACCACACCGTGCCCGTCGTCGACCCGTCGTCGGCCCACATCGCCGCCCACAGCGACAGGCGGACGGACACGGCGCCCCTGGGGAAGCTCTTGATCGTTCGATCCAGCGCCGTCCACCGGCCCGTGCCCGCCACGGCCATATCGTTGTTCCGCCCCGACATCCACTTGCCCGCCGCGTCATAGTGGTTCAGCGTCACCAGGAAGCGATGCCCCCTGGCGGCCTTGTGATGCAGGCGCAAGCGCAGCCCGCCGTCCGGGATCCGAATCGCGACCGTACACTTCGCTCCGGGGCTTGCGGTCTTGCTGGTGTCAGCGACCTTCAGCGAGGCGCTGCCTCCGTGCTTCTCGCCCCGATCAACCGTCCCGCCGGTCCAGGGGCTCGCGGTGTCCCAGGTGAGCTTGATCGGATCCAGCGGGGCGGGGTTGTAGGGCGAGATGTGATGATCGGCGAAGTTGCGGAAATACTTGTCGAGCAGCGTGCGCCGCCGGGCCGGGTCGGTCACGTTGTGATACCGCCACACCAGCGACGGCGAGAAGCCGAAGGCGGTCTGACACGTCATGCGATCGCCCAGGGCGAAGTCGTAGACCTGCACGTGCAGGTCGGCGGTGGCGCGATAGCCCCGTGCGGACAATTGGATCGTGCCCTTGTATAGACCCGCTTGGGCGTTGCGCGGTGGCTTGACGCGAATCCACAACGGCTGGTTGACCCCGGCGGGCAGGTCGAGCGGCCCGGCCAGCGGCGGCAGGGGATCAGGCCAGGGCGCCGCGACGCCCGTGCGATCGGTCGCCTGGGCGACCGGCACGTAGCGGACACGCAGGACGTCGATGCGATCAGCGGCGATTGTCGCGCCGTCCGGCCCCGACAGCGGTCCGGCCTCCACGCGAACGCCCTCCAGCGGGCGTGACGGGCGGATCACGAGTTGTGCGGCCTCGGCTTCGTTCTTCGCCGTGCGGATCAGCACGGCCGGGCCCTTTCGCCGCGGGGCCGGACGCCGGCGGCTGATCTTCCACCCCGAGGACGACCACCACAGGTCAGCGATCGCCGACGAGCCGGGCAAGGCCTGGCCGAACGACGTGGCGTATAACTCGGGCACGGCGAACTCGGCCTCGATGCGGGTGGCTATATCTTCGCCGAGCGTCAGCGCCAGTCGGTAGTCACCGACGTCGGGAACGTCGAAGGGCATCTCGAGCGTGGTCTTGCCCGGCCCCAGCGAGATCTTCCGCCCGGCCGACTCCTTTGAGACGCCATCCGGGCCGATCACGCGCACCACGGGAGTCACGGCGACAGCGCGGGTCGACCTGTTCGTCACGTGCGCCACCAGCCTGTTGGGCCAGCCGGGCAGGCACGGGCCAAGTGATGCAACGGCCACCGACACGCGCGGGTCTCGCTTTGCGACGGCTACGTAGCGTGTCGAGCCGCGAAGTTGGCCCGCGTCGGCGTCGAGGTGTGCCTGGTAGGCGTACCGGCTGACCTGCAGAGACGTGGAAGGCGGCGCCGATGCGAGGCGAATCCAGATCGCCCCGGCCGGCAGGAGCGACTTGGGCACCGCAAAGCTCGCCGGGCCGAGCTTGCCCGCCGACCCAAGCTCTCGCCACGTCTTGCCGTCCCGCGACGCTGACACGGTCAGGCTGCCGCTGCGATACCACGTGACGCCGACGTCCACCGAGGCGGCTGTCTGGCGGCAACCGCCGATCTCGTGACGATAGATCACCTCACTGTCGCGATCGAAGCACCAGCGGTTTGAGTTGAAGCGGCACTGGTGGGCGGCCAGCGGCCTGCTGTGAGACCGCCCCGCGCCGTTCAGCGGCGCGCCGAACGCATACCGCCTGCCGTCAACGCTCTCGCCCTCGCCGAGCACCAGCGACCCGCGAGTGCGATGGACGGCCTGGCTCGGACACAACTCGACACCGTCGAACGCAACCGTCCCCTTGAGCTGCCACTGCCCGAATCGCAGCCGTCCCGCGCCGGCATCCAGCCGCCGCGGGGCAACGATCACGCTCGTGTATGTCCGCCACGTCGACGAGATGTCACCCAGGTCGCGATTGCAGAAACCGGGCCCGGTCACGGGCGTGCCGCCGGCCCCGGCGAGGCGCTTGGCGCGGAAGCGCAACCGATAGAGCCCGCCCGGCGAGAAGCCCACATCCCGGCTCAGCCACGCGTTGGACTCCTCGACGGCCCCCGTGCCCGTTACCGTCACCATTCGCTTGCCGTCAGGCCCGCCGGCCACCCATCGGCCCTGCCCGCGCGAGAGCGCCCAGCCCTCGGGCGCCTCGCCGCTTCCGGCCTCGAACGATCCGTTGAAGACGCCCGGCCCGGCCGCACCTGCCGACGCCAGCACGGCCAGTGCGACCATCACGCCGGTCACCGTATTCCATCGAGAGCAATTCATCCCGGCCTCGTTTCTCATCTAACACCCCCATCCGTCAGCGTAGCCCGTCGGTGGGCAGAGGGCAAGACGAGGCCCCCGCAAGCACGGCGCTGTGTTGGGCTGATTCCTGTGATAGACTGTTTGAAAGGGTTGGCGTCGGGGGTGGCGCCCGGAGAACTGGCCATGACGAAGAGAAACGACAGCACGACCAAGGCGACGCGCACGCGACGGAAGGTCCTGCAGATGGGTGGAGCGGCCGGGGCGGTGATGGCGCTGGGCACGCGCACACAGGCGGTGAAGAAGACAGACCGCCCGAACCTGGTCTTCGTCTTTGCCGACCAGATGCGGGGCCAGGCGCTGGGGTTTCTCAAGGAGGACCCCGTCATCACGCCACACCTGGACCGCTTCGCTACCGAGTCGCTCGTGCTGCCCCAGGCGGTGAGCAACTACCCGGTCTGCAGCCCGTACCGCGCGATGCTGATGACGGGCAAGTGGCCGCACGCGAACAAGGTGCTGTCCAACTGCACGTCGAAGACCGCCGTCCACGGCGTGGAACTGCAGAAGTCCGACCGCTGCTGGTCGGATGTGCTGAAAGACCAGGGCTACAGCCTGGGGTACATCGGCAAGTGGCATCTCGACGGGCCTCGCAAGCCGTTCGTCAAGAGCTACAACAACCGCCCGACGTTCGCGTGGAACGAGTGGTGCTCGCCCGACCGCCGCCATGGCTTTGACTTCTGGTACGCCTACGGCACGTTCGACATGCACATGACGCCCGAATACTGGTCGACGAACATGAAGCGTCACGAGCGCGTCAAGGTCAGGCAGTGGGGCCCGGAGCACGAGGCGGACCTGGCCATCAAGTACATCGCCAACACCGGCGGGACCTATCGCAGGGCCGGCAAGCCGTTCGCGCTGGTGGTCTCGATGAACCCACCCCACACGCCCTACCCGCTGGTGCCCAAGAAATACGTCGACCGCTACGAGGGCAAGACGTGGAAGGACCTGATCAACCGTCCCAACGTGGACGTGACGTCCGAGTCGAAGGTCGTCCGCGGCGCCAAGGCCCAGATGAAGAACTACTTCGCCATGGTCACCGGCGTGGACGAGCAGTTCGGGCGGATCGTCGCGGCGCTGACCGACGCCGGGCTCGACAAGAACACGATCGTCGTCTTCACGTCGGACCACGGCAACTGCATGGGCAGCCACAACTGGTCAACCAAGAACGTGCACTGGGAAGAGTCGATGCGCGTCCCGTTCCTGATCCGCTATCCGGGCAGGATCACGCCGCGGCGCGACGACCTGCTGCTGTCAACGGTGGACATCTACCCGACACTGCTGGACCTGATGGGCCTGGCCGACGAGATCCCACCCGCCGTCCAGGGCGTCAGCCACGCCGGGGTTTTCCGCACCGGCAAGGGCAAGCGGCCGACGTCGCAACTGTACATGTGGGTCCCTGTCGAACAGCCCGCTCTCGGCCGCCGCGGCGTGCGAACGGCGCGCTACACGCTGATGATCAGCAAGATGCCCAACAAGCCGACCCAGACCGTCCTGCACGACAACGTCAAGGACCCCTACCAGCTCCAGAACATCGCTCCCGACCGCCCGGACGTGGTCAAGACACTCACCGAAACCGAACTGGTCCCCTGGCTGAAGAAGACCGGCGACCCTTTCCGTCCTGCGTGAGTCGTCCGTGTGGAGCCCGGGGCGGGTGTTTGGCCTCGGCGCGGAGGGGGCCGGCCCGATACAATTGCTCCTGGTATGTGATGATGGTCCGTCAGCATTGAGACAGGAAGGCTATGACCGTTCCGAGAGCGGCACGTGCGATGACTTGGGGTTGCGTCCTGGTGAGTCTGGTCGCGCTCGTGTCCCCCGCGGTCGGCACCGAGGCGGTGACGCTGTGGATCGAGGCCGAGAGCTATGCCTCGCAGACCGGATCGACAGCCAAGAGCTACGCCATGCCGAACGCCTCGGGCGGCGCGATCGTCAACAACAACTGGGGCGGTCGGAAGGGGCACGTCCTTCGCTACGAGGTGGTCCTGCCGCGAAAGACGGCCCGGACATACGTGACGCTGAAATACGCTCGGGCGACGGGGGGCGATGCGATTGTCGAGATCGGTTTTGACGACAAGCCCGTCCGCCTGGTCTTGGCGTCTACCGGCGACTGGGGTTTCAAGGCCTCCGGATGGCGGATCGCGCAGACCGTCCTGCCCGCGATGGCCGCGGGGACCCACACGCTGACGATCCGCTCGCTTAAGGATGGGGGCAACGTCAATTTCGACGGGCTGTTCGTGTCCGACACGCCCAAGGGGTTGACCATACCGAAGACGGCGCCCCGGCCTGCCGGGCCGAGAAAGCTGTCGGCCGACGACAGGAAGCTGCTGGCGCCGCTGAGGGACAGGATCAAGCGTCTCGTCTTCACCAAGCATTTTGACATGGGCGGTTCTCACTACGCCTACACCGACGCGGTGAGCAACGAGGACACGCTCAACCCGTCCGGGCGCGTGAAGGAGTTCAACTTCAAGGGCGGCTCCAGTCTGTGCCTGCTGGAGATCGGCGCCGACTACACCGTCACCGAGACAACGCTTCTCCACGATGACGACGGCGTATTCCGCGACCCGGACGTGTCGTACGACGGCAAGCGGGTGCTCTTCGCGTGGAAGAAGTCCGCGCGCGGGGACGACTATCACCTGTACGAGATGGATGCCGCCACCCGAAAGGTGCGCCAACTGACGTTCGGCCTGGGCGTGGCGGACTACGAGGGGATCTACCTGCCGGACGGCAATATCATGTTCAGTTCGACGCGATGCTTCCAGAACGTGGACTGCTGGCACGTCAGCGTGTGCAACATGTTCCTGATGAACGCCGACGGGAAGCACATGCGCCGCATCGGGTTCGACCAGGTGCACACCAACTACCCCCAGGTCCACCCGACCAGCGGGCTGGTGACCTACACGCGATGGGAGTACAACGACCGCGGCCAGATCTATCCCCAGCCGCTGTTCAGGATGTACCCCAACGGCGCCCAGCAGACCGAGTTCTACGGGAACAACTCCTACTTCCCCACGACGATTCTCCACGCGCGGGGGATACCGGGGACGGGGAAGGTGCTGGCCGTGCTCTCCGGACACCACACGCACCAGCGCGGGAAGCTCGCGATTATCGACCCGTCCAGGGGCCGGCAGGAAACAAGCGGCGTGACGCTCGTCGGCGTGTCGCGGCCCGACGTGCTCAAGGGCGTCATCAAGATCGACCGGTACGGGCAGCGCGGCGACCAGTGGCAGTACCCGTATCCGCTGGACGAGAAGAACTACGTTGTCACGTTTCGGCCGCAGGGGCAGAGACATTTCGGGATCTACTTCATGACGCGGGACGGACGGCGCGTCCTGCTGGCGTCGGACCGGGCGGTGTCCTGCAATCAGCCGGTCCCGCTGGCGAAGCGACCGCTTCCGCCGCAGCCGTCGTTCCCCATCGACTGGCGGAAAAAGACCGGGACCTTCACCATCCAGGACATCTACCACGGGCCCGGACTGGCGGGTGTGAAACGAGGCACGATAAAGAAGGTCCGGGTCGTGGCGCTGGATTTCATGGCCACCGACATCGGGCGCAAGCACGGCCCGTCGACGATCAGCGACCTGGCCGCGTGGGACGTCAAGATCGTCCTCGGCGAGGCCCGTATTCACGCCGACGGCTCGGCCGCCTTCACCGTGCCCGCACGCACGCCCGTGTACTTCCAGGCGATCGACGCCAACGGACACGTGGCCCAGTCGATGCGATCCTGGTCAACGCTGATGCCCGGCGAGGTCTTCGGCTGCATCGGCTGCCACGAGGACAAAGACGAAGCGGTCCCCAGCAAGGCCGTCACGATGGCCATGAAGGCTGGCGTGAAACCGCTTGCACCCTTCTATGACATCACGGGCAAGGGCTTCAGTTTCCCGAAGATGATCCAGCCGATCTTCGACGCCAAGTGCGTCCGGTGCCACAAGGGCGGCAAGACCGACCCGCCCGATTTGAGCGCCACGCCGGTCTGGGATGCCGCTGCACGCAAGTCCTGGAACCGGTCGTACCATGAACTGATCTCGACCGGCCGCCCGCGAGGCCCGGCCAACGACACCAGCCAGCGGCTCGGCGTGGTCGCGGAGAAGTCGAAGTACCTCAACTGGATCGGCCGCTGGTCCGTGCCGACGATGATCCGGCCCTACTCCTGCGGCTCGTCGCGAAGCCCGCTGATCGCCCTGCTGAAGAAGGGACATGAAGAAGTCAAGATGACCGGCGAGGAGATGGACAAGATCGCCTGCTGGATCGACCTGGCCCTGCCGCACTCGGGCGACTGGACCGAGGGGATGAAGCCCGAGGACAAGGCCGTCTACATGCGAGTCCACGCCAAACGCCTGGACTGGACCAGGCAGGAGGCCGCGAACATCAAGGCCTACCTCGCCGCCCAGGCCGCATCGAATTGAGTTCGCCTTCCGTCGCTACGGACGTGCGGGGGCGGGCGTGGCCTTTTCGGCGGCGCGTTTGCGGGCCTGGTCTTCCTTCCATGCCTTCAGCACGCGGGCGGGCCAGGCGAAGCGGGGGGACCTGGTGCGGTCGTAGCCGGCCAGGTGAAGCGGGGCCTTGCGCTGGGACGGGCGGCGGTAGCGCCAGGGTTTGTCGCCGAAGATCGACTCCACCAGCTTGGCCAGCGCCGGGTCGTAGGCCTTCAGTTCCTCGCGCGTGTCGACGTGGTTGTGGTCGTGGTCCGGCGGGCGGTTGGTGTCGAACCACGACTGGACGCCCTCGGCCCAGTACTCGGCGCGGTTGTTGCTCGCGTACTTGCCCTTCCACAGCCCCTTGGCCATCGCGGCCTTGTAGGCCGCCGCGAGCTTCCGATCGAACGTCTTGTCGATGCGGTTCAGGCCCATGTGGTGGATCGTGTGGGCGAACTCGTGGATGAGGATGTTCTCGGTGCGATAGGGGTCGCCTTTGTAGCGGAGCAGGTTCTCTTCCCCGCAACTGGTCGCCGGACGATGGGGCGTGGCGCCCAGGCCCCGGGCACGCTTGTCCCAGAAGCCCCTGGGCTTCAGGTCGCTATGCTCGGGAATGTCGGTGGTGAACTCGTCGACGCCCATGATGACCATGCGAGCTTTGCTGGCGACGATCGCCTTTGCGATGTCGGGGCGGTCGACAAGCATCCGCTCGATCAGATACGCCGCCTCGAGCAGCGCATAGTCGGAGACCTTGTCAGAGGCGATCACGGGCACGCCACAGGCGCTGACGTACTTCGCGTAGAACGGCTTGAGCTTGAGCGTCTGGACGACGGCCTTCGGCGGGGCGGTGACCCGCGGGGGCGACTTGGCCGGCTCTGCCCCCCCCGCCGCGCCCGCCAGCCCGCAGGCCGTCACAACACCCCACACCACCACCCACCGCCACGTCGAGATCCGATGATGAACAGTCATATACTTCTCCGGTCGTGCTGATCTCCGGCAAGCCCGCCGTCCTCGGCAGCATCAGCCGGACACGGGAGCGCCAAGTCCATGATAGCCAAAGGCATGCCGAACTCAACGCCCCATGCGGACCGTGATTGGTCAGTGCACTGGCCAGCGGGCCCACGAGATACCTGCACATGAGTCCATCGTGGGGCTGGCCACTTCAGTGGCCAGCATGGGACCGGAGGTCCCGAAGAGTCCAATGCCCCGCGACTCTGTGCGCAGGGGCATTGATCAGATACAATCCTCTGAAGATCCCCGTGACGGTCGCTGTCTGCGACGCCGACGCGGCCGCGGGGCGATATCGCGCAGCGCGAGGCGAACGATGGCCTGGACGTCACGAGAACGTGTGATTGCGGCGATCGAGCACCGCGAGCCGGATCGCGTGCCGATAGACATCAACCCCGTGCCGGACTTCTACGCGAGTCTCAAGGCGCATCTCGGGCTGGAGATCGACGAGCAGATCAAGGCGGGCTTCATGGAGGAGGCGATCCCGCATCCGCGCGTGCTGGCGGCGCTCGGGGCGGACCTGATCTCGGTGAAGCTCGGGGCGGCCAAGACAGCCAAGCGCCCCGCCCCACCGGAGGGGCAGGACCTGGTGACCGACGGGTGGGGCGTCGGGCTCAGGCGGATTCACCAGGCGGCGGGCAGCTACCTCGAACCGGTGTATCACCCGCTGGCCGACGCGACACTGGACGACCTGGAGAGCTACCCCTGGCCCGACCCGTATGCACCCGGACGCGGCGAGGGCGCTGAAGCCACGGCCAAACGCCTCTACGAGGATACGGACCTGGCGCTGGTGGGGCGCTTCGGCGGGCCTATCGTCCAGACGGCGATCTACCTGATGGGGTTCCAGCGCTGGCTGGAGTGCGCCGCAGCCGAGCCGGAGTTCGCCGCCGCCCTGCTGGACAGGATCACGGACATCGCGATGGCGCTGGACCGGATCGGCATCGAGGCGACGGGCAGGTACATCCAGATCCTGAAGATCAGCGGAGACGACTTCGGCATGCAGACCGGGCCGCTCTATTCGCCCGCGATGTTCCGCTCGCTGATGCTGCCGCGCCTGCGCCGCCGCTGGACGGCCGCCCGCAAGCTGCTCGACGAGATCAACCCCGCGATCAAGATCATGTTCCACAGTTGCGGGGGCATCGCTCCGCTGATCGAGGACCTGATCGGGATCGGCCTGCAGGTGCTCGACCCGGTCCAGCCGCGAGCGGCGGGCATGGAGTCAGCCGAGCTCAAGCGCCGCTTCGGGGACCGGATCACGTTCCATGGCGGGGTGGACGAGCAGCACGTCCTGCCGTTCGGCACCGAAGCGGATGTGGAGGCCGAGGTCCGCCTGCGGATACAGGCCTTTGCCCCCGGCGGCGGATACATCCTCGCCCCGAGCCACTACGTGCAAGCCGACACCCCCCCCGCCAACATCGTCGCCATGTGCCGCGCCGCGGTCGAGTTCGGACAATATCCGATTGCCTCCGGATGACCAGGTTTCGTATGTGTTGACGCCGACGTGCCCGCCGGCGATAATACGTGTATGGATGCAACGAACGTACGATCCGACCTTCGGACAATCGCCGACAGTCTTCCTGACTCGGCGTCTTACGTTGACGCGATGTACGAACTCTACGTTCGTATGAAGATCGCTCGGGGCATGCAGGCCGCCGAGGAAGGGCGCGTCATTCCGCACGATGAGGTCAAACGCAGGTTCAGCCGATGACACGGGTCGTCTGGACCGAGCCGGCCGTTGCGGATCTGGACAGTATCCACACCTATATCGCCCATGATGCCGAAATCTACGCCGATGCGCAGATTCAGGCCATCTTCGAAGCGGCCGACCGACTTGAGCGTTTCCCACGATCCGGAAGAATGGTCCCTGAGATTGGCCAAGAGACGACAAGAGAACTCATAGTCGGCAGTTTCCGTGTCATCTACCATTTAGGCGATGACGCATTGCGGAGACTGACCGTACTGCACGCTGCGCGACAGTTTGAGGGCCTACCATAGCGTCGGCACTATCCGATTGCCGATTCGCTATCGAGGACAGGTCCCTCGACAGTCGTAGGGCGTACAACTCGGTGCACGCGGCACGAGTGACTTCTCCGTTCCGCGTGCAACGAGTTGCACGCCCTACGAGAAACCTTCGACCTTTGACCTTCGACTTTCGACCTTAGTCCACGATCCGAAGTTTGATCTCGTCGGAGTTGGCCTTCAGTTCGGGGGCGTACATGGCGCTGGCCTTGGTGGGCAGGGCGCTGAACTTGCCCGGGATCTCCGCCCGCATGCGGTAGCTCAGCGAGTGCTTGCCTCGCATCAGGCGCCGCACGAAGAACGTGACGCGCTCGTCGCGCAGTTCCATGTAGGCGCCCATGCCGTCGCGGCTGTAGCCGCTGCGGACGTCGACGGGCTCGAAGCCGGCGGCCTTCATGTCCTCGAAGACGATGTACTCGTAATCGTTCTTGCTCTCCATGGTCAGTTCGATCTCGACCAGGTCGCCGCTTTTCAGCGTGGACAGTTCCTTCAGTTCCTTTCGCTCGTACTTCTCGACCTTCTGGTCGACCGCCTGCCCGTGGGAGCCTTCGACCTTGATGGTCTTGTCGACCCGGACGAGCTTGTAGTACTTGCGGTTGACCTTGATCTCCAGCCCGGCCCGCGTGATGTGGTCTTCGAGCGTGAAGTTGGTCAGGTAGGCGTTGAAGTACAGCGGCCCGCGCCCGGTCTTGCGCAGCTCGACCGTGTGCTTGCCGGAGGTCACCTTCTTGCCCAGCAAGACCAGCTTGTTGTCGAAGCTGAAGATGTTGTCTTTGTTGATCTTCACCGACTTGTGACGCTTGCCGTCAACGAAGACCTCGACCGTCATGTCGGGCCTGTCCTCGCCGGAGGTCTTGATGTACTCGGCGAAGGCCTCGATCACGTAGGCCGTGTCACGCGTCGAGTTCCAGTACGTCGCGTGGCGCCGGTTGTTGATGAGATACTTGACCAGCCGCGAGGCCTTGGCGCTCTTGGGCTCGGTCAGGCACAGCAGCTTGAGGTAGAAGGCGTGGGCCTCCATCTCGCTGCCATACCACCGCCACCAGTACCCGCCGTGGGGCAGCTTCAGCCAGGCCGACTGGTTCTCGTCGTCCTGGACGAGGTACTGCTCGACGTTGCGCTTCAGCATGTCGCGCTTTTCCATGTCGCCGACGTTGTGACACGCGATCCCGAACATCGCCTTGGCGTAGACGCTGATGTGGTTTCGGTCGCGGTAGATCCGCTTGCGCATCTCGACGTTGTCGACCTTCTCGTCGACGAGCACCATGTAGACCAGCGCGTCCATGTTGTCGGCAAACCGCTTGCCGCTGTTCTTCGTCTTCTCCCACAGGATCAGGCGTGCCAGTTCCTTCGCCTGGTAGCGTTTGAGCCAGTCGATGCCGCGCTTGATCGTGCCCGGCACGACAGCGACGTCGTTGGCGCGGGCGATCTGCAGCCCGTGGACGACCACAGCCGTCGTGTGCGGATACGAGTGCTCACGCCATCCGCTCCACCAGCCCCAGCCGCCGTCGGAGTTCTGCATGTTCGTCAGCCTCTCCAGGCCGCGCTTGACCATGCGGTTGACCTCCGCCTGGTCGAACACCGGGTTGCGGTTGACCCACTTCTTGCCGTCCCAGCGCTTCTTGCCGATCAGGCGTTTCCAGTCGGCGGCGCGCTTCACGTCGTCGCCGATCTCCTGCGCGTTGAGGTTGGTGCGCTTGGTCTTCACGTCGTCGAGGTCCAGGCCCATGCGGATCAGAACCTTCTGCGTGATCACCGTCGGCAGGAAGCGATTAAGCGTCTGCTCGGTGCAGCCGTAGGGGTACTCGACGACGTACGGCAGGGCGTCGACCATGGCCCCGGCCAGCGTGGGCGAGTAACGGATCTCCAGGCGGCTCTGCTCGGGTCGCCGCTCGGCCGGGACCTTGATCTCGATCTTCGCGGCCTTGTTCTTCGGACGGATCACGCCGGAGAAACTGTCGGTCTTGAGCATGCCGTGAACGAAGACCGGGAAGTCCATCGCCATCGCGTCGGACTCCTCGTCGGTCAGGGCCTTCATGGTGATCTTGGCGGTGCCTTCTTTGGTGACCTTGACGCGCCAGTTGACGCGTTTTTCGCCGTTGGCGGGGATCTTGACCCGCTGGGTCGCCTTTACGCCCTTCATCAGTTCGATGCATCCTCCGCCAATGCCCAGCGAGACCTCGACGTCCTTGGCGGTCTTGAGGTAGTTGTGCACGACGGCTGACAGGACCACTTCATCCTTCTGCACGAAGAACCGCGGGGCCTGGAGGCGGACGATCAGGTTCTTGGTCGTGATGACCTCGACCGTGCCCTCGCCCACCCGCGTGCCGTACCCCATCGCCCAGACGCGCGTCTTCCACGTGCTGAGGTTCTCGGGCATGGTCAGTTCGATCTCGGCAAACCCGTCCTTGCCCGTCGTGATCGCCGCGCCCCAGAAGGCGGTGTCGGCGAACTTCGTGCGAACCGTCGGCTGGACCATCTCGCCCCCGCCGGCGCCCTGGCCCCGCCCCTTGCCGCCGGCGCGCCCGCCGCCGTTGGCCGGCGCGCCGGGGGCGGCGCTGCTCTTTCTCTTGGCCATCACGGCCCCCTCGGCCGCTGCATCGGCGCCGGCAAGGGCGTTGCTCCGGTCGCGCCTCGCCGACTGCTCCACCTGCTGCTTCTCGCCATCCTTTGCTTCGAGTTTGTCATCGTCGGCCACGCTGTAGCCGAAGATGCCCAGGAACCCCATGCCGGTCTCGCCCTGCCTGAGCAGGTTCCCGCTGCCCTTGCTCAGCGACGTCTCGTGGCGCGGGTAATGGCTGCGCTTCCACTTCCAGAAGAACTCCTTGATCTTGCCCACGTTCGACCCGCCGGAGATGTACTCGACGGCCTTGTCGTACATCGTGACCACCGTCGACCCGCTGAACGGCTCACCGGTGGCGTCGACCAGTTGGATCTTGACCTTCGCCTTCTCGCCCGGCTTGTAGGTCTTCTTGGAGGGCGTGATCTTGACGTCCAGCACGCGTTTCTCGGGCGGGACGACGATCTGGCGGACCTCGCGGAAGACCTTGCCGTCCGCCACCGTCAGCGCCTCGATGAAGAAGTTGGGCATATCCTTCTTGATCACGTCGATCTGCTGCTTGACGCTCCGTCCCTTCGGGCGCAGCGTCTTGGGCGCCAGGTACACGCCGTTGGCCGGTCGGACGAACAGCAGGACCGTCGAGCCGGGGCGCGACGTGTTAATGCGCAGGGCGACCTTCTCGCCCGGCGCGTAGGTTTTCTTGTCGGCGACCAGTTCGATGTCGTTGAACCGGTAATTGCCCCCGCTGTCGCCCTCGCCCCAGATCACGAAGATATAGCCGCCCTCGATCTCGTGCTTCTTCGCGTCGGTGACGGTGTAGCTCAGGCGGTATTGCCCCGCGCGATGACCCTTGATCTGGATCAACGCCTTGCCGTCCTCATCCGTATCCAGGTCCCACTGCTGGACCTGCACCTCAACGGGCTTGCCCTTGGGATATGTGATCTTCTTGAGGCGAAGCACGCCCGTGCCCTTGACGCCCTTGCCGTCCAGCCGCCTGGCCTGGAAGTTCGCCTCGATCACGTCGCCCACGCGGTAATGGCCGCGATTGACCCACGCGTAGACCTTGAAGGGGCGACGGCTGACCAGCACGTTGCCCGTCCCCACGATGGTCCGGCGGCTCTTGTCGGTGACCTCGGCGGTGATCGCATACTTGTGGTCGCGGTCGCCGTGAATCGCCTTGGCCAGCGCGGTGTCGATCTCGACCTTCACCTTGCCGTCCTTGTCGACCTTGACCTCGTTCTCGGCGACGACCTCGGGCTGGGGCGTCGGGCGCCATCCCCACCACGGCCAGATCGGAGCGCGGCAGCCCCAGTGCTTCCAGCCCGGATACCACACGTAGTCGTACCCGTACCACCAGTAGCCCGAATCGAACAGCCAGTCCCAGCGCGTCCAGGGGTACCACGTACCCGAGTGCTCGGTCCGCAGGATCTTGTACTTGACCTTCGCGTCGGTGACCGGCGCGCCGAAATAGTACTTGGCCTCGATGGTGGCGGTGATCTTCTCACCGAGCGCCACCGGCTCGGTAGGCGCTTCGATCTTGACCTCAAACTCCGGCTTCTTGTACTCCTCGACGCGGAACCGCCCCCCACCGTAGTAGCGGTTGCCCTGGCGGATCTGGATCGAGTACATGCCCAGCTTCGCCTCGTCTTCCAGCTTCAGTTCGCCGGCGGCCCCGCCGAACTCGTCCAGCTTGACGTTCTTTTCGAGCAGTTTCTCGCCCTTGGGGTTGTTGATCCGAACCGTGAAGCTCTGCCCCGCGAACTCGCTCTTGCCCTCGACGTCGTACTTGGCGGTGTTGATCCAGAACTTGAAGTTGACCTTCTGCTCGGGGCGATACACCGGGCGATCGGTCATCACGAACGTCTTGCGCTGGTTGTATTCGCGGTCGTAGTAGTTGCCATACCACGCCCCGCTGAACCCCAGGTACGCCAGGCGCCCTTCGTCCGTCCGCGCGATGGCCACCCACCGGAAGCTGCTCGACATCCGGTCCGGGCCCAGCGTGATCTGCCCGTCAGCATCGGTGAATTCGGAGAAGTTCTTCGTCTGCGTGTCATACCTGCGCTGGCCCCGCTTGCCGACATACTTGCGATACCAGCCGAAGAACTCGACGTTGGCCTTGGCGATCGGCTTGCCGGTCACCGCGTC
>CAZVEV010000123.1:10283-15822 GCA_964625865.1 uncultured Planctomycetaceae bacterium | reverse complement strand
CATTCTTAAGAATGTGAGAATGTCGCGCCCGGGCCGGAATGGTCGCTCGGCACGTTGTGGCACTGGCGAGGGCGGCATCGCAGGTCAGTCCCGGTCGCGATTGACCGGCCGGCGGCGCTGCTTGGTGAGCGACCGGCGGCGCTTGGTCTCCAGGCGTCGCTGCTTCGAGGCGGCGGTGGGTTTGGTCTTGCGGCGGACCTTGGGACGGGCCGCGGCGCGGCGGACGAGGTCCACAAACCGGTCCAGTGCGTCGTCACGATTCCGCGCCTGGCTGCGGTAGCGCCTGGCCTGGATGACCAGCACGCCGTCAGCCGTCATGCGTCGTCCGGCCAGCGTGCGAAGGCGCTGCTTGACCTCGTCGCTCAGCGATTCGCTGGCCCCCACGTCGAAGCGCAGTTGGGCCGTCGTCGAGACCTTGTTGACGTTCTGCCCGCCCGGCCCCGGCGAACGGACGAACTCGAACGTGACCTCGTCGTCGGCAATCGAGATGTTCGGTGTGATGCGAATCGTCATTTGGTTAACTGGTGTATTGGTTAACTGGTTAACTGGTTGACTGGTTGACCGATCATAGGGCCAAACCGGGTGCCGTGGGCTGCGGAGCGCAGCGAAGCAACCACGTACAGGAGCACGCCGTCATCGTGCCACGGAGACAAAAGGCCTGACGGCTATGAGTATCGCTATCACCGCCGTCAGGAGCAAGAACAGGCATTGGCGCGTCTTGCCCAGAATTGCCCAGATGACACAAGCCATGCTTGCCAAGCCGGTCAGTGACGATGCGACACCCGTCCGGTCCCAATGCGATTCGGCGCCTCTCAGGACATCCGCCAGACCCCACGCGAGGCATATCGCTAGTCCCAGCGCCAGCCGCTTGTCCGTGAATCGGAAGTTCTCTCGTGCTGCTATCTTCATCGTTGGCACCGCCAACCCGTCAATGGAGCCCACAGCACCCGACGAGGGCGTCCAACCCAGTTAACCAGTCAACCAATCAACCAGTCAACCAGAGATTCACGCGTTGGACTCATCCACTCCGCCGAACCGGCGATGACGGCTGCCGAAGCTGCGCAGCGCCTTGTGGAACTCGCCTATGGTGAAATCCGGCCAGTACACGTCGGTCACGTAGAACTCCGCGTACGACAACTGCCACAACAGGAAGTTGCTCAGCCGCATCTCGCCGGAGGTCCGGATCAGCAGGTCCGGGTCGGGCATGCCTGACGAATCCAACGCATCGGATATCGTCTGCTCGCCGATCTCGATGGGGTCCAGCTCGCCGTCAGCCACGCGGCGGGCGATACGCGTTACTGCGTCGGCCATCTCTGCTCGCGAGCCGTAGTTCAGCGCCAATCCGAGAAACATGCCCGTGTTGCTCGCCGAAATGTTGCACGATTCGTCCAACTCGCGAAGAACGCTGTCCGGCAGGCCGTCGCGCCGCCCAAGATGACGGACGCGCAGGTTGTGCGAGACCATCATCGGACGCTCACGCACCAGGTGCTCGGCGTAGATGTGCATCAGCGTGTTGACTTCCTCACGCGGGCGAGACCAGTTCTCGATCGAGAAGCTGTAGAGCGTCAGTGCGCTGAGGCCCAGGCATGCGGCTTCAGCGATGATGTCGCTGACGGTCTCGGCGCCCTGCATGTGTCCGGCCGTCCGGCGCAGGCCGCGCTTGCGAGCCCACCGCCCGTTGCCGTCCATAATGATCGCCACCGAGCGAGGCATGGTCTGCTCGCTCAGACCGGCCGCGGCGCGGTTCGCCGCGACCACTTCCGGTGACAGATCGGCCATGCTCACTTGAGGCCCTCGATGACCGTGTTGTGGAAGATCGTCTGCTCGCGGTCGGGCCCGACGCTGATGACGCCCACCGGGCGACCGAGAAGCTGCTCGACGCGGTCGACGTAGCGCCGGGCCGCCGCGGGCAAGTCCGCGTAGGACTGGCAGGCGGTGATGTCTTCGTCCCAGCCGTCCAGCGTTTCATAGACGCACTCCGCATCACCCATTGCAGACGGGTCAAAGCTCCCCAGGTCCTCGCCCCCGACGCGATAGCCGGTGCAGATCTTGATCTCTTTCAGCCCGCTCAGGACGTCGAGCAGGCTCAAGGCGAACTCGTTGACGCCGGAGAGGTCCGCGGCGTAGCGGACGGCAAAGGCGTCGAACCAGCCGCACCGGCGGGGCCGGCCCGTCGTCGTGCCGTACTCGTTGCCCTTCTCGCGGAGATAGTTGCCCGTTTCGTTGTCCTGCTCGCTGGGGAAGGGCCCTGCGCCCACGCGTGTGGTGTAGGCCTTGATCAGCCCCAATACCGTGCCCACCGCGCTGGGCGGCACGCCCGTGCCGGCCGGCACGCCGCAGGCGGTTACCGACGAACTGGTCACGAACGGATACGTGCCGTGGTCCACGTCCAGCATGCTGCCCTGGCCGCCCTCGAAGAGCGTGCGCTGACCCTCGCGGGCCGCGGCACGCAGCATCTCGCCGGTGTTGCGGATCATCGGCGCCAGCCGACGCCCGTACTCGGTGTACTCGGCGAGGATCGCTTCGGCGTCCATCGGCTCGGCGTCGTACAAGGCCGCGAAGACCTCATTCTTCTGGGCGACGATCCGCCTGACCTTCTCGCCGAGGACCTCCGGGTCCTTCAGATCGCCTGCGCGGACGGCCGTCGAGCGAATGGCCTTGTCGGAATAACACGGGCCGATGCCTCGCGCGGTCGTGCCGATCTTGGCGTCGGCAAGCTTCTTCTCGCTCAGCGTGTCCTGCAGCTTGTGCCACGGCATCACCACCTGGGCGCACGAAGAGACCCGCAGATTGTCCGCGTCGGCCTTCACGTTCCGGGCAAGCAGGTTGTCGATCTCCTCAACCGCCACCGCCGGGTCGAACGCCAACCCGTTGCCCACGACGTTGACCACGCCCTCGTGCAGGATCCCGCACGGAATCAGGTGGAGGGCGAACTTCTCGCCCCCGGTGACGACGGTGTGGCCGGCGTTGGCCCCGCCGCAATAGCGTGCAACGTAGCGGCTTGTCCTGGCCAGGGCGTCGACGACCTTGCCCTTACCCTCGTCACCCCACTGCAGTCCTATGACCGTGATGTTGTTGCAATTCATGGCTGCGCGCGAAACTCCTGTGTTATCGAAAGCCACCGACACCGGGAGGCCACGTGACGCATCCCTGCTGTCGCTTACGCTGGCTTGGCCGCAAACGCCTGAGATTACCAACTGGCGCCGCCCTGTCAAGCGGAGATCGTGGCTTCCGTCGCGGCGGGTCGTTTGGCCGAACATCGCCGCGGCGAAAAAATAGTTGAGAAAGAGGTTGTCACGACGTTGTGGCGTTCCTATTATAGGGTACATATGTAGGCTATAGTAGATTGGCGATATCGAGGAACAGACCTATGGTCGAGCAGCTTGGTGATTTGCAGTTGCAGGTGATGGAGGCCGTCTGGCGGCGGGGACAGGCCACCGTCGCCGACCTCCACGAGGAGATGCTCGCCGACCGGAAGATCGCCTACACTACCGTGCTGACAACCATGCGGGCCCTGGAGCGGCGCGGCATGGTGACGCACCACGTGGTGGGCAAGGCTTTTCTCTACACGCCGGCCGTCACGCGGGAACAGTACACCGAGGCCAGCGTGGACAGGCTGGTCGGCAGCCTGTTCGGCGGGCGGACCGACAAGCTGCTGTGCCATCTCCTGGGGACACCGCGCGTGACCAAGGCGGACCTGAAGGCCATCCAGAACGTGTTCCGCAAGAGCAAGGGGCAGCGCCGATGAGTCTGCAACTGGCTATCAACGCGGTGTGGGGCGTGACCCTCTGGGCGGCGGCGGGCGCGGCGATGGTGCTGGCCCTGCGGCGACGCCCGGCGGTGTTTCGACGCACCGTTTGTCGGCTTGCGCTAGGCGGCGTGCCGCTTGTGCTGGCCGGCGTTGGGGCGGTGCAGTGGTGGCAGCCGTCGGCGGGGCTGCTGGATTGTCCGATAGAGGCACCTGTCGTGGACGTTGCTGACGCGCACCGGTCGTCGGCCGCGCCCATGCGAGATGACAGCAAACGGGATGTCGAGATGCAGCGGCCGATCAGGCGGGATGCGGCACGCCCCGTCTGGGTGCGCGCTGCCGGACCAACTGTCCACGCGCCGCCCCCGGCCGCCTCGCCGACGGTTGAACAACTGGCTCCTGTTGCCCCCGTGACGCCGCCCGAACGGCGAGCCGCGCCGTTCCTGTCGGGCCCCGTCGTGCCGCGGGTCATGCTGACCGGCAGCGTGGCCCTTGTGCTGCTGCTCGTGTGGCGCGTGGTGCGTCTGGCGTGGTGGCGTCGCGGCTGGCGGCCGGCGTCGCCGGCGTGGACTTCGCTTACGAAACGGTTGGCCCGGCGCATGGACTTGGGGGCGGATTTCCCGGTGTACGTCGCGCCGGACCTGGGTCAGCCGGCCGCTGCGGGCGTGGTTCGTCCCGTGATCGTTCTGCCCAGTGGTTCGCCGTCGGCCGTCGGGCCCGCCCTGCGCGGAGCGCTGGCGCACGAGTTGGGGCACTTGGCGGGGCGGGACCCGTTGTGGCACCTGCTGGGGATGGCGGCGACGGCCCTGGCGTGGTGGTGCCCGCCGGTCTGGTGGCTGGCCCGCCGGGCGGGAATCGAGAGCGAACTGACGGCTGACGACCGCGCGCTGGACAGCGGTGCCCGGCCGATGGATATGGCGAGAACGTTGGTCCGGCTGGCCGAGCAGATCGCTCGTCACGACCGGGGCGCAACCCCTGTTGGGCTGCCCTCAATGGGCTGCCACCTGAGAAGGAGAATCGAGATGATGGTGAACACAGAGCACTCGCATGACCCGCGCATGGCGCGCTTGACGCGATGGGTCCTGGCGGCGGCCGCGGGGGCCGCGGCACTGATGCTGGTGGCGACCCCGCTGGTGAGGGCGGCCGATGGCGAGAAGGAAAAGGAAGAGCCGCGCCGCGTCAGCAGGGATGAAGACGGTCGGCGCGAGCACGGCGAAGACCGCGAACATCGCGACGAACGGGAACGTGAACACCGTCGCGAGCGTGACAGAGAGCGTGACGGGGAACGTCGCGACCCTCGTGAGGACGCGTTCCGGGCCGCCGACCGAGTTGTGTGCAAGACCACGGTTACCGGTGGGTGGCTGGTGGCAGAGGGGCAAGCGAGAAGTCTGGTCAAGAAGAAGCTCTGGGTCACTCGTCTGACGCGTGTCGAAGGCCGCGTCAGCGCGAATGTCAGGTACGATGGACCGTATGTCGTGGTGACCAGCGGCAAGAGACGGTTCATCCTCGACGGCAAGACCGGCCGGATTATTCCGCCGGGCGAACTGAAGGGCGGTCGCCGCCGAGAGGGTGACCACAGGCATGACCGGCGCGACGGTGACCGCCCGCACGAAGGCCATCGCGATCGACGGCACGAACGCGACGGTGATCGTCGCCGTGAAGGCGAGCACGAGCGAGAGGGCCGCGAAGGCGACCGTCGACGCGAAGAAGAACGTGAGCACGAAGAGCGTGAGCGTGACCGCCGGCACGAAGGAGAACGTGAGCACGAAGAGCGTGAGCGTGACCGCCGGC
>CAZVEV010000123.1:0-10183 GCA_964625865.1 uncultured Planctomycetaceae bacterium | reverse complement strand
CGAAGGAGAACGTGAGCACGAAGAGCGTGAGCGTGACCGCCGGCGCGAAGGAGAACGCGAGCACGAAGAGCGTGAGCGTGACCGTCGGCGCGAGGGCGAGCATGAGCGCGAGCGTCGCGAAATTGACCGCCGGCGGGAGGGTGAGCACGAGCGTGAACGTCGTGACGGCGACCGTCGGATGGCCGAACTCGAGGAGCAGATCCGCAGGCTCCGCGAGGAACTGGAACGGGCCCACCGACTCCTGGAACGGATGGAGCGCGAGCGAGAGTAGGCGCCGGACGAACTCGTGATTCGAGTGGTCGGGCAAGAATGCAACCGGGCCGGCAGGACTGAGGGGCCCGCCGACCCGGTTGACTCGTGAGGGGGCCCCGGCCGGGGCCGGGACCTTTTGGGGTCCGTGGGTCCGGCGCTAGCGCCGTCTCGGGGCCTTCTTGATGACGGCGTCGGCCTGCTTGACCGTGCGCTTGTCCTTGCAGGTCTCGATGACCTCCTTCATCGCCTCGATGACTTCCTTGCGGACGTTCTTGTTGCGCTGGTCGATCTCGCGGCCGAGTTTCACCGCGGCGGTCGCCGCCTCGGTGTTGACCGACGCCTTGCCCAGGTAAGACACCACCACGGGCAGGGCCTTGATGTATCGCATATTGCCCAACGTGCCGAGCAGCAGCTTGGTCTCCTCGGGCCGCGTGATCAGCTTCTCGGCGTCCTGCAGCAGGCGGACGGCCTGTGTCTGATCCTTCATGGAACCGGCCATCGTCATCACACCGCGCACGGCGAGGATCTTGATGATCGGGTTCTTTGAGGACTTGCCCAGGTCCAGCAGGATCGGGGCGGCGCTGTGATCGCGCCACTGGCTCAGCGTGCGAACGGCTTCCTTGGCCAGGTCCTCGTCGGACCCGTTGGCCACGCCCTTGACGCAGGCCAGCGCCTTGGCGCCGCCGGCGTGCAGCAGGGCGCGGAGGAGGGCCTTCTTGGCCGTCGCGTCGGCGGCGCCCATCGCGGCCATCACCGCCGGGGCCGATTCGTCGCGCCCGCGGGTGCAGATGGCGCACAGGGCCTTGCTCGCCGCGTCGCGCTGGCGGGCGTCGGCCGACGCGACCATCTTCTTGGCGACCGCCGCGGTGCATTCGGCGCCGGCCATCACGCCCAGGGCGTCGAAGGCGGCGATGCGGACGCCGGCGTCGCTGGAGTCAGTGCACTTCATGGCGACCGGGACGGTCTGCTTGGCCCGGCGTGCGGCCAGCGCTTGCAGCAGCGCGGCCTGGAGGGGCGGCTTAACCGTGGGCACGGCCGCGGCGACCGCCTCGTCAATGGCCTCGCCGGGCATCTGGGCCAGGCTCGTACGTGCGGCGTCGGCGGCCTTGGCCTCCTTGCCGGCTGCAACGGCCGCCAGCGGCTTGACGTCTGCCGCACACCCGACCGCCCCGAGGGTCTCGATCGCAACGAGGCAGACGGCCGGGTTGGGGCAGGTCAGCAGCTTGGCCACTTCAGGCCGGGCCGCCGGGTCGCCCTTGGTGGCCAGGGCCCGCATCAGGGCGATCTGTCCTTCCGGGCTGAGCTTGCCCAGTCCGGCAGCGAACGCCTTGGTCGCTTCGGCCCCGGGGGCCTGGGCGATCATCTCGGCGGCCGAGCCGCGAACGGCGACGTCCTTGGAGTCCAGGGCCTTCAACAGCCGGGGCATGGCCTCGGCGGGGTTGGCCGCCACCATGCCGCGGGCGGCAGCCACGCGGACGACGGCCAGCTTGTCGTTCTCGAGTTGCCTGTAGATTGCGGCCGCCTCCTTGGCCTTGCCGTCGGCCAGCAGCTTGGCTGCCACGTCCAGGTAGGCGTTGGCCGCTACGACGGCCAGGCTCTTGGGGGCGCCTTTGTGGAAGTCGCCGAGCGCCTTGGCTGCGTCGGTCCCACCGATTCGTCCCAGCGCCGAGGCCGCGGCGCCGGCGATCATCGGATCGGAGTCCTTCAGCAGGCCCGTCAGCGACGCGACGGCCCCCGTGTCGCCCATCTCGCCCAGCGAGTTGATCATGCCCGCCTTCTGGCGCCCCTTGACGCCGCCGACGGCGCCGCGGATGGCCTTGGTCGCCGCCGGGCCGCCGATGCGCTGCAGGGCGTAGCGGGCCATGTGCGACAGGTCCTTGTCGGTCAGCAGGGGGGCTATGGCGGGAATCGCTCCGGCATCGCCGATCAGGCTGAGCCTGCGCAGGACGAACTGCTTGATGCCGGTCTTGGCGTCGGACGACAGCATGGTGCACATACGCTTCTGGAGGATCTTCTGCGTGGCGGCGTCGCTCGGAGCGGCGACCATGGCGTCCTCGACGGTTTTCAGCGAGGCGGGCATGTTGCCCCAGTCGGCCTTGGCCAGTTCGTCCAGGGCCTTGTTCAGGTCCGCGGCGGACGGCGCCGCGGCGGGGCAGGCGGCGGCCGCGGCGAAGATCGCCCCGGCGAGGATCATCATGAAGGTACGGTTTCTCATCGGTGTGCCTTTCGGTCTGGCGGTCGGAGTGTTCTCTGTTACAGTGTCCAAGGCCCGCGCTTGGGCCTGTCGACCATGCGGTTGGCCTCTTCGTCGTCGGGGAAGACTTCCTTGATCGGGTCCCACTTCAGCGGGCGCTTCAGTTCGTAGGCGATGTTGCCCAGGTGGCAGACCGTGGCGGTCCGGTGCGACCGCTCGACGTCGCGGAAGGGGCGCTGGCGCGTCTTGACGCAGTGGATGAAGTCGCCGTAAATCCCGCCCGAGCCCTTGTAGTTCTCGATGGGCTGGTTGTTGCGCTCGCCCGTGCCCTGCGTGCCTCTGCTGCCGATCGTCCCGTGCGTGCCCTTGTAGCAGATCGCCCCGCCGAACAGGCCCGCCCCGTGATACATCCGCACGCCGTCGGCGAAGACATACGTCAGCAGCTTGTTGTCCTTGCTCGGAGGGATGATCTCGACCGGGCCTTCTTCCAGCTTGCCCAGGCCGTACAGCGTCCCGCCGAACGTATGGCCGCCCCAGTCGGTCATCATCCCGCCGGAGTAGTCGTACCACGTGCGGAAGCCCTTGCCGCTCAGCCCGTACGCCCGCCCGCAGCGGTACTCGTGGTACGGCGCCCACGGGGCCGGGCCCAGCCACAGGTCCCAGTCGAAGCCCTCGGGTATCGGCTGCTCGCCGAGGTAGCATCGCCGCGACGGGCCGCCCAGGTTCGCCCAGGCCTCGGTGACCTTCCCGATGATCCCGCTGCGGGCCTCGACGGCCAGTCTGCCGTAGTTGCCGATCACCCGCTGTGACCCGCCGGAGACGACGCGCCCGTAGCGGCGGGCGGCGTTGACCATGGCGCGGCCTTCGGCGATCGTGAGGGTCAGGGGCTTCTCGCAGTACATGTCCTTGCCGTGCCGACACGCCTCGATCGTGATAATCGCGTGCCAGTGGTCCGGCGTGCCGCAGCAGACCGCGTCGACGTCGTCGCGGACGAGGACCTCGCGGAAGTCATTGTACGCCGTGCAGTCTTTGTTTCCGTACTTGCTGTCGACGTACCCCTTGGCCGCGTCGCGGTGTTTCTTGCGGACGTCGCAGGTAGCGACCATCTGGACGTCCTTGCTGTTGAGGAAACTCCGCATGTTTCCCGTGCCGCGCCCGCCGACGCCGATGGCGCCCATGACGATGCGCTCGGACGCCGGCGCCCGGTCCGGGGCGCCCAAGGCGTCGGAGGTCAGTACATACGGTGCGGCGATGGCGGCCGCTGTCGTCGTGGAGGCCGCCTTGAGAAAGCGGCGCCGGCTGTTAAGTCCGCCGGCGGTGTGGCTTGCGTTGGGTTGTTCCATCTGAATGCTTCCTTTGTCTTCGTGGTCGTGTCACTATTAAAGACCTCACCATGCCGTTTGTCTCGGCGGGACGGGAAAGTTTTCAGGGGATCCGGAGCGGGGGAAACCGCTTGTTGACGCAGCGCGCCGGGGATAACCTATTGCGCGACCAGCCCGGACGAATCCGGACGCGTTCGGGTCACTTGGATAGGATTAAGGGAAGGCAAATGACTACGAAGGCTCTGGCGATTGGCGCCGCGGCGCTGCTTGGGTGGGTCGGCGCGGCGTGCATCGGCTGTGGGCCCGGGCGGGCGACGATGGACGCAGAGAAACCCGCCCGCGGCATGCTTGAAGGCCTCCGGGCCCAGCCGCTCTGGATGACGCGGGTCGGCGGACTGATCGGGGCGGCGAAGTACCTCAAGTTCGACGCCTCGCCGACGTGGATCTATGGGGCCAGCGGGCACGCCTTTGCGTTGAACATCCACGAGGCGATCTGTCCCAGCGGCCCGACAGCCTGGCCGACTGAGAAGAGCGATGCCCTTGCAGCCAATCTCGGCCTGCTCGTCGAGACCTTCCGGACCCACAGGTCCGAGTCCGACGCGGCGGCCCGGCTCGAGGCGATCTGGACCAAGGCCCGACACGCCATCGACGACGGTCTGCCCTGCATGGCCTGGTGGCTGGACCACGGCGACTGGTACGTCGTGGTCGGTTATGACGCCGAAGGCAACTACCTGTTCGATGACTTCGGCCGTCGGATCAGCAAAAAGCACTATACTACGCTCACCGACAATCCCACCGGCATCGCGGCGGTGCTGACGATCATGCGGGGCCAGCCTATCGACGACGACCGGACGACCGTCCGCGAGGCGCTGGCGTTCGCCGTCGAGCACGGGGCGGGAGAGCACTCGCACGAGAAGTGGCACACCGGGCTGGCCGGCTACGACGCGTGGATCAGAGCCCTGTCCAACGAGACACTGATCGCAACGGACAAGGCTGTCGGCTTCGGGATGGCCTACAACGCCCAATGCTGGGCCGAGGCCCGACGACACGCCGCCCCCTTCCTGACCCAGGCGGCCGAACGCCTCGACGACCCGACTGCGGCGCCGCCGCTGATCCGCGCCGCGAAGCACTACGAAACCGTCGCGGCCCACCTCGACGCGGTGGCCAAGACCTTCCCGTTCACTACCGGCCCGGACCAGCCGCCCGACAAGGAAGGAATGGCTGCCCGCATCGCTGACGCGGCCCTCCGTGCGAGGGCCGTCAAGGACCTCACCGCCGCCCGCGCCGCCGAGCAGGCCGCCCTGGCCGAACTGGCCCGGATCGTCAAGGCCCTGTCGGGCTGAATGCGACACAGGGAGACTGAACGATGATACGTGCGAAAACGCTTTGTCTGGCGGCGATACTGCTGTGGACTGCGATCGGCCGGACCGTGCAGGCCGACAAACCCTTGCCTGCGTTCCCCGGTGCGGAGGGCTTCGGGGCCGTTGCCGCCGGCGGACGGGGAGGACGTGTCATCAAGGTGACCAATCTCAAGGCCAGCGGACCGGGGAGCCTCCAGGCCGCCTGCCAGGCTACCGGACCACGGATAGTCGTCTTCGACGTCAGCGGCGTGATTCCCGGGAATGTGACGATCACGTCGGGCAAGCTCACCATCGCGGGCCAGACCGCGCCGGGAGCGGGGATTACCATCGAGGGCATCCTCGCGACGAGATACCGCATCTCCCCGCCGTGCAACGACATCATCATCCGCCACCTGCGCGTCCGCCCGCGGCCGGTCAGGCGCAAGAGCCACACCGGCGACTGTCTCCAGATCACCAACGTCAACCCGCTGATCATCGATCACGTCTCGTGCTCGTGGGGCTCGGACGAGAACATGGACTTGTGCGGTTCGTCCAATGTCACGGTCCAGTGGAGCACGATCGAGGAGTCGGACCCGCGCGGGCACGAGAAGGGGCAGCACAACTACGGGATGATCATCGGCTACACCGATCGCGGCGACGTGACGGTGCACCACAACCTGTTCGCGCATCACCAGAAGCGTGCCCCGCTGATCGGCTGCGACGTCGTGGACCATCGCAACAACGTGATCTACAACATGCTCCTCCCGTTCATCTTCCACCCGACGAGCATGAACCGGCGCCGTCCGGGCAAGCCGTTCCGCTTCAACCTGGTGGCCAATACCTTCCAGTCCGGGCCGAACGTGCACCGGCACATGAAGGGGCGCGCCTTCGACAAGCTCATCTGGAATCGCCCCAACACGCACCTGTACGCGAAGGGCAACGTGTGCTCGTGGCTGGAGCCAGCCAAGGCGGTCTCCGCCGCCCAGCCGCTGGCGGACAAGCCTTGGGACGCCCCGCCGGTGGCGACGCAGACGGCCCCCGCATCTTACGAACTTGTTCTTGCCCGGGCGGGCTGCTTTCCTCGTGACGCGGTTTCGAAGCGGACCGTCGCGGAGGTCCGGGCAGGGACGGGCAAGTGGGGGCGACACGAACCGCAAGGCGGCCTGCTGGCCGGCCTGACTCCCGCCAAACCGCCGACCGACACCGACGCCGACGGCATGCCCGACGCGTGGGAGCGTGCCCGCGGCCTGAACCCTGCCGACCCCGCCGACGCGACACGCATCGTCCCGGCCGGCGCGTCGGCGAACGATCGTCACAAGGGCTACACGTGGATCGAGTATTACGTCAACGACCTGGCCGACCGCCTGGTCGCCGAAACCCGCGCGGACCGGAGCCCAAGGGCCAACGTGAAATGAAGCAGACGACGGTGACCAGACGGGCCTTGCTGAAGACGCTGGGGCTTGGCGCCGTGGCGGCGGCAACGCATTCGACGTCTCTCGCGGCGGCGGGCAAGCCGTCCACCAGGCCCAACGTCCTGTTCGTAGCTGTCGACGACATGCGCGACTGGACGGTCGGGCTGGGCGGATACGCGGGCCGGGTCCACACGCCGGCCCAGCAGCGCCTTGCGGCCAAAGGCGTGGAGTTCACCCACGCCTACTGCGCCTCGCCGGTGTCCTGTCCCAGCCGTGCTGCGATCTTTACCGGGATGATGCCGACCACCAGCGGGATCTACAACAACGGTCAGTGGTGGAAGCCTCACATGCCGGACGCGGTCACGATACCGATGCACTTCCGGGCGCACGGGTACGCGGTGGCCGGTGCGGGGAAGATCTTCCATCACACCGCGGGCAACAACCCGCCGGGCCAGTGGGACGAGTTCCGGCGCCTGGTCTTCCGCGACGACCCGTGGTATCGCGGCGCGAAGCTGAACTACCCGTGGTCGAAGGTCACCCCGCCGCCGAAGGGGTTCCCGTTCTGCGGATTCACGGGCCTGCCCCACGAGAATGACTGGGGGCCGCTGCCGAACAAGGACGAGGCCGACTACGACGATGCAAAGACCGTCGACTTCGCCGTCCGGTACCTCAAGCGCAAGCACACCAGGCCGTTCTTCCTGGCGTGTGGTATCTTCCGGCCGCACCTGCCGTGGTACGTGCCGAAAAAGTACTTCGACCTGTATCCGCTGGCTACGATCAAGCTGCCCAAAGCGCCCGCCGACGATCTGGACGACGTGCCCGCCGAGGGGCGCGCCCTTTCCAAGGCCCGCCGAAGCGACCTGGAGAAGATCACCGCCGCGGGTAAGCGCAAGCATGCCGTCCGGGCGTACCTGGCGAGCATCACGTTTGCCGACGCCCAATTCGGTCGCCTGCTGGATACGCTCGAGACCAGCGACTACGCGGACAACACGATCGTCGTGTTCTGGTCGGACCACGGGTGGCACTTGGGGGAAAAGCGCCATTGGCACAAGATGACGCTGTGGGAAGAGGCCACCCGCGTACCGTTCCTCATCGCCGCCCCGGGCCAGGCAAAGGCCGGCGGCCGCTGCGAGAGGCCCGTGAGTCTCGTCGACATCTATCCGACGCTGATCGACCTGTGCGGCCTGGCGCCCAAGCGCGAGTTGGACGGCTTGAGCCTCGCGCCGTTGCTACGGGATCCGACCGCGAAGCGCGACCGTCCGGCGGTGATGGCGTATCGTCGGGGCCAGTGTGCGGTGCGGTCGCAGCGATGGCGGTACATCCGCTACGGAGACGGCGGCGAGGAACTGTACGATCACGACGCGGACCCAAACGAGTGGACGAACCTCGCCGGACGTCCGGAACACAAGGCCGTCATCGCGGATCTGGCCCGCTGGATTCCAAAGCAACTCGCCCCGAACGCGCCATCCAAGAACGCGTATCGCTTCGATCCCAAGACGTACAGTTGGATTCACAAGAAGACGGGCAAGAAGACGCTTGGCGCCGTTGCGGCGGGGCAGTAATCCGGGTGACCGGAACGCGCGTGCATTTCGCCCCGGGTGATTACACCCGGGGGTTCCGCACAACGGCGCGGTGCGTTCGAGCGCATGAAGCGAACGAGGATTCGCTTTCTCTGACCGTGCGCATTCGCGGGGAATCCCCCCGGTGTATTCACCGGGGGCGAAATGGCGTCTTGCGCAGAAGACCTGTGTCCTTCGGACGCGTGCACCGTGCGCCGGGGGATTCCGCGGTCATCTGTCCGCTCCTGCGCCGAGACCACGTCAGAAAACGGTTGCGTTGAGGTTGCCGGGAGGCTTTACTGTCGGCCTGTGAAGCGGTTACCGAGACACCCCAGAGGCGAGTAGAACGATGAGCGATCCGCGCGTGGAGAAGTTTGGACAGGTGCTGGCAAAGTACTGTTTGGCGCTGAAGAGGGGGCAGTACGTCCGGCTGAACAGCACGCCCGAGGCCCTGCCGCTGATCACCGAGTTCTACCGGCAGGCCATTCGCGCCGGGGCGAACGTTGAGACGCAGATCGGCCTGCCCGGCCTGGCGGAGATCTTCTACAAGGAAGCCAAGCCCGCCCAACTCAAGTGGGTCTCACCGATTGCACGCCAGCGTATCCGCAAGGTCGACGCCGCCTGCCACATCGCCGCCCCCGTCAACACGCGGGGCCTGACCGGGTGCGATCCGAAGAAGATGGCCGTCACTGCCAAGGCAGGCCAGCCCCTGAGCAAGCTGTTTATGGAACGGTCGGCCAACGGAGAGTTGAACTGGGTCACCACGCAGTGGCCCACGCACTCGGCTGCCCAGGACGCGGAGATGTCCCTGGCCGAGTACACCGAATTCGTCTTCGAGGCCTGTCACCTGAACGCCGACGATCCGATCGCCGAGTGGAAGGCGATCAGCACATCGCAGCAGGCGCTGACGCGGCGGCTGAACCGGGCGAAGGAGATTCGCGTGGTGGCCGCCGACACGGACCTGACGTTCAGTTGCGCGGGTCGCACGTGGATCAACTGCGACGGCCGCCTGAACTTCCCCGACGGAGAAGTCTTCACCGGGCCGGTCGAGAAGTCCGTCGAGGGCCACGTGCGGTTCAGCTTCCCCGCCGTGCGCCAGGGGCGCGAGGTCACCGACGTGTTCCTGGAGTTCAGCAAGGGCAAGGTCGTCCGCGCCGAGGCGTCCAAGGGTGCCGAGTACCTCCACGCGATGATCGACATGGACCCGGGAGCGAGCTACCTGGGCGAGGCGGCGGTCGGGACGAACTACAACATCACGCAGTACACGCGCAACACGCTGTTCGACGAGAAGATCGGCGGGACGGTTCACCTGGCGCTGGGCGCGTCGTATCCGGAAACGGGCAGCGCCAACAAGTCCGGCCTGCACTGGGACATGGTTTGCGACCTTCGCACGAAGGGCGAGATCTACGCCGACGGCACGCTGATTCAGAAAAACGGGCGATTCGTCGACAAGCGTTTTCCGCAGCCCCCGCGCCGGCGGCGGAAGTAGGACACTCTGGAGATTCCGACTGCTGGGTGCCGTGGGCTGACGCGAAGCGGCAACCACGTGTTCTCGAATGGAGACAACGTGGTTGCCGCTTCGCGTCAAACCACGGCACCCGCACGGAAGAGGTAGGGCGCCCGCGCAAAGGAACCACGTTGCTCACATATTCCGTTGTTCGGCGCGATGCGGGGGAACATAATCGCGGTTAGATACTGCATGGACAGACCCCCTTTGTTGAAAAGCACAGGAGATACACAATGGGTGAAGGCACACCACGGACCAGTCGGCGGACGTTCCTGAAAGGCGCCGCCGCCGGAGCAGCCGGAGCGGCTGCATTCACTATCGTCCCGAGGCACGTCCTCGGCGGGGCGGGCGCCGTCGCACCGAGCGATACGTTCGGCGGGGCGTTGATCGGCTGCGGCGGGCGCGGCCCCGGCACGTTCGGGGGGCTGGGCAAGAACGTTCGAAAGCTGGGAGCATGCGACGTCGACATCACCAAGGCGCAGCGATACGCCGGTAAGAGCGGGGCCATGGCCTGCCAGGACTTCCGCCGCATACTCGAAAACAGTAACCGTTCAGGCGAAGCCTCCGACATTCAGATGACCTCGCCACTTCTGCCGA
>CAZVEV010000122.1:8346-15838 GCA_964625865.1 uncultured Planctomycetaceae bacterium | reverse complement strand
CCGCCCTTGCACTCTCAATCACCCCATGATGCAATACGAGTGCCGAACAGGATTGCGACTGACCTTGGTTGAAGCTGGAATTGACTCCCAGGCGAGTGTTTTCACCGAACGCCAGCGCCGGCGTGTCCGTGTGCCCCGGCGCCTGGGCGGTGAACGTGAATGTCAGGTCGGCCGTCACGCCGTTGTCCGTGACGCCCGAAACGATGATGCTGTCGGTCACGACGCCGCCGAGTACATCGAAGGCGGCCTTGGGGATGTTGCCCGTAACCGCGCCGGATGCCTGCCCACTGACCGCCGTCGCGGCCAGCACGCACAGTGCCGCCAGGGCCAATCGCCTGTTCATGATGGTCCACCTTTCCTCGCGAGCGTATCTCGTTTCCATTTGTGCCTTCTTCGCCATGCCATGGTTCCCCACGACCGTCATCTCTTCCGCCGCCCCAGGCCCAGCAGGCCGACGGCGGCGATCGCCAGGGTGGCCGGTTCAGGGACTTCCTCGATGCTCATCAGGCTGAGAATGGCGTTGTTGCCGCCGTTGCCGTCGCCGCCGGTGGCGCTTTCGTCAAACGTGAACGTGATGACGCCGGATCCGTTCGGCTGGACGTCCAGGGTCAGCAGCGTCGCGTGTGTCAGTTCAAACGTCGGCCCGCCGGTCGCCGTGCCGGCTGTCACGACTATCGTCCCATCGCTCCATTGCGATGCGGGTCGAGCGCCCCACAAGTCCAGCGAGTAGCTCAGAGAACTGTTGAGCCCGGAAAAAGTGACCTGTGCGTATTTCTCTCCCACCCTGTTCTCGTACCACCCGTCGGCGTAGGCCTGCTGGATGTTATACGGCGAGGGAGCGGCAATGGTGTTGTTGAGTCCTCCGGTCAGGCCGCTGCCGGTTCCCGAGCCCTGGAGCGAGAGGTTAACGCTCCACCCGGTGGCCGTGTTGGCCGTGCTGGTCAGTGCGACGTTTGTCCCCAGCGTGCCGCTGGTAATCGCATTCCAGTAGTTCCCGTTTCCGTCAGGCGCCGGGGGTGTTCCTTTCGACCCGTTGACATCGATGAACGCTATCGTCGATGCGCCCGCAACGGGCGAGAGGGCCAACACCATCACAACCGAGAGAATCCACTGTGAGTAACGTGACTCCATAACACACCTCGTTCCGAAAAATGAGCTTACGACCGTTCAGGCGAGACCTCCATCTGTCATCTGACCTCGCCACATCCAGACTCTGCCGACGGCTCCCGTCGACCTTCCCATAGATCATACCACAGTTGGCGCGTCTTGTCCAGAAAAAAACCGGCTGCGTCAGACGCGGGCGACCTTTTTTTCTGGCGGGGGGGGGGAGACGAAAGACCGGGAAAAGAAGGAGAGGTTTGACGGGATAACGGAGATGGAATGGATAAAGGACAAAGAGAGAAAAGAAACGGAACCAGGACGGGGATTACGCGGATTACAGGATTAATGGGATTGAGGCGTTGTTGTCTGTTCCCTGTTTAGCTAGTCGATCGCTCGTGCTTCGCAGCGGAGCGCTGCTTCGCAGAGTAGTATCAGATCGACGCTTGCGGTGCAACGGCGTCATGTGCGGCGAACGTCGATCTGACGATCGACCGCTAAAACGATGCACCCTCCCGCACATCAAACCGCGGACCCTCTGTTTTCAAGACCCCAATCCCCTTAATCCTCTAATCCGTGTAATCCCCGTCCTCTTTCTGTTGTCTCTTGTTCTTGTTTTGTGTTTTTCTTCTTCATCCCGTTGATCCTGTTCATCCCGTCAAGAACCTCCTGTCTTTCCTGATGTCTTGTCTCTATACGCCCGTCAGAAAGAAAGGTCCCGGCCGATCAGACGCGGGTCTTGCGGATGTAGTGCATCACTGCGCCGGCGGCGAGGAGCACGCCCAGGAGGGTCAGGGGCTCGGGGATCGGGGCCCAGACCCAGCCGTCTCCGCCGTTGTCCCATCCGGGCCACTGGGCCGGGTCGGCGTCGGGACTGGCCGGCTTCTCGAAGACCTGCTTGCCGCGCCCCATCGGCCCGCCGATCGGGCTGCCCCAGTCGTGGATGCCCTTGTTCTTCAGCCCCGCGCTGAGGTGACCCCCGTACCGCATGTTGTCCCAGTAGGTCTTGACCGGCTTCCCGTCGTGCCGGAAGCCGAAGCCGTAATCCACGCCGGATTCCAGCCACGTGTCTGGGTCGTTCTTGTCCGTCGAGAACCAGTGGATCCAGATGCGCCCGCTGGTGTCCTTGTAGACGTTGTGCGTCCAGCCGGGCTTGGGGTCCGACCAGTCGCTGTAGCCGTCCAGCACGTACCCGCGGACATACAGGTCGGTGATCCCGTAGATGTACGGGTCGTCGGCCGCGTCGCTGTCGTAGTCGTCCGGGCGCCAGATCGAGACGGTCGTCTCGTAGAGGTACTGGTTGCCGACGTGCCTGGACTTGATCACGTCGGTGCTCGCGCCGTGATCGTCGAAATAGAGGAAGAGGGTCTGTCCGGCGGTCATGGTGTTGACGGCGTCCTGGACGGCGGTCTTCAGGTTGGCGGCCGTCGCGGCGCCGTCGAGCCACGGGGCGGCCTCGGGGGCCGTGCCGTCGGCGTGAAGCGCGGTGATGCTGGCCTCCTGCCCGGCCCAGTTGCTTCCCGCCCCGCTGTAGCCGACCAAGGCGTCGTGGGCGCTCTTGATGCCCTCCCAGAACTCCGGCTGATCGCCCAGGCCGGAAAAGAGGATTGCGCGGTCGCCGGCGGTGTAGTCGAGCTTGATCCCGCCGCCGGTGTTGTTGCGTTCGAGAGGCAATTGGACGTCGACCACGCCGGCGGTGTAGGCCGCGGTGAAACTGTCGCTCATCGTGGCGCCTCCCTTGGCGGCGGTCATGAACTTCTTGCCGAACAGGGCGCTGGTCAGGGCGTGCTCGTCCCAGTCGCAGGAGGTCGCCGCATACTTGGCGAACGACAACTGGTCGAGGAACCCGCCGGAATGGCAGAAGTCGTAGACGGCTACCACGTCGCACTTGACCTCCTCGAACTGCCCATTGCCGCTGGTGTCAAACCAACCGGCGAACTGCGTGTCCCAGACCAGGGACCCGCCGCCGGCGGTGTAGGTCCAGACGGCCGCCGGATCGTCGGAGTAGGGGGTGGATACGGCCCCCGCGGGCCCGGCGGACAGAACCAGTGCGACGCCGATAACAATCAGAAGGCGCCCTTGCGCGTAAAATGGTACTGCGGCGCGAGTTGTGAATGTCCGTTTCATGATAGTCTCCGTTTCTCTTGATCGAGACAGTCCATCCCTGACCTGCCGCCCCGCAGCATGCCATGCCGCGGGCACGCTTACGTGCGGTCGCCGAATCCGGCGGCCCCAATGCATACGTCCTGTTCTGAACGACGTGATCGGACCATCCCGGCGGGCGGTCCGTCCGGACACACCGAACTGCCGACCGGCAGGGTGTCCTTGGTAATTGTAACTGCGCGGGCGGAGAGGCCCACTATTTGATCGAGGATTATTTGGGTGAAAAGACGCCCTGTTCTTGCGCCTACGCGTACCTTCCCCGCCTGCGCCGTCGGCGCAGACCGCCCAGGCCGGCGGCGAGCAGGGCCAGCGTCGACGGTTCGGGGACCTCCCGCAGGACAAGGGCGTTGAAGTGGGCATTGCCGAACCCGTTGGTCTCCAGGCGCAGCGTCTCGGAGGTGTCGGTGGCAATGAACGTGCCCACGACGTACTGGCCGAGGAAGCCGGCCGGGTCGGCGCCGAGCATGTTGCCGATCACGTCGGCCTCGCTTAGTGCGGGGGCCGTGTCCTCGCCCGCGACGGCAACACGCCCGCCGCCGCTGAACGTCATCGTCCGCCCGTCAGAGGAACCTCGAAGGTCGGTGTACCAGATCTGGAGCAGGTATTCGTGGCCGGGCGTCAGGCCGGTCAGTTCGAGCGTCGTACTCGTGCCCCCGCCGAACGTCATGGAGTTCAGCAGCGCGTCGTACTGCCCGTCGCCGCTGGTGCGCCCGATCAGGCAGCCGATGTACTCGCCCGAGCCGAGGTTCGACGGCGTGAACGTCACCCCGCCGACGGTGATGCTCGAATTTCCGCCGTTCAGCGCCAAGACCACCTCGCCCGGCGTCACCGCGATATCGCCGACCCCCGCCGTGTCCTGCGCCGCCTGCCACGTGATCTCGAACCCGCCGAACAGTGTGGCCGGAACCGAGCCGGACCCCGGGGCATTGAGCTGCGATTCCAGCGACCGCATCTCCGCCGCCAGCGCTTCCATTCGCGGCCACTGGACCGTGTCGGCCGACAGGTCGTTCAGTTCGTCCGGGTCGGCCGCCAGGTCGAACAATTGGGCCTTGTGCAGTCCGGGGTAGTAGATCAGCTTCCAGTCGCCCTGGCGGACGGCACGAGACAGACGCTTATAGGCGCTGTAGACCGAGTCGCGAACGGAGGTTTCGGAGCCGTTGATGATGCCCGCCAGAGACTCGCCCTGGACGCTGGCCGGCGTGGCCAGGCCCGACAGGTCCGTCAGCGTGGGGAACAGGTCGGTCAGGTAGACCAGCGCGTCGCTCGATCCGGTTGGAATCGGCGTGCCGTCGACGGCGCCGGCAAACGTCAGCGGGGCCGGCTTGATCGAGTGCTCGAACGGGTTCTGCTTGCCCAGCAGGCCGTGGCTGCCGAGGGCCAACCCGTGGTCCGACGTGAAGACCAGCACGGTGTTGGTCAGGTCGTCCACGTCGTCCGTGCCGGGGGTGAGGCCTTCGGCGCGGAGGGCCTCGTCGATCACCTCGCCGATCTGTACGTCCATGTGTGTGATCATGCCGTAGTAGTCGGCCAACTCCTCTTTGACGTTCGCCTCGGTGTTGCCGCCGATGTTGTTCAGCAGGATTTCGTCCCGGATGTTGCCGTCCAGCGCGCTGCGGTCGACTGGCGTGGTGGTGGCGAAGTTGGCCGGCAGGGCGACGGTCGAGACCCCGCCGGCGTCGCGATACTGGCTGTTGTATGGCTCGGGCGAGGTCCGCGGGTCGTGCGGCGCGGTGAACGAGAGGTACGCGAGGTAGGGGGTGGCGCCGGTCTGGGCGTTGATGAAGTCGACGGTGGCCTGGCCGAAGCGCTCGCTGACGTGCGTGCCGTCTTCGGTGATCCCGCCGGTGACCGTCCCGCCGGCCAGCCGCGACAGGGACGCGGTGTAGCTCTTGTTCTTGGCGGCGGTGTTCTGGTGGTTGGAGGTGTTGCTCGAGCCGATGTTGCCTCCGAACAGGATGTTGTCGCCCTCGTCGAAGCCCTCGATGAACGACGTCTGGCCCTGGTGCCACTTGCCCGTGCCAAACGTGTTGTATCCCGCGGCCTTGAACGTCGACGGGATCGACGCCACGCCGTTGATGCTCCCGGTGTTCCAGGCGGCCGAGAGATTCCGTCCGGTCAGGAACATCGCGCGGCTGGGCACGCAGACGGCGCCGCTGTTGGAACCCATGTTGTAGGTGTTTCGGAAGCGGAAGCCCGAGTTGACCAGGCGGTCGATGTTGGGCGTGCTGATGAGTCCGCCGACCGCTCCGATGGCGTCGGCCCGCTGGTCGTCGGCGACGATGAAGACCACGTTGGTCCCCGTCGCCTGGGCCTGCACCGCTGCCGGCGCCGCGCAGAATGCGACGATCACCGCGGCCACCAGAGCGAGTGTGTGTATACCGTGGGCAACGGCCCCTGACCGTTTCGGACGAACCAGAGCGGACATAGCCGCCTCCTTACTTAAGCGCACGTCTTGGCTGGGAAGGCCCTGCCAGACCACCGACTCTCACATGGATAAGCACATATCCTCGTCGCGTAGAGCTTCCGCCGACGGCTCTCGTCGGCACAGACAAAAACTATACACCATTCAGGCGGCCATGTCCAGAGAAATCTCCCAGAAAACAGCGCCTGGCGCCGTCGGCGCAGGGTCAGCGTCGCGGCCGACGTCCCGGCCAAGGCGTTTGGCCGCCCCGTAGCCGCATGCCACGCTCAAGGCGACCCCTACCCCCTCGGCCGAGAGATCGTCGCTCAGGCCGCGGCCTCGTGCGTGCTACGCGGTTCCGCTGACGACGGGGGGGGACGGCACATTGGGCGGTCCGGCAGTGCATTCGGCGTGTTGAGTATGGAAACACTGTCGTTACGGGAGATCGCAATGGGTCTGAGATCAGCGTCGTCTGCCATCTGCATGGGTCTTGTCCTTGTCGTCGGGATGACGGGCGCCACCGCCGAACCGGGCGGCGCCACCGCCTCGCCGGGCTGGCCGCAGTGGCATGGGCCGAACCGCGACGGCAAGAGCCCGGACACGGGCCTGCTGAAAAGCTGGCCCGCCAGGGGGCCCACGCTGCTGTGGGAGGTCAAGGGCGTCGGGCAGGGCTTTTCCACCGTGTCCCTGGGCGGGGGGCTGATCTACACCACCGGGCGAAAGGTCGCGTCGAACCCCAAAGACGTGCCCGAGACCGGCGACGTGTCGGAGAGGCCGGGCAAGCGCCTGTTCATGCTCGCGATCGACATGCAGGGCAAGATCAAGTGGGACAAGGACATCGGGCCGGCGTTCTGGGGCAAGCACGTGTTCATGGGCTCGCGCGGCACGCCGACGTACCACGAAGGCAAACTGTATTTGCTGTCGGGCATGGGCACGCTCGGGTGCTACGACGCCCGGACGGGCATGGTCAAGTGGAAGCGGAACATGCGGGAGTTCGGCGCCAAAAAACCCCGCTGGGCCTACGCCGAATCGCTGATGATCCTCGGCGACTGGGTCATCGCCTCGCCGGGGGGCAAGGCCTTCATGGTCGCGCTGGACAAGACCACGGGCAAGACGGTGTGGAAATCGGGCCCGTTCGGCGGCGCCGGCTACAGCTCGCCGATCTACGTCGAATACAAGGGCGTGCCCATGATCATCAACGGGGCGGCCGGGGGCATCCTCGGCGTGCACGCCAGGACGGGCAAGATCCTCTGGAGCAACGACTTCGCCGCGGGCAACATGGCCAACGCCCCCACGCCGGTGTTCTCCGACGGGTACGTGTTCTGGTCGGTGGGGTACGGCAAGGGCGGGATCTGCCTGCGGTTGTCGGTCGACGGGGACAAGGTCACCGCGGCCGAGGCCTGGCGGACCAAGGAGATCCGGACCCAGTACGGCGGATACGTGATCCTGGGCGACTACATCTACGGCAACAACATGTACGAGTGGTCGTGCCTGGAGTTGAAGACGGGCAAGAAGATGTGGGGGGGCAAGGGCGTGTACAAGGGCGCGATCAGCACGGCCGACGGCATGCTGTACCTGTACGGCATCAAGGACGGCCACGTCGCGCTGGCCCCCGCCACGCCGAAGGAACTGAAGCTCACGGGCGAGTTCAACGTCGCGGGCAACGGGCCGGCCCGGGCCCACCCGGTGATCATCGGCGGGCGCATGTACCTCCGCTACGACGAACACCTGTACTGCTTCGACGTCAAGGCCCCGTAGCGGCCCGCGGGGGGGGGGAATTGGGTAAGCCAGGAACAAATGCCCGGCCACCCCAAACGAGGACGGCAGTTG
>CAZVEV010000122.1:0-8336 GCA_964625865.1 uncultured Planctomycetaceae bacterium | reverse complement strand
CCCCGGCGACCACCGGCGGGCGCCCGCACCCCCCCCCCGCCCACCCCCCGCCCCCCTGCCCCCCCCCCCCCCCGTAGCGGCCCGCGGGGGGGGGGTATTGGGTTAGCCCTGCTCGAATGACCGGACGACCCGATCGAGGACGGGCTGTGCGGTACAGCAGGCAACCGAGCGGCCCATCCGTCAGACCGCCATGGCGATCAGCTTTTCCGCGCCGCCCGGCCTGACGGGGTTCCTCAAGAAAGACCGGCGAGAGTTCGTGATGTCCGGTACTGTAGACGCGGCATCTTGCCGCGTGTCTTCCCATGCGGCCGGACGTTTCGCTTGCAGTCCCGTCAACGCGGCAAGATGCCGCGTCTACCGTCTGCGCCGGCGCCGCAGGCCCAGCAGGCCGACCGCGGCGAGGGCAAGGGTGGCCGGTTCGGGCACGACGACGCCGTTCAGCACGACGCTGTCCAGCCGGTGGAGGCGGTTCGAGGCCGTCGAGGGGTCCGCAAAGTAGAAACGTATCTCCAGGTCGTCGGTCAGGCCCTGGAATGCCGGGCCGCCCAGGTCCACCGTCCGACTCGCGGCGTGGTCGCCCGCGTCGCTGAACCGGAAGAAGGCGATCTCGTCGCCGTCGGTGAAGCCGGTTTCGCTGGTCATCACGTACACGTCAAAGTCGAAGGTGTTGTGACCATTCTCGAACAAATGGTCGAACGTCAGCGACGTGAGATCCATCGTATTGCCGTTCGGCTCTACCGTGAACGAATGGTAGTCGTCGCTCGCGATCGCCGCGGCCAGCGTGGTCCCGGAAGTCTGGCCCGTCTGAACATACGCGGTCGCGCTGCTGCTGTCGATGCCGCCGAGTCGGCTGTCATCCCACGCCAGTGCGGTCGCCAGCGGCTCGACATCACTGGAGGCGTCAGACCCTCCGGTGAAGTGGTAGGAGGCGATCGGCAGGGGCACGGTGGTGTAGGGGACCACGTCGGCCCAGGTCTCGCCGACGCGGATCTCGTCGACTCTCAGCGGCGTATTGCCGCCCCAGTTCGGACGGACGTTGACGTAGTCGACGTCGCTTCCGGCTGAGTACACGGTGTTGCTGTCGGTTGTGCCCGACAGCGTGGCCGGGGCGTTGGGATTTCCGCCGCCGTCGACCGACAGGTCCTGCGGATTGACCCAAAGCTCGACGTTGTCGGTGGAACCGCCAGCATGATCATAAATGCGGGCTACCAGAAGGTGGGTTGTGTTGTCGGCCAGCGTGGCCGTGTCCGAGACGCTCTCGATATAGGCGTTGCGGCTGGCGATGCCGATGTTCAACTGCTCGCCGGAGGGGTTGAACTGCAGTTGCAGGTCCACGTCGCGGCTGTTCCCGCCGTCCTGGTACCGGATCAACGCACTGACGAACCATTCGTTCCGCGCGGTGGTGTCTCCGTTGCTGCGCTGGTTGTTCTTGGGAGAGTTGCTCCCGGCGCTGCGGACCCAGCGAATGGCGCCGCCGGCCGAGTCCAGTTGATGCGTGCCGACCAGGTAGCTGAGGCCCGCGCCGTAGCTCCGCATGATGCCCCACTGTCCATCGTTGTTGGCCGTCCACGTGCCCGTGAACCCGAGGATCGTCCCGCCGGTCGGACCGGCGCCGTTCAGCACGGCCCCGTCGACGTATTCGCCCGACGTCGGGGTCGATCCGGAGAGGAACTGGTCCTGAACGATGGTCGCCGCCCGCGATGCCGACGGGACAAGCGCCGCGATCAGGGCGGCCAAGATCAGTACGACCGCCGGCGTGCGGTTCGACGTCGACATACCGTCTTTCATCAGAATTGACATGGCTTTCGCTCTTTCAGTGAAACCACATTGCAGCGACGGCGATCGTCAGTCGCTTCGATATCCTATCCTAACCGCCCTTGAACGCCTCTTCCGGCGCAGCCCCAGCAGGCCGACGCTTGCCAGGGCGAGAGTGGCCGGCTCGGGGATGATGGAGACATTATCCAGTTGCCACGAGTCGTTGTTCGACCCGCCGGCGTTGAAGCTGTCCAGGCCGAACGCCACGGCGATGCAGTCGTAGACCGTCGTCCCCGTGGAGAAGGGCAGTGATTTCGATTCCCAGCCGGACGTGCCGGCCGTCTCGTTGAATGTCGCCAGCACGGTGATCGAATCGCCGTCGTCGGCGTTCAGGGCCACCGTCTGATCGGGCTTGGCCTGAAGATTCAACTCAGTCGAGAAGGACCAGTCGCCGTTCCCGCCGTCGGTGATGCCCCACACGCGGGCGACGTTCTTCGTGTCCGTTGCCGAGCCGTCCGTGAAATCCACGTCGAACTTCAGTTCGAAGTCGCCGCTGTCACCGGCCGTGTTCTCGATGAACTGCACGATGGTGCGATTCCGTGAGCCGGTCTGGGTACCCGCCATCTGGGCGATCCCGCCGTGCGCGCCGCCGATGTCTGCCGGCTTGATTGTCGCGCCCCATCCGGTACCGACGGTCAGCCACGTGTAGCCGAGGGCCTCGGCCTTGGTGGCGATCTTGGCATGCACCGAATACGTCGTAGCGTCACCCGGGGCGATGTTCTCAGGCGTGCCCGTTACAATCACCTGTTGCCAGTCGCTGTCATCCGTGCCCGGGGTATTGCCCCCGACGGTCGTGTTCGAGAAATCGCCATTGACGACCACCATCGCCGCGTGGGCAGAGGCTGGCGCAGAGAGCAGTGTCGCCACTGCAAGACAGGCAAGAAGACCGTTCCTTCTCATGTCACTCTCCTCGATGTGCAGAAACCTACAGCCCTTCTGACGGATAGGGCGAAGCCTCCGACCTTCAGATAACCTCGCCAGCCACCGGCTCTATACGGATCCCGCCTCGGGGGACAAACTCTGAAAATAAGCATACCTCGTCACCGCGATCTTTGCAAGAGAAAAACCGACCCCTGACGTGCTTTTTTCGGCCCCGTTTCGGCTAGGTGCGCCTGCCCTTCGACAAGCTCCCTTCGACACGCTCCCTTCGGCAATGCTCCCTTCGACAATGCTCAGGGTCTAGCGACAGGGTCTACGACGCCGTCGCAGGCCCAGCAGGCCGACCGCGGCCAGGGCCAGGGTCGACGGCTCGGGGATGATCTGCATTCCGTTCCCGGAATCGTCGAGGATGACCCAGGCGTCGGTGTCGGCCGTTCCGCCCGTCGCGCCCAGGCCGCCGGTCAACCCGGCCGTGTGCTCCCAGATGTTGCCGTTGATGACCGTCGAGTTCCCGCTTCCTGCATCAAAGGCGGTGATCAGGTCGTTGATTCCGCTGTCATCAAGCGCCAGGGCCTCGAAACGACCCATCGCATGAACGGCAGCCAACTCCTTGAGCGACTTGGCCGCATCCCACGCGCCCAGGTCGTCGATCAGCCCGTCGAACGTGTTGGTGTTATTGAGCACGAACTGGCCGATGCCCAGCCCGTTGTCGCCGGTGGCCGAGTCGATGTTGGTCTGGCTCGTGGAGGCGGACTTGACCAGTTGCCCGTCGACGAACAGCTTGATTTCGTCGCCCGACAGCGCGCTGTCGAACGTGGCCGCCACGTGATACCACACGCCGGTAGAGATGGGACTGGTGGTCGTGCTGGTCTGCGTGACGTTGCCGCTGTTGTTGCCGTAGCGGAGAAACAGCCCCAGTTCATCGTTGCCGCCCAACTGGAACTCCAGGGCGTCTTTCGTGGCGCGGCCCTGGATGATCGTGTTGCCGGTGTTGCCCGTCCCGCCGTGGCTGGGGCCGCTGGATCGGATCGACTCGGCCTTGATCCAGGCGGAAATCGTCATCGCGGTATTGCCCCCGAAGACGGCCGAGAAACCGTTGCCCACGGTCACGTCGTCATTCTCGGATCCCTCCCAGTCGTAGGCCTTCTTCAGCCCGACGATGCCCGTCTGATTGAGGTCCGGCCCGTTTCGCGTGCCGTCATTGGACCCCTCGGAGTCCGTCGCGGTCGTCCCGCTGGTCTCATCCAACTTCCAGTAGGACACCAGGTCGGCGATGATGGCGGCACGGGCGGACTGGCCGACCCCTGCCACGATCGAAAACGCCAGCGCCAGCCCCAGGCATCGTCTGCCGATTGGATTGTGTTTTGTCACCATCATGGTCTGTCTCCCGCGGACGTGTCGTCCGTTCTCTGTCGATCAAGGAAGGCCCTATCGCCTCCGCCGTCGTCGCAGGCCCAGCAGGCCGATCGCGGCCAGGGCGAGGGTCGACGGCTCGGGGATGTCTTCCACGTCCACCGTCACGTTGTCCATCCAGTAATCAACGCTGTGGTTTCCCGTGCCGAAGTAGATGCGGTCGATGCTGGTAACCGGCGAAGTTGTATCGTGATAGCTCAACGTATGGGCGCCGTTTTCGTAGTCGCCGTCAACCTGCACGCCCATGGCCGTCTTCGTGAGCGTAAGCTTGAAGTGGCGATAGTTGTTGTCGTTGATCACGGGCGGGTTGGAGCCGATGGAATCGCGAACGACACTGTTTGCGTCGTTGCCGGCCAGGTTCGCTCCGCCGGCGTCTTCCTCGAGCGTCAGCGATTCGAAGCCCGTATTGTCCTGCTTCTGCACGCCGATATCGATGAAGTACCCGGTATCCGTGCCGCTCGGCGCGAACAGCCCGACGCGATACCCGTCTGCGTCACCAGAGCCGGGAAGCGCAGGAGCGTTGTTCGACTTGAAATCGGCTTCGAGCACAATCGAATCGCCGACGTCGCTCAACACGAACGTGGAAGAGAGTTGCCCGACTGCCCCGCGGTACTTGTTACCAGAGTCTCCGTCTTTGAGGGCTTTCGTGCCACCGACCCCGGACGCTCCAATGGACAGTGCCCCGCTGCTGGACTGCACTTTGCTCCAGGCGACGTCCTTGGCAACGGCGGCATCATCACCGGGTGTTTCACCGGCACCGTTGAAGTTGTCATCCACAATGCGAACGGGGGCCGCCAACGCCGATGCTGCCGGCAGCGCCAACACGGCCGTCGCGAGCAAAAGCCGAAACATCGTCGCGGTTTGAGTCATGTCCATCTTTTTCCTCGTTCCGTTTGCGGGAAGTTTGGTTTCTTAGGTTGTCCAGTCTGCCATCTCATCGCTTCCGCCGCCGCAGCCCCGCCAGGCCGATCGCCGCCAAGGCGAGTGTGGACGGCTCGGGGACAACGACAAACAGTGCGCCGGCCGCACGGGCCCGCGGACCACTGCCCAGGGCATACTGCCATGTATTGCTCTCGCTGCCGTCGTCGGCGATCAGTTCGCGTCCGGCCGCCGCGGAGTAGCCCCCGCCGCTGCTCTCGTTGGCGTTGTACAGGACGCCGAGGCCGGCCGGCGGTGTGATCGTGCCGCTCTGCCCCGCGGCCGATTCGACGATCATGTCACCGGCCGACGCGCTCGGATAGGTCAGCGTGATGTCGCTTCCCGAATCGTTGCCTCCGTCATCGGTGTCAACCGGGCCGCCGGGCTTGACGTTGTGCAGGCTGATCGCGCCGAGGTAGAAGCCGTTGCTGGTTCCACTCCACGTCAGCACGAGATCGCCCGTGATCGGTCCGCCGGTGTCGGCAAGGTCCAGGTACCAGACCGATGCGTGGGTGGAACCGGCGTCGCTTATCGCCGCCTGAGTCAGGGGCGTCCCGCCGAACGTCAGTGAAGCGATGGTATCGCCCCTCTCGCCCCCGACGGTGGCGACCAGCGTGCGATTGGCATTGTCGCGGACCGTGAAGCCGGCGAGAGTCACCGACTCGGCGGTGTTCTCCACCACGTAGTCGCTCGTGTCGTATCCGATGATGTCCGGCCCGGAGGATCGCAGCGTGTTATCATCGGCGTCGAGCTTGCCGTTGAGGGTCACCTCGTCAGCGAAGACCACGCCGGTCAACGTCCCCTCCTGCGAACCCCGGTTGCCCACGGTGATTCCCAACAGGTCGCCGCGTGCGTCGGTGCCCGCGGTGAAGCTCTTGCTTGTCGTGTGGCTCTCAGTCCCTGTCCCCCACGGCACTTCATCACCCGTATGGCGGTGACCAGCGTTGTTCTCGCCGATCCATCCGGCCACTTTCTTGATCTCTGTCGCATGCGTGTTCTCGGCGTCGTTCGAGCCGCCGACGCTGCTGTTGTCGTCGGTGAGTTTGTACTGGTAGGAGAAGGTCTGTCCTGAGGTGGGCACCCGGAGCGGGACATCGACGAGGTACGTCGTGGTTCCCTCAGTCGCGGCAAGAGTCACCTCTCCCGTCCACCCCAGGTGGAAGCCGGTATCCGCCCCGGGGTTTGCGTCGCTGCCGCCGGGGTTCATGAAACCGACCATGCCGGCAGGGATCGGTTCGGTGGTTGTATCCTTCTGGATCAGCGTCGCGGCAGGGAGCACACCGCTGAAGGTGAGCACACCCGACGCGCCGACGGAGGATGCGTCGATGTCGCCGCTGATCGTCCCCGCACCGGTCGAGGCGTCGGTCTGCGTGTACGTGAAATCGATAATCGTGGCCTGGCTCGTGCCCGCTGCGCAAAGCAGTGCGACGCCGCCCACACAGGCGATCAGAACTCTTCTCAGATCAGACATTGTATTCTCCCGCATTTGAGGTCTCCCGGCTCATCGCCTCCGCCGCCGCAGCCCGAGCACGCCGATCGCCGCCAGGGCGAGGGTCGCCGGCTCGGGGGTCGTGTACTTCAGGGCGAGGTAGTCTTGCACACCTTGGCGATCGGCCGTGCTGAGGGCGGTGTCGAACACGAGGATCTCGAGAATCTCGAAGCCCACGTCGTAGGTCCCTTCACCTCGCTGGTTGGTGTGCATGTCGCCGACGAGGAAGTCGCCCGTGATGTCGTTGAGAGCATTCGTCGGGATCCCATTGCTGAGCACCTGGTTGTCGGCGAAGTCGCCGTCGAGCACGTCGATGAATTCGTCGAAGCTCGTCTTGCTCTCCATCACGGCCGTTCGGATGACGAATGCGCTGCGGTTCAGTCCGGCTGAGTACCCCGAATCAATCTTCGCGCCGTCGAAGCGCGACGTGCCGTTGCCGTCCGTGCCCAGGTTCCAGTGAGTCTTGGTGTTGAGCCCGTCATGCAGGCTCGATCCAAACCCGAGGGGGCGCGTATCCGTGCCGCCCATCCCGCCCTTGTAGACCGTCATGATCGTGCGGGTGTTGTCCGTCGCGTTGACGAGTCCGGAAGCGATGAGGAGTTCATATTCCTCGGCGGTTGTATGGTCGATGAACTGGACCATGCGATACGTGTACGTGTTGAGCGTCACCGTCTGCAGCGTCGGCGCCACCGCGATCTGCGTCTCGTCAGGGCCCCTGTCTCCGGTGACCTGGGTCAAGTCGTTCGCCGCTACGTTGGTCCCGCCGGTCTTGTCGGACCAGGTGGTCACCGATGTGCCGTCCGCGCCGCTGAGCGCCTGGGCGTCGTACCAGCCGACAAGCCCGCTGACGGTGCTGGGATCGACTGTTGCGGCGTGGGCAGTGGCTGTCAGCGCCAGCAGTCCGCCGATGGCGGCCAGCCACACGAGATTCCGGCGATTGGCGATGGTCATCATGTTCTTACCTCACATTCGTTGTGTCCGTCATCGTGTTTCGTTCGTCTTCTCAGAGCCCTGTCACCGTTTTCGCCGCCGCAGCCCCAGCAGGCCGATCGCGGCCAGCGCCAGGGTGGCCGGTTCGGGGATGGCGTTGTAGTGGGCCTCCACGCGTTCGGCAGACAACTCTATCTCGTCATACAGGGCCACTTCGTCGATTGTCGCGCCTTGGACGAAGTCGCCGTCGCCCGTGGTGGTGGCGCTGGCGAAACGGGTGTCCTGCCGCGTCCCGCCAATGGCGTTGTCGCCGGTGTGGCTGGCTTGTGTGATGTACCCGGCGCTGGTGACGGAGTCGGCTTCGCTTCCATCGAGGTAGAGGACCGCGCGATCGTTGGTGTTGCTCCACGTGAACACCACGTGGTACGTGGTGTCGGCGGCAATGGCGGCCGACAGGAACGTCACAAAATCACTCACGTTGTTCTTCCACGCGCCGCCGTAGACCTTGCTACCCTCGATGTAGATGTTGAACCCGTTGGTCTTGCCGCCCTGTTCGTACAGCACCTGGCGCGTCGTCACGTTCGAGGCGTTGAAGATCAGTTCCATGCTGTAGTCGTCAGGCGTGTTACCATCGTTGATCTGGGCGTGGTCCGGCACGGTCACGTGGTCGGGGAAGTTATTGGTATCCGTCACGTCGTCCGACCCGTCGAAGGAAATCGCCTTGTCTGTGTCGCTCGTCTGCAGACCGGCCACGGGCGCCGGATCGTCCTGATAGGTGCCGTTAGCAGCCGTCCCGATACTGCCGATGTTCACCGCCGCAGTTCCCTGGGCCGGGTTGGGGTACGATCCGATTACATTGTTTACGGATCAGTCCATGGACATGGTTTACACC
>CAZVEV010000121.1:0-16015 GCA_964625865.1 uncultured Planctomycetaceae bacterium | reverse complement strand
GCCCGTGGGGGAAGTTGAAGCCCTTGCCCGGAGAGATGATGCCCACCGAGCCGGCAAACCAGTTGTGATGCGCGCTGCCGGTGAACATGATGCGCCGCGAGCCCGGGATCGCCCGGGCGTCCTTCAGCAGGTCGGGCCAGACGCTCTGGTTGCCCCAGAACGTCTCGACCTGCGTGCCGTCGGGATTGACCGTCCAGAGCCCCTGGGCCCGCCACAGCGGCTTGTCGGTGTATTCCCATCGCGTGTAGATCACGCGCCCGTCGTTGAGTACCGAGGGCAGGTAGTCCGGCTCGTTGTTGCGGGAGATCAGGTAGATGTTCTTCCCGTCGCTGTCGCAGCGGGCCAGCGGGTAGGCGTTGGTGGGGGGCATGCAGCGGACGTAGGTATGCCCTCGCGTGGTGGAGAACATGATGTGTCCGTCGGGCAAATAGATCGGGTCCAGGTCGTCGTAAGGACCGCCCGTCAGTTGGGTCGCCTTTCCGCCGGTTGCGGCGATCTCATAGAGATGGAACGCCTTCTCGTTGTGCGGCTTGAAGCAGAAGAGCACCTTCTTACCGTCGTACGACACGTCCGGCCGCCAGAACGACCCGTGCAGGGGCGCCTGGGGCATCAGTTGGGTCAGCTTGCCGGTTGGCGCCAGTCCGTCCAGGACCAGCAGGCGAGCGCCGGGGACGGCCATGTAACCGAGGCGGTGGCGCGTCTCGTGTCGCCATTCGGATCCGGCGGGGTAGGGCATGTCGACGAAGAGGACCTTGGCGAAGTCCAGGACGGGGTTCTCGAAAGCGATGGCTCGTTTGACGGCGCGGACGGCGAGGTACAACTCGGCGGCGTCGCCGGTGTTCGCTGGGGCGGTCTTCGCCAGGTCGTCGAGCTGGGCGAGCTGTTTGGCGAAGTCGACCCCGCCGGCGGAACCGGTCTTGATGCGGGCGGCCAGTTGGCGCGCCCAGGTGATCTCGTCGGCGATGCGCTTGGCGTTGGGCTTTCCGCCGGCCTGGTGGAGCCAGTCGCGCCGCAGGGCGTCGCGGGCCTCCGCGGCGGTCAGGTCGCGCGTCTTGGGCGTGGTCGGCGTAACGTACGGCGCGACGGCTTCGCGGGCACGGGGGCGCTCCGCGCCGCCGCCGCCGCGCGAGGCGCGACCTGCGCGGAGAATCACGTCGATCCACTCCGGCGAGAATCGTCCCTTCTCGCCGAGTGCCGTCAACTCCGCGATCTTCTTCTCGACGGCCTCGACGTCTCTCCAGCGCGCCGAGTCGGCCCCGCCGCACTTGCGATGCCACCGCCACTGCTCTTCGGTCAGAGGGCGGTACTCGTCGACCCGCCCGACGAGGCGTTTGGCGATTGTCGCGTTGATGTCCGCGTCGGCAGCCGACAGGTACGCCACGGGGTCCATGCCCGCGTGGGTGGCAAAGTCCCGGTAGTCGGGCCCGAACGAGGCGCTGAGCTTGCGGCGGACGGATTGCGCCACGCGAGCGCTGACGCCGATCTGCTTGTCCGCGATCTCCTTGCGCCAGCTTGCGAGGGTTTCGGCGAAGGTCTTTTCGACCGTCGCAAACACCCCCAGGTGCTTGTCGATCTTTGCGTAGTGCTCCTTCAGTGCCGCCTGCCCCCGGCGGTAGAGCCCGGCGACCTGCTTGGCGGTCAGAGCGTCGGCGTAGATCCGCAGGTCGTCCATGGCGCCCTGGAAGCACTCGCCGCCGTTGGTCGAGCCCACGCAGCCCGGCGCGCGCCCGCGGGCGACGATCACGCCGGGACGCCTCAGCGCCCCGATCTCCTTACCGTCGAGGTACACCCGCATCACCTTGCCGTCATACGTCGCCGTACACAGGTGCCACAGCCCGTCGAGCAACAGTTTGGGCTCGATCCTCGCGTCGCACTCGACGTATCCGCCCACGTTGAGCCCGAGCGACAGGATGCGGCCGTTTTCCTGGAACGAGAACAGCACGCGATGGTTACCATCCTCCTTGCGGAAGATCTCGTTGTACTGCTGGAACGTCGCGGGCATGACCCACGCGCTGAGCGTGATCTTCCGCATCTTCGAGAAATCGGGCTTGCCCGCCGCGTGGAGTTTGTGCGTCCCGGCAAAGTTCATCGCCCGCCCGAACACGCCGGCGACCCGCGTCAGCGTCGCCCGCCCCTTGAGCGATACCGTATTGCCCTTCCCGGCGGCGTCCTTGCAGGTCGCCCCCGACTCCTCGTCAAACGTCCAGTGAGCGACCAGGGGGGCGGTGATAGCGTTCTCAGCGCCGGCGGGGGTCGCTGCCAGTGCGACGGACAGAACGACGTGAGTCACTACTTGCAGCGCCGTCAGTGTCCGTGTGTCAGACATAGAAACCATCCTCTGCATAGGGTTCGTCATGCGTTTGGGAACTCGTTGGATTGTATGTTCCCGCACGGGAGGTCGTCAAACGGATCGGGAACGACAATATTGAAATGCACGACACGAGCGATACGATACGGTCTGCGTGAAACAGATATGTTGACCGACCTGTCGTGTGAACTCGCAGGAGACTCTTCAGATGACTGAGACGACCGAGAAGGACTTTGCCTTTGAGATGGCGACCTCGAACCTCCGCTACGGACCCGGCGTGACGCGGGAGGTCGGGATGGACCTGAAGGAACTCGGCGTCCGCCGGGCGCTGGTGGTTACCGATCCGCGAGTGGCGAAGCTGCCCCCCGTCCAGACCGCCTGCGAGTCGCTGGAGACCCAGGGTGTCGAGTTCGACGTGTTCGACAGGGTCCGCGTCGAGCCCAGCGACGCCTCACTGCAGGAAGCCGTCGCGTTCGCCCAGGCCGGCGATTACGACGCGTTTGTCGGCATCGGCGGCGGGTCGAGCATGGACACGGCCAAGGCGGCCAACCTGTACAGCACGCATCCGGACGACTTCATGGCCTACGTCAACGCGCCGATCGGCGGGGGCAAGCCCGTGCCCGGCCCGCTCAAGCCGCTGATCGCGATCCCCACGACGGCAGGCACCGGCAGCGAGACCACCGGCGTGATCATCTTCGACCTGACCGAGCGGCGGGCCAAGACCGGCATCGCCCATCGCAGGCTCAAGCCCACCCTCGGGATGGTCGATCCGCATAACACCCGCACCCTGCCTCCCATGCCCGTCGCCTCGTGCGGCCTGGACGTGCTCTGTCACGCCCTCGAGTCGTATACCGCCTTGCCGTTCAACGAGCGGCCGCTCCCCGCGACGCCGCTGCTTCGTCCCGCCTACCAGGGCTCGAACCCCATCAGCGACATCTGGGCCCTCCAGGCGGTGCGGATGGCGGCGTCGGCCCTGCCGCGAGCATACGCTGACCCGTCCGACGACGAGGCCCGCGGCCAGATGATCCTGGCCAGCTCGTTCGCGGGAATGGGGTTCGGCAATGCGGGGGTGCACCTGTGTCACGGCATGAGCTATCCGGTCAGCTCGATGGCCCGCGACTACTTCCCGCCGGACTACCCCGACGACCACCCGTTCGTCCCGCACGGGATCTCGGTGGCCCTGCCCGCCCGGGCGGTGTTCAACTTCACCGCCGCCGCCGACCCGGCCCGCCACTTGCTGGCCGCCGAGGCGCTCGGGGCGGACATCTCCGGCGCCAGCGAAGCCGACGCGGGCAAGATCCTCGGCGACGTGCTGGTTGACCTGATGCGTCAGGTGGGCCTGCCCAACGGCCTGTCCGCCACGGGCTACACCACCGACGACATCCCCGCGCTGGTCGAAGGCACGCTGCCGCAGCACCGCGTGACCAAACTCTCCCCCCGCCCCGTCGGCGCCGAGGAACTGACCCAACTGTTCGAACAGTCCATGACGATCTGGTAGCCAACGTAGACGCGGCATCTTGCCGCGTTGTCCCCGTTCTTGTCTTGCGGTTCGGGGGTGTAGCGAGGTGGTTTCAACGCGGCAAGATGCCGCGTCTACATTGCGCCCGCGGTGCGGCCCGTACGTCCTTGGGAGGGGTTCAACGATCTGGTAGACTCTCCGCAAGCCTGCGACGGTCGCGGGATGGAGTGGACTCCCCCTGAATACGGGACTGATCGAAAGGATCACTATGCGGATATCAAGACGTTCGTTTCTCAAGAACACCGCCGTTGCCGCGGCGGCCGTGCCGTTTGTCATGTCGTCGGAGGCCTGGGCGGCCGGCGCCAACGCTGATATCAAGATGGGCTTCATCGGGATGGGCAAGCAGGCCGGCGGGCTGATGCGCGGCTTCATGGGACGCGGCGCCCGCGTGCTTGCAGTCTGCGACGTGGACACCAACCGCCGCAACCACGCCCTGAATGCAGCCAAGGGCAAGAACCCTGACTGCAAGGCCTACAACGACTTCCGCGAGATCATCGCCCGCAAGGACATCAATGCCGTCTGCATCGTCACGCCGGACCACTGGCACGCGATTCCGATGCTGGCGGCCCTGCGGGCGGGCAAGGACGTCTACTGCGAGAAGCCCCTGACGCACAACATTCACGAGGCGATCGAGGTCATGAAGGCCGTCGACGCCAACAAGCGCGTGCTCCAGACCGGCTCGATGCAGCGGTCGATGAAGGAGTTCCGCGTCGCGTGCGAACTGGTGCGGAACGGCGCGATCGGCAAGCTGACCCGCGCCGAGTGCAGCTTCGGCGATCCGGGCAGGCCCTGCGACCTGAAGGAAGAGAAGGCCGAGCCGGGCCTGGACTGGGAGATGTGGATCGGCCCGGGCCCGATGCGGCCGTACAGCTCCGTGCTGAGCCCGCGCGGGATTCACAGGCACTTCCCGCACTGGCGCACCTACAAGGAATACGGCGGCGGGATGGTCTGCGACTGGGGCGCCCATCACCTGGACATCGCCCAGTGGGGCATCGGCGCCGACGACAGCGGCCCGGTGGCGGTGACCCCCCCGGCCAGGAAGGGTGACAAGCGCGGCGCGAAGCTGATCTACGCCAACGGCGTGACCGTCGAGCACAAGAACGGGTTCGGCGCGCACTTCTACGGCACCGAGGGCGAGGTCAAGGTCAACCGCGGGCGGCTGGAGTTCATCCTCGGCGGGAAGGTGGTCGCGTCGAACACCGGCAAGAACAAGCGCACCAGCCGCACGCGGATGCTGATGGAGGTCGAGCGGGACCACCTGAAGAACGCCAAGGTCAAGCTGTACAACAGCGGCGACCACGTCGGCGACTTCCTGGCCTGCGTCCACGCCCGCAAAAAGCCCATCACCAGCGAGCAGGTGGGCGGCCGGTCAGCCATCTGCTGCCACCTGATGAACCAGGCCTACTACAATCACGCGAAGATCAAGTGGGACCCGGCCAAGCTCGCCTTCTGCGGCGGCACGGGTAATCCCAAATGGCTGACCCGCGACTACCGCAGCCCGTGGAGCGTCTAGAGAAAAAGGGGTCAGGAACCTTTTCTGTTCCTGGCCCCTTTCTTCTCCCAAAGCGGTGTGAAAGACAGAAAAGGTTCCTGACCCCTTTTTCTTCGGCTCGTCCGGATAATGCGTAGCTAGTTCGGGCCAGTGCATCCCTCTTGGGTAAGCGGCGGGATAGCGAGCGGGCGAACCGGCTGCCCGCCACGCCACCGCCGGGCTTGTCCCGGCGGAGCGATGATTCGTCACTAGCCCGCCGCTTCCCAGGAGTCGGCGCCACCACGGGGCTTGTCCCCGTGGGGCGATGATTGCGCCCGCGGCTTGCGGGAGACCCTTTCGAAGACTCAGCCCCTACCGACCTTCCGAGTGACGAATCAGGGCTCCGCGGGGACAAGCCCCGTGGTGGCCTGCTCCTGCTGGGCGGTGGTGTTAGTGGCGAGTCATGGCTCCACCGGGACAAGCCCGGTGGTGGCCTCTGGTCCATGGTCCTACGCATTATCCGGATGAGCCGAAAAACGGCAAGAACGAAGGGGGCAGCCAGGTGGATGTAGGGAACAGGGCGCCGCTACGATCTCTGGGGCAGGAGGGACGGGGCGGGCGTTTGTCCGCGATATTGGAGGCAGCTCTTATTGTCGGGGAACGTGTGGTCCTGTACGATGGCGGGACAATATCGACGATCCGTCCTGACATGGAGAATGGCACGATGCAGACACGACGCAGGTTCTTGAGGATGGCGGGGATTGGTGCGGCGGCGGTGGCGATGCCGGCCCCGGTGTGGGCGGCGGCCAGGAAGAAGCCCAACATCCTGTTCATCATGTCGGACGATCACACGTCTCAGGCGGTGGGGGCGTACGGCAGTCGGCTGGCGAAGCTGAACCCCACGCCGGTGATCGACACGTTGGCCAAGGAAGGCGTCCTGCTGCAAAACGCCTTCGTGACCAACTCGATCTGCACGCCAAGCCGCGCCTGCATCATCACGGGGCAGCACAGCATCGTCAACGGCGTGCTGGACCTCGGCGGGCGGATTCCGCCTGAGCGACAGACCCTGGCCATCGAGATGCGCAAGGCCGGCTACGAGACGGCGATGGTGGGCAAGTGGCACCTCAAGGAAGAGCCCAACTTCGACTACTACAACGTCCTGCCCGGGCAGGGCAAGTACCATAACCCGGAGTTCCGCGAGAAGGCCGAGGACAAGGCCTGGCCGAAGAACGTCGTCAAGATGGAGGGCCACTCCTCCGACCGCATCACCGACATCACGCTGAAGTGGCTCAAGGGGCGAGACAGGACCAAGCCGTTCTTCCTGATGCACCACTACAAGGCCCCGCACGACTTCTTCGACTACGCCAAGCGGTACGAGACCTACCTGGCCGACGTGACGATCCCCGAGCCGGCGAACATGCGCAGCCAGCCGAACTTCGGCTCGATCGCCACGCGCGGCCACAAGGACGAACTGCTCTGGTACATCGGCACGTCGATCGGGCGGCGCCACCAGCGGCGCAACTACGCCAAGGCCTGGGCCAAGGACGCCAAGACCGACGACGAGGCGATGACGCAGGCCTACCAGGTGTATCTCAAGAAGTACCTCCGCTGCGTCAAGGGCGTCGACGACAACCTCAAGCGCCTGTTCGACTACCTCAAGGCCATCGGCGAGTACGACAACACGGTGATCTTCTACACCGGCGACCAGGGCTTCATGCTCGGCGAACACGACTACATGGACAAGCGCTGGATGTACGAGGAGTCGCAGCGCATGCCCTTCCTCGTGCGGTATCCCAAGACGATCAAGGGCGGCACGCGGACCGACGCGATGATCGACAACGTGGACTACCCCGCGACCATGCTGGACTTCGCGGGCGTCAAGACCCCTGCGAACATGCAGGGCAAGAGCTTCCGGAGCATCCTGGAGACCGGCAAGGAACCGGCCGGCTGGAAGCAGGCGGTGTACTACCGCTACTGGATGCACATGGCCCACCACAACAACCCGGCGCACTTCGGCATCCGGACCAAGACGCACAAGCTGATCTTCTATTACGGGTGCGACTACCGCGGGGGCAAGCGGACGCCGCCGGGCTGGGAACTCTACGACCTGACCAAAGACCCCACCGAGGTCAACAACGTCTACGACAAGCCCGAGTACGCGAAGGTCGTTGCGGACCTGAAGAAGCAGTTGGGCCGGCTCCGCAAGAACATCGGCGACACCGACGAGAAGTTCCCCGAGGTCAAGGCGATCGTCGACGAGTTCTGGGATTACGACGACGCGGCCCGCGCCAAGGCGATTGCGATCTCCAACGAGCTGGCCGCCAAGAAGGGCCAGTCCCCACCGCGCAAAGGCGGACGAAAAAAAAAAGGAAGTAGCTCCGGGGCGGCCAGGCCCGGAGCGTGGATCAAGGCCGAACCGTCCAAGAAGCCGCTGACCCAACACAAGGGATACACCGAAGTCTCCCGCGACGCGGTCTACCGGATGAGCCACGCGGGGAACGCCAGCTTCAATCCGGACAACGCCTATCTCCTGTCGGGCCAGGCCCCGCCGGTCAAGCAGCACTCGTTCCACTCAGCCGAGAACGCCGACAAGCCGCATATCGTCATCAAGCTGAGCAAGGCCCGGTCAGTGCGATACGTGGACATCGTCAATCGTGTGCAGAACTGTCAGGAGCGGGCGGCCGGGCTTACGATCTGGGTCTCGCGTGACGGCAAGGCGTGGAGGCAGGTGTGGCAAGCGAAGGCGGTCGCGGCGAAATGGCAGGCCGACCTCGGCTCGGACCGCATGTGCCAATACGTCAAGATCGGCCTGCCCGCCAAAGGCACGCTGCACCTGGCGAATGTGACGGTGTACGGCAAGTGAATCGATTGTGGATTTGCGATCTTAGATTCTGGATTGGCAGTATCTCCCCGGGCCGGATCAGTGGGCGTCCAGGGCGTTGGAGGCCTGGCAGTACTGGTCGGGGGTGATGTGATCGGGGCGGGACGAGAGGTCTATCTGAGCGGTGTCCAGGGCGGTCGATATCGCCTCGGCGGACCAGGGCAGACCCTTGCGGCGCAGGAGCGAGCGGATCTGCTTTCGTCGCTGCGTAAAGGCGGTTGTCAGGAGTGTTTCGAGGGTTTTCGCGTCGGTCAGTTTCGCGGCCGAGGCGGGGTCAAAGTCGATTCTCACGATGCGGCTGGCGACGTTGGGGCGGGGCCAGAACGCCTCGGCGGGCACGACGGGGCCCAGCGCGATTGTCCCCAGAAGGGCCACGACCGTGCTGATCGGCCCGTAGGCCTTGGAGCCGGCGGTTGCGGCGAGGCGGTCGGCCACTTCACGCTGGACGGTAAAGGTCAGTTGGTCGAACGTTGTCAGGTCCTGCGAGCCGGCGACTGTCGCGGCGTGGGCGGTCTGGAGGCACAGGGCGATCAGGGGGGTGGCGATGCTGTAGGGCAGGTTCGCCACGAGGTCGGCCTGTGCGGGCAGGGCGGCGAGGACGTGCGGCGAGATCTCGTGCTTGCGGGCCAGCACGTCGGTCTCCAGCAGCGTCAGGGCGGACCTGTCGGCCAGGCGGTCGCGCAGCAGGGCGGCCAGCCCGTGGTCTATCTCCACGGCGACGACGGTCTTGGCGCGGTCAAGCAGTTCCTCCGTCAGCGCCCCCGTGCCGGGCCCGACCTCCAGGACGGTCCGGTCCGGCTGGACGTCGGCGATATCGAGGAGCTTGGCCATGAGGTTCTGGTCGATCAGGAAGTTCTGTCCGAACTGCTTCTGGGGCCTGAGGGCGGCGTCGGCGAGCAGGCGTCGGATGTCGGTGAGGGTCTGCATCGTGTCTTCTTGTTCCCGGAGACCGGTCCGGCGATCCAAGCATATCAGACCATCGTGACCGACGCCATGCGGTCGGGACGGACGCTAAGACGCACGCTGCGTCGTGGGAGGCGTGTGCGGCCATCGGTCCACGGACCGATGACACGCCGGACGGGGCGTACGAGAGGGGAGGGCATTTTTTCTTCCCGATGGGGCTTGAACCCGGGCGGGGAATCAGTAAACTACATGGCTCGCGCCGCTTTACCTGATCAAAAGTGAAGAGAGTATTTGCATGGGACAGATGTTGACAGCGATGTTGAACCTTCAGTCGATCGAACGCCAGTTGGCGCAAGTGAGACGACGGCTCAAGAGCCGTCAAAACGCCGTGACAGTGCAGCAGCGCAAGATCGATCAGCGTCGTGATGAATGGGGGATCCTCCACGAGAGCATGATGAACCACCGTGCCCGGGCCGACAGCCTCGGCGTGGACCTCAAGGCCAAGGAAGACCGCGTTTCGCACCTCCGGACCTCGCTGAACACGGCCAAGACGAACAAAGAGTACGCGGCGATCCTGACGCAGATGAACACGATCAAGGCCGACAACGCCCGCCTGGAGGAAAGCGCGCTCCAGATTCTCCAGCAGGTTGAGGTCATCGAGGGCGAGGCCAAGAAGATCGAGGCGGACATCGAGGTCGAGCAGCAGCGCCTCGCGGAGGTCCAGGCGAGCAGCCAGGCGGAGGTCGACCGCCTCAACGCCATGCTCGAGCAACTGACGGCCAAACGCGATGCCGCCGCCCAGGCCGTCTCGCCCGAGACGCTCGGCGCGTTCAATCGCGTGGCGGGCCGATACGACGGCGAGGCGATGGCCGAGATCGAGATCCAGGGCCGCAAACCGCCGTACAGCTACGTCTGCGGCGGGTGCTACATGACCCTGAACGCCGAGCACGCCAACGCACTTCGCGTGCGGGACGAGATTCGCACGTGTGACAACTGCGGGCGCATTTTGTACATCCCGACCGACGCGGCGCAGTAGAGTCGCCCGCGACCGTGGCCGCCTGCGGCTGACCTGTTTGGACACCGGAGATGTGAACGATTCCACAGCACGTATTGATTCATACTGACGGCGGGGCCAGGGGCAATCCCGGGCCGGCCGCCTGCGGGTTCGTGATCGCCGACGCCGAGGCGTCCGACCAGCCGCCCCTGCGCGCCGAAGGGATCTTCCTGGGTCGCGCGACGAACAACGTGGCCGAATACTCGGCCATGATCGCCGCCCTGACCGCCGCGGCGTCGCTCGGGGCCGGCCAGGTCGACCTGTTCAGTGATTCGCAGTTGATGATCCGCCAGATGACGGGCCAGTACCGCGTGAAGAACGAGGGGTTAAAGCCCTTGTTCGAAGAGGCCCGCCAACTGGCCGGGCAGTTCCAGCGGTGTGACTTCCACCATGTCCGCCGCGAGAAGAACACGCAGGCCGACGCGCTGGTCAACCGGGCCCTCGACGAGGGCCGAAACATCGTCGTCGCAAACGGATAGCCCGAACGGGGCAGAGAGACCCGGTGCGGTTGCGGAACGTAACAAGACAGTCAGAGGTCTCCACAGAGACGCAGAGGAAGGGTTTGGAGACGACATAACCACAATCTCCTTCTTCCCTCTCTGTATCTCTGTGGCGGGCCATAGAGCACGGACTTCCAGTGCCTAGATTCCCCGAACAGTTCATCCACCAGGTTCAGCAGGCCACGGACATCGTGGAACTGATCTCCCAGTACGTCGCCCTGAAACGCAAGGGCAGCGAGTACGTGGGCCTGTGCCCCTTCCACGACGACAAGAACCCCTCGATGCGGGTCTCGCCGACCAAGCAGATCTTCAAGTGCTTCGCCTGCGGGGCCGGCGTGTCGGTGTTCCACTTCGTCATGCGGTACGAGAACATCAGCTTCCCCGAGGCCGTCCGGATGCTCGCCGAGCGGGTCCACATTCCCCTGCCGGACACCCAGGCGCCCGTGCGCCCGGTGGCCGAGGGGCTCAGCAAGAACGACCTGCGTCTGGTCACGGCGTTTGCCGCCGCGTTCTTCCACAAGCAGTTGCTCGCCTCTGCGGGGGCCGATGCGCTGGCCTACGCGCGCCGGCGCCAACTGACCGATGAGTCGATCGAGCGTTTCGGCCTGGGCTACGCGCCTGAGTCGTGGGACGCCTTGATAAACGCCGCGAGGCGCGAGGGGTTCTCCGACGCGCAGTTGGTGGCGGCCGGCCTGGCGGCCGAGCGCGACGGGGGGGGCTGCTACGACCGTTTCCGCAACCGCCTGATCTTCCCGATCAGCGACGCGGGGGATCGCGTGATCGCCTTCGGCGGGCGCGCCCTTGCCGCCGAAGAACGCGCCAAGTACCTCAACAGTCCCGAGACGTCGCTGTTCGACAAGTCGGGCGAGCTGTTCGCGCTGAACTGGTCGCGCGAAGGCATTCGCGAGTCGGGCCAGGCCATCGTCGTCGAAGGCTACATGGACGCCCTGGTGCCTCTGCAGGCCGGTCTGACCAACGTCGTGGCGCCGCTGGGGACGGCCCTGACCGACCGACAGGTCCGCGCCCTGTCCCGCAACCGCGCCAAGGAGGTGGTCCTGCTGTTCGACGCCGACGTCGCCGGGGCTACCGCCGCCGAGCGGGCGCTGGAGAAGTTCCTGGCCCAGCAGGTAAACGTTCGCGTCGCGACGATTCCGGCGGGCAAGGACCCGTGCGATTTCGTGCTGGCCGAGGGTCCCGAGGCGATGCGCGAACTGGTCGCTGCGGCGCCCGACGCGATCGAGTACGCCTGGCAGCGTCGTCAGGCGGACCTGGCGGCGGCCGGGGGACACCTGCCGGATCGCGGGCGGGTCGTCGAGGAGTTCCTGCGGCTGATCGTGTCCTCGAGCGCCTACGGGGCGATCGACGAGATGAAGCGGGGCCAGTTGGCCCAGCACATCGGTCACATCATGAACGTGCCCCCGCGCGAGCTTCAGCAGATGATGCACCGCCTGGGCCGGCGCGGCAGGCCCGCCGCAACGGCCGCGGCCGCGACCGAACGGACCAGCGACGAGCGACTGGTGGCGCTGGCCGAACGACAGATCCTCGAGGTCCTGATCTGCAAGCCGGACCTTTTCGACACGGTCGCCGAGCGACTGGACGCCGGGGACTTCCGCGACCCGCGACTCCGCGTGGTGGCTGACTGCATCTGGCGGCTGGGCGAGGCCGGGCGGCTCGAACTGGACAGTTTGCTTTCCGCCGAGGACCTGATCGAATACGGACCATTGTTGGCGAATCTGGCCACCGAGGGCGAGGTGCGGGGCAACTACGAGAACACCCTCGACGGTGCGGTAGGGAAGCTTTTGTATCGAAAGGGGTTACAGGAGTATCGCGAGGTAAAGGCCGGCGGCATTGATGCCGATGAAGCCCTGCGAGAGATCCAGCGTCGCCTCCGCGGCGACCCGGATCAGCCCGGGCGTCGGCCTATGATTCAGTGATCGAACCAACCGATGGATCGCCGATCGGGCAAAACGCGAGGCCGATTGGGGTTGACATCGGGTTATGACCATGTATAAACTAATACGTTTACACCACTTTTGAGATTCAAGAGTATGTATATAGCGGCCAGTAGGAGTTGCTGAATGTCTGACGGACTGCGCGCCAGCATTAAGAAGATCATTGCCAAAGGGAAGCAGCGCGGGTTCCTCACCTACGAGGAACTGAACGACGACCTGCCCGACGAGAGCGTATCGCCGGACGAACTGGATTCCCTCCTGATGACCCTGGACGAACTGGGCATCGAGTTGATTGACGAACTCGAGGCCGCCCGGCGCCAACCGTTCGTCGCTTCGGCCGACGGTCAGAAGAAGGGGCGCTCGCGGTCGGCTGAAGAGATCGAGGCGGCCAGGAAACGCATCGACGATCCCGTGCGGATGTACCTGACGCAGATGGGCGAGATTCCCCTGCTCACGCGGGCCGAAGAGATCGCCCTGGCCAAGAAGATCGAGATGACGCGGATGCACTTCCGCCGCCGCGTCCTGGAAAGCGATTACTGCGTCAAGCAGGCGCGGGATATTCTCGTTCAGGTCCACGCCGGCGACCTGCCCTTCGACCGGACGATGAAGATATCAACGGCGGAGAACCTCTCGAAGGAAACGATCACCGCGCGCATGCCCGCGAATCTCGGCACGATCGACAAGGTCATCGACGCCAACACGGGCGACTGGGCCCGCGTGCGGTCGACCAAACGGTCCGAGCGCGAGCAGCACCGCCTGCTGCGCAACCTGTGGCGGCGCAGGCGCCGCGTGGCCAAGCTCGTCGAGGAACTGTCGCTTCGGACCAGCCGCGTCCAGCCGCTGATGAAGAAGTTGCAGCACATCTCGGCCAAGATGAACGAGCTGACCCGCACCATCGCCCACGCCGACGCCGAGAACATCCCGCCCGAGGACGTCGACGTGATGAAGGAGGAACTCGACGGCCTGATCGACCTCGTGCTGGAAGAGCCCGACGTGCTGACCAAACGCGTCCGCGCCATCCAGAAGGTCTTCAACGACTACGAGCAGGCCAAGCGGGAACTGTCCGGCGGGAACCTCCGCCTGGTCGTCTCGATCGCCAAGAAGTACCGCAACCGCGGCCTGAGCTTCCTGGACATCATCCAAGAGGGCAACACGGGCCTCATGCGTGCCGTCGACAAGTACGAGTACCGGCGCGGCTACAAGTTTTCCACGTACGCCACCTGGTGGATCCGCCAGGCGATTACGCGCGCGATCGCCGACCACGCCCGCACCATCCGTATCCCCGTGCACATGATCGAGACCATGAGCAAGCTGCGGAACATCTCCAAGCGGCTGGTGCAGGACCTCGGACGCGAGCCCACCATCGAGGAGATTGCCGCCCAGGCCGGCATGAGCATTCCCGAAGCGAGGCGCGTGCTGAAAATCTCGCGCCATCCGATCAGCCTCGACAGGCCCGTCGGCGAGAGCGAGGACAGCTACTTCGGCGACTTCATCGAGGACGAGTCGGCCGAGAGCCCCGTCGAGACCGCGGGCACCGAGATGCTCAAGGACCGCATCGAGGAAGTGCTCAAGACGCTGACCTATCGCGAGCGCGAGATCATCAAGCTGCGTTACGGGATCGGCGACGGATACACCTACACGTTGGAAGAAGTGGGGCGGATCTTCAAGGTCACCCGCGAGCGCGTTCGCCAGGTTGAAGCCAAGGCCATCCGCAAGCTCCAGCACCCCGTCCGGTCGCGCAAGCTCGAGGGCTTCCTCGAGGGCGCCACCACCGACGAGGACGAGGACGACGAAGACGACAAGTGAGTCCCGCGCGTTTAGCGGGCGAGCTTGTGGGTGCCGTCGCACCCAGCGGCGCGGGCGTGAATGAAAGGACACCGATGCGCGTTCTGTTTCTGGATCTCGATACCCTGCGCCCGGACCACCTGGGCTGCTACGGATACGCCCGCAACACCTCGCCGAACATCGACCGGATCGCGTCCGAGGGCGTGCGGTTCGACAACTACTACAGTTCCGACGCGCCGTGCCTGCCGGCCCGGGCGGCGCTGATGAGCGGGAGGTTCGGCATTCACAACGGGGCGGTGGGGCACGGCGGGACGGCGGCGGACATGCGCCTGGAAGGCCCCCAGCGACGCTTCAGGGCACGGTTCGACCAGTATTGCCTGCCGCGCATCTTCCGCCGCGCGGGCATGCGGACCGTCTCGATAAGCCCGTTTGCCGAACGCCACTCGGCCTACTGGTTCTACGGCGGGTTCACCGAGATGGTCAACACGGGCAAGTGCGGGGGCGAGTCAGCCGAGGAAGTGACCCCCACCGTGCTGGACTGGATCGACCGCAACGCCGCCTCCGACGACTGGTTCCTCCACGTGAACTACTGGGACCCGCACGCGGTGTACCGGGCGCCGGCGGAGTTCGGCAATCCGTTCGAGGGCCAGCCCCTGCCCGAGTGGCTGACCGAAGAGGTCGTCGAGGCCCACCAGGACAAGGTCGGCCCGAACTCGGCCAGCGAAATGAACATGTACAACGACAACCCGTACGAGAACCATCCGCGCCACACGTCGCACGTACATAATATGGACGAGTTGCGCCATCACATCGACGGGTACGATTGCGGCATTGCGTACATGGATTCGCACATTGGACACCTGTTCGACGCGCTGGAGGCCAAGGGCGTGATGGACGACCTGGTCGTGATCATCTCGTCCGATCACGGCGAGAACCACGGCGAGTTGGGCATCTACAAGGAGCACGCGACGGCCGACCAGGCCACGTGTCGCATTCCGATGATCATCCGCTGGCCCGGGCGGGGGCAAGCCGGGCACGTCGACACGGGCCTGCACCACAACCTGGACCTTGCCCCGACGCTGGCGGAGATGCTCGACCAGCCGCGCCAGGAGGCCTGGGACGGACAAAGCTACGCCGCCGCCCTGACCGAGGGGGCCGACTGCGGCAAGGCCTTCGCCGTCATCAGCCAGTGCTGCCACGTCTGCCAGCGGTCGGTCCGCATGGGCGACTGGCTCTACATCCGAACGTACCATGACGGGTATCAGCTCTTCCCCGAGGAGATGCTGTTCAACCTTGCCGACGATCCGCACGAGGAGCATGACCTGGCGGCCGAGCGCCCTGACGTGGTGGCCCGGGCGGCGGGGGCTCTGGCGAAATGGCATGACGAGATGATGGCTTCCATGCCCGACGGGGCGGCCGAGGACCCGCTGCAGACCGTTTTGCGGGAGGGCGGTCCGTACCACGCGCGGGGCCATCTGCGCGACTACTGCAAGCGTCTGGAAGCGACCGGCCGCGGTCACGCTGTCGAGGAACTCAAGCGACGACACCCCCGCGAGTTCGAGTAGGATCCGCGCGCAAAGAGAACCGGCGCGGGTGCCGTGGCTTGACGCGAAGCGGCAACCACGACGTTGCGTCACCGTAT
>CAZVEV010000120.1:0-16031 GCA_964625865.1 uncultured Planctomycetaceae bacterium | reverse complement strand
CCTTCGACCCGTCTTCGCCAAGGCTTCGGCGAGGGAAGCCTTCGGCCTGGAATCCGTGCAATCCGCAGGCGAGTTACAGAAGGACTCCGCGGATCTTCCGGCCTCAAGTTCTCGGCCCGGCGCGATCGCCTGCAAGCGCGGCGGCGGGCCGGGAGACCTCTTGTGTATACATTATGACATTTCAGGATAACCGATTGCCATGGCTCCCTGACAGGGAAAGGCTATCATCCAGACTAGAAAGCACGAGACTTTCTCGCCGGGCGGTGTTTACATGATTGGAGTTGGCGGCAATACTCCCTATTCTGTGACCGCACTGGCCGGATAGATGTGACCTTAACATCAGGAGAGACATGATGACTGCACATGTTAGCCGCCGCGGTTTTCTGAAGACCACCGCCCTTGCGACCGGTACAGCCCTTGCGATGCCGTATGTCGTCCGCGGCGCCGAGGCCCGCAAACTCCGCATTGCCATCATCGGTGTGAGCGGGCGCGGCGGCCATGCCCTGTCCATGGCGAGAAACGACGAGATCACCGCGCTGTGCGACGTGGACACCAACAAGATGCGCCATGCCCAGAAGCTCTGGCCCAAAGCTGCGGTCTACCAGGACTACCGCGAGCTGTTCGAGAAGCCCAAGGACTTTGACGCGGTGATCATCTCCACGCCGGACCACCAGCACTACCCGGCGGCGATTCGAGCGATTCGCGCCGGCAAGGCGGTCTACTGCGAGAAGCCCCTCACCTGGTCGATGTTCGAGGCCCTGCACCTGATCGCTGAGACCGAGAAGCACAAGGTCGCTACGCAGATGGGCAACCAGATGATGGGCGGTCACGGCTGGCGCGTCGCGTACGACTACGTCAAGGCCGGCGCGATTGGCGACGTCAAGGAGGTCCACACGTGGACCGGTACGCATGGCGGGTGGTTCACCGACGGCATCCGCACGCCCCCGGGCGAAGATCCCGTGCCGAAGACGCTGAACTGGGACCTGTGGCTTGGCCCGGCTCCGGTGCGGCCGTACAAGAACCGCATCTATCACCCGGCAAAATGGCGTGGGTGGATCGACTTCGGCAACGGAGGGCTGGGCGACTGGTGCTGTCACCTCATGAACGCATTCTACAAGATCATGGAGCCTGGGTTCCCGACCAGCGTCGAGTGCATCGCCCAGACAGGCCCGGCCATCGATACGTATCCCAAGGGCAAGACCGTCAAGTGGGAGTTCCCTGCTGATGGGAGTCGGCCCGCCTTCGACGCGTATTGGTATGACGGCGTGAACAAGCCCCCCCGGCCCAAAGAACTGGAAGAGCAGCGCAAGATCGGCTCGGCCGGGTCCTATCTGGTGGGCACGAAGGGGACGGTCTGGGTGCAGGGCTCGCACAACAACTCCGCCCGCCTCATCCCCGAAGCCAGGGCCAAATCGTTCGGCAGGCCCAAGTCCTCGGCGCCGAAGTCGCGCGGGCACGAGAAGGAGTTCCTGATGGCCGCCAAAGGCGAGATCGCCTACAACGCTCCGCTGTCGCACTTCGGTTATGGCGGCAAGCTGACGGCAGTGGCGTTGATGGCCAACATCGCCGCCCGCGTCAAGGGCAAGCTACTGTACGACGCCAAGACCCACAGATTCACCAACAGTGACGCGGCCAACACGCTGATGACCCGCAAGCCGCGACCCGGTTGGTACGTCTGACACTGTGGTTCGGCCCCGCGCCGTACACGATGAAGCGCATTGTGCACTTCACGCGGAGAGACGCACATGAGCATGAACAGGAGAACGTTTGTTCGTGTTGTGGGCGGCGCCGGGGGTGGGTGAGGCAGGGCCGCGGGGCCATGAATCTGCCCGCCGGAAACGTGACGGTCGCGCTGCAGGACCTGACCGGCTTCGACGGGCGCTGCGATGCGGTCTGTTTCTCCAGGGACGCCTCCCCACGATTGCCCAACGACGACCTGATCGCCCTGTCCGACTGGAAGGATCGCCTCGCCGGCCGGGCCGGCATGAGCCCTGTCCTGCGCGCGGTGACGGTTGGTCGACCGAGAAACAGTCTACCTCACCCTCAACGGAAAGCAGTGCATCAGTCAGAACGTTCCAGTGAGAGGGATGAACTGTGATTACTCGCTTGCCTTCGGCCAGGTTCGTCCCACTTCGTTCATCGTCATCGAGACGAGCTTCACGCCGCCGCCGGCGGCTGTCAGTCCGAGGCTGGAATCCTTCGGCGTGAAGGGCAGATTCGCTGAATACGAGAAGACCCCGCCGGCCGAGAAGACCTCGAGCTGAGACCAGTCCACGAGCATGCGTATCTTCAAGAGGCCGTTTGCGTCCGGCTTGAGTGCTTTGGGCTTGTTCGGGATCGGGACGAACCTATGTTTGTGCGCTCGCATGCCGTGGAACATCTGCGCCTTGATGTCGTACTGGAGCGGCACGTTGGCGATTCGGAAAGCAATCTCAGTTGCAAGGGTTTCCTTCAGGTCGAAAACGGCCGTCAGGTCGAAGGTCTTTGACTTCACGCCGGCCAGCAGGTCCTTGCTCGTGGCGTATCCGCCGTGACGGATCTTCTTGCCCCACTGATAGATCATGTGGTACTTGCCGTCATGGTACATCAGCGCGTTGATGTCGTTCATCCACTCGGACTTGGGGCTGAAGTGGAACTGTCCGCGGAAGCTCTCGTTGTACGTCACGTTCTTCGGATGTGGGTCGTACTGGGCCCAAACGGCGGTCGTCTGGAGGGCGATAGCGATCACGAATGCAGCAGGTAGATGTTTCATTGTGAACGTCCCTTTCTGAAGTCAAACGGTCTGAATCGATGCGAAGTACGGCCCGGCGGCTCAGTCCAGCGTCACGAGCACTCTGTCCCAGCGGTTGGTGTACCAGTCCCAGTCCGGAAGGACGTCGTTGAAGCAATACTTGTAGTACACCCAGAAGGACTTGCCTGTGACTTCGTTGTCGTCACCGGTGCTGACGATGGACGGGTAGTCGTGCAGGTGGTTGTCCGCGTGGACCGTCTGCCAGTCGCTCCAGGCAATGCCGTCTTCGGAGAAGGCGATCAGGACCGAACCGGTGTCCAGGCGGCGGCCGTCCGGCCCGGTGTGCTTGCCGTGCCGGGTTACGAGCACGTACTTGCCCAGATAGCTGTTGTAGGCCGCGTCGCCGTGCAGGTAGCCCTTGGGCTCGATGTTCAACGCCGTGAACCTGCCCCCCATGCCGCTCTCGCTCCACGTGCCGTCATGGTACTTCGTCCAGAGCGTGGTCTGCCGATTCTCCGCGGCCGCGAGGACATCGGCTACCTTCGCCCTCGCAACGGCCATGCCTTGTGAGAAGGTGTCGCGGCTGTCTTTCGTATCCGTGTAGTACAGGTAGAAGTACCCGTCCTTGATCGCGTAGTTGGCCAGTCCGATGTTGCCGAAGGCGTGACGGTCGCCCAGGCTCCCGGTGCGCCAGTGGTCGTGCCAGGTCCGGTACGACAGTTCCGGCTCGATGATGTGCCCGCACCACTGGAACGACTCGCCGCCGTCTTTGGAGATCGCCAGCCCCAGGCGGAAGTACACTCCGTCCCTGGCCTGCAGGGTCCACTCCGTGTGGATGAAGCCCAGGAGACGGCTGCTGTCTCGGTCCAGGTAGACATTCGCGATCGTGGGCCCGTCGCCCCAGCGGTGGTCCGTTGCGAATCCGTATCGCGTGTCGGTGTAGGCGTCCGGAAGGCCCTGCAACTCTGACTTGGCGAGGATCCGCCGGAACGGATCTTCCGGCGGGCCCTGGCCGCACACGACGTGGACCAGGTTTGTGCAGAACCATCGATGTTGCCCGTTGTGACCGACGGCATAGAGGCTGCCGTCGATGCCTCGGATGTCCACCTCCCGCATCCGCTCGTGCGAGATGATGGTCTCGGGTTGGCCTACGGACAGCGGGCACGTCGGCCCGGGGCAACCAGGTAACGTACTCACGGAGATCGTCCTTTCCGGCTGTCCTGTGTTTCGGGAGTGTCTGGCGTGGCTTGACGCGTGCGGGCGCCGCGGAACATCCGCGACGGCGGGACGCCCATGACGTGTTTGAAGGAGCGGCTGAACGCGTAGGGATCATCCCAGCCCAGGGCGAAGGCCACATCCTGCACAGTTCGCCCTCCCTCCTGAAGCATCGACGCGGCGTGCGACATGCGGTGGCGCTGGATCCAGATCTGGGGGGGCTGGCCTTCGTACTCCCGGAACAGCCGGTGCAGATACACGCGGCTGATCCCCATCTCCCGGGCCACCCCGGCCACGGTCAGCGGCTCGGCCAGGTGATCCAGCACGTAGCGGCGGACGCGGAGGAACTGCTCCTCGCGCCGGCTGCGTCGGCCCATGTGTTCGCGACACGCCCGGGCGGCCTGCAGCAGGACCGCCTCGGCCAGGCACGCGCAGACGCGGCCCGAATCCGGCCCGCCGTCGGCGGCCTCGTCGAGCAACTGCCCGAAGAGCGACTCCATCGCCCCGACCTGCCGCAGGGGAAAGGTGACCGGCAAGGGCGGGAACATCGCGCGGGCCATGTCCGTGGCCACCCCGGCCAGGGCCACCCACATCGCGATCTCGACGCCCTCGGAGGCGCCCGCGGCGAAACTGCGACACCCGCCCGCGCCGGCCAGCACCATCTCGCCCGGGCGTACCTCGCACACGCCGACGGCCGTGTGGCCCAGACGCAACTGTCCCGACAGCACCAGCCCGCAGAACAGCGTGTCCACGTGCGGTTCGTGCGACCGGGTTGTCGGTCCCCAGCGTTCCCGGGCCACGCGCCACACGGCGAACCCCTCGGAGCGGGCCTCCAAGGGCACGAAAGCTTCGCTCTGCTCCAGAATGTCGAAGTAATGCTCGGGTCTCATGGGGCGGGGCCTCGAAATACGCCTCGTGTTTACATTAAGCCATTTCCAGTTGACGATCTGCTATTGTCGTCTCTTAATTAAGTAGGATATAATACTCGTGTTGATGACGCAAGAAGTCGTTTGCACTTTGCTATTATTTGTGATTCGGCGTAAGCGCAGACAGTCCCGCACTGTGGCGGGGTGACATGGAAGATGGCCCCGGCGGCCGGGGTGTCGGCAGGGCAGGCCGCGAAGCCGGGCCGCTGTGCACCGCTACGGAGACACACATGAGCACAAGCAGAAGAACGTTTCTCCGCGTTGTGGGGGGGGTGGGGCTGACGGCTTCGAGTCCATTGCCCTACGCCGCGGGCAGGGAGACGGTCACCCGGGCGAGCTCGGGCGTTCTGGTCGAGGCGGCGTCCTTTTCCGGCCGGGGCGGGTGGAAGCTGGACACGCAGCACTACCAGCAGATGGGTGGCTGCTATCTGCTTGCACACGGCATGGGCAAGCCGGTGGCCAACGCCCGAACGACAGTGCAGATCCCCAAGGCGGGCAGGTGGCACGTGCACGTCCGTACGCGCGACTGGTGCCCGGGCGACTGGGACGCGCCCGGCCGGTTCCGTGTCGTGGTGAACGGCACGCCGCTGAAGACGGTCTTCGGCACGGAGGCGGGCTGGGCCTGGCAAGAGGGGGGGGGCGTGGACCTGCCGGCCGGCAAGGTCAGGGTGGAATTGCAGGACCTGACCGGCTTCGACGGCCGGTGCGACGCGGTCTACTTCTCTCAGGAGGCCTCCCCCAAGCTGCCGAACGACGACCTGGTGAAACTGGCGGCCTGGAAGGACCGCCTCGCCGGGCGGGCCGGGAAGAAGATCCCCCAGCAGGCGTTCGACCTGGTGGTTGTGGGCGGCGGGATCGCAGGATGCGCTGCGGCATTGGTGGCCAGGGAACAGGGGCTCAAGGTCGCACTGATCCAGGACCGGCTGCTGTTCGGCGGCAACGCCAGCGAGGAGGTCCGCGTCCACACGCTGGGTATCCACGGCAAATGCGAGAAGCTGCTGAAGACCCTCGACACGAAGCACTACCCCAACGGCCACGCCGACGCGAAGAAGGACCAGCGCAAGCGCGAGGCGACGATGGCGGCATCCGGCGTGGATCTGTTCGTCGGACACATGGCGATCGGTCTGGGCAAGGAGGGCGGCCGCATTGTCAGCGTGGAGGCCCGCGAGGTAACGACGGGGACCATCCGCCGCTTCCGGGCGCCGGTGTTCATCGACGCAACCGGTGACGCCTGGCTGGGCTACTGGGCGGGGGCGGACCATCGCTACGGCCGGGAAGCCCGCACCGAGTTCAATGAGGCCTGGCCGAAGCATGGGGATCTGTGGAGCCCGGCCAAGCCGGACAACCGCGTGCTGGGCACCAGCGTGTTGTGGAACTCCGAGCGGACGGACAAGCCTTCCGGCTTTCCCGACGTGCCGTGGGCCATGCCCGTGGCCAAGAAACACGCCGCCGTCAAGGGCGAGTGGTATTGGGAGTACTCGGCCCAGGAGGTGCACCAGATCCGGGACGCCGAGAAGATCCGCGATCACATGCTGCGGGCCATCTACGGTTCGTTCGCCAACGCCAAGAAGAACCCCAAGCACGCCAACGTGGCGCTGAAGTGGGTGGCCTACATGGCCGGCAAACGCGAGTCGCGGCGCTTGATGGGCGACTACATCTACACCCAGGCCGACATGCTCCAGCGCCGGAAGTTCCCCGACGCGGTGGTGGTCGAATGCCGTGCCATCGACCTGCATTACCAGCGGGTCCTGACCGGATGGAAGCAGGACTTCCTCTCCAAGGCCATGTTCCATCCGACGCGCGGCGACTACTACATTCCATTCCGGTGCCTCTACTCCCGCAACATCGTCAACCTGATGATGGCGGGCCGGTGCTTCAGTTGCTCGCACGTGGGCCTGGGCGGTCCGCGGAACATGCGCACGCTCGGCCAGATGGGCGTCGCCACCGGCTACGCGGCGGCGCTGTGCAAGAAGCACGCAACCACACCGCGCGGAGTCGGGCGGAAGTATCTCAAGGAACTGCTCACGCTGACCGGCTACGCGTAGCCGCCCCGGCGGCTGGCCTGGTGGTCCGGTCGACGGTATGCTCTATGAACGAGAACATGAGCGAACGATGAACAGAAGCAGCGCGCGGCTTGCGGCCGCACGCGTACGAACCTCCCGCCGCATCAGCATTACGGCTCACAGCAGACTACGAATGGCACACATGACGAGACACGTTCTCTGGTGGACGCTTGGCCCGATCGTCGCCATAGGTGGCATGGCCAGCGTCGCGGCCGGCGCAGGGTACAAGGCCGAACTCGAAGAGCATTGGCTTCGCACACTCAGCCCGGAAGAGCGGCTGCTCTACACGACGCGCATCCACCCGACGCAGGACGCCTACGGTGCGGTGGACGGGGTTCGGCACGAGCGGTTCGCGTTTCACACGCGCAGGCAGCGCAGCCCGTGGTGGGAGGTCAATCTCGCCGACGACGTGGAGATCGCCCGGATTGACGTGTACAACGGCACGCTCTTCCCCCAGCGCACCTACGGGCTCAAGATCCTGTTCTCGACCGATCACGAAACGTGGGAGGAGGTCTACGACAACGCCGGCAAGCCGTTCGCCGGCGGGAAGGCCGGCACCAGGCCGCTGTCGGTGACGTTCGCGGGGAAGAAGGCGAGGTGGGTCCGTCTGCAACTGGCGAAGAAAGGCGGCGAGTTCTTCCACCTGGCCGAGGTCGAAGTCTACGCCAAGGGCGACGAGAAGACCAACGTCGCGCGGGGCAAGTTCGCGACGCAGTCGTCCGTGCATAATATGGGCACGCCGTCCTGCCCGCGACGACGCTTTCCCCCGCCCCTGCCGCCGCACCTGGCCGGCCGAAAGACTGACCCGCGCGTCAAGTACGCCAAGTACGTCACCTCGGAAGAGATCCACAAGTGGCTCGACATTGCCGACAAGACGTTCCGGTACGTCCGCCGCAGCGGCGTGAACGTTGACCGGGAAGGCCCTGCGCTGGAGAAGCTGAAAGCACGCTGGGGCCCCGCCGTGCGGAAAGGCGGCAAGCCAGGTGCGCCGACACTGCCGGCCGACCAGTACGTGGCCTTCTACCTCGAAGTGCGGCATCTGCGGCGAAGCGTCCTTCTGCGCCACCCGGACCTCCAGTTCAAGCGGATCCTGATCAACCGGAACGCCCCGACGATGTACAGTCACAACGGCGATCAGCACGTCGGAAGGCATTCGCGGGTCGGGCCCGGGCTGACGATTCTCTCGGACTGGAAGACGAGCGTTCAGGCCAAGCCCATGCTGCCCAAGGACGCCCTGCCCGACGGGGCCTACCGCAACCCCGACCTGCACTACGACGCCGACAAGGTCCTGTTCGCGTTCTGCGACCACACCTACAGCAAGGACCCCAGGAACCTGCGCTACTTCCTCTACGAGGCGGCCGTGGACGGCTCGTGGGTGAGACAACTGACGGGCACGAAGGACGACCCGCTGGCCACCAGCGGCCGGCGGGCGACGGCACTGATCGAGGACAACGACTCCTGCTACCTGCCCGACGGCGATATCATGTTCATCTCCACGCGCTGCCAGTCCTACGGTCGCTGCCATGGCGGGCGGTACAATCCCGCCTGGGTGCTGTATCGAATGACCCCTGGCAAGAACAACATCCGCCAGGTCTCCTTCAACAATGAGAACGAGTATGAACCGGCCGTCCTCAATGACGGGCGGATCGTGTTCACCCGGTGGGAATACACCTTCCGCCACGAGATGTACTTCCACATGCTCTGGTGGTGCCACCCTGACGGAACGTCGATCTCGAACTTCTACGGCGCCGACACGCTGCATCCGATGATGGTCGTCGAGGCGGCGCCCGTGCCGAACTCCAACAAGGTCGTCGCCATCGCCCAGGGGCACCACAGCTACAATACGGGCACGGTGATCCTTCTCGACCCGGCCGTCGGCGAGAACGGCGAGGAACCCGTCACGCGCATCACGCCCGAGACGCCGTACAGCGAGTCGCGCGGCTGGCCCAAGCCGCATTACAGCCATCCCTACCCGATCAATGAGGACCTGTTCCTCGTCTCGCGCGCCAATCACCGGGTGCATCCGCAGTCTGCCGTGACGCCGCCGGCGAACAATCGGGCGGTCTACCTGATCGACTCGTTCGGCGGGCGGGAGTTCATCTACGAAGACCCCGACGTGGCCTCGGTCTCGCCGATCCCGTTGCTCAAGAGGAAAAGGCCCCCCGTCCTGCCCACACGACTGGTGCCGGGGCAGGAATACGGCACCCTGTTCGTTCAGAACGTCTACGTGACGCGCAAGGAGAACGATCCCGACGGCGTCATCAAGCCAGGAATGATCGAGGCGATCCGGGTAATCGCGCTGGGCAACCAGCCGCGCGCCATGCCGACCGGGCTCAGTTCGACCAACTACTCGGTTCTGCCCAAACGCATCCTCGGGACCGTGCCGGTGGAGGCCGACGGCAGCGCGTTCTTCAAGGTCCCGGCCAACACGTCGTTCTTCCTCCAGACGCTCGACGCCAACGGGATGGCGATTCTCACCGAGAAGACCTTTCAGTACCTCCAGCCGGGCGAGAACCGCAGTTGCGTCGGTTGCCACGAGTCTCCCGAGTCGGCCCCCCGGACCACGGAGTTGGGGCGGTCGACCCGCCGCAGCCCCCGCGAACTGGCTCCCCCCGCCGGGCCGAGCTATGCGGGGGGCAACAGCTTCCATCGCTCCGTGCAGCCGGTCCTCGACCGTTACTGTATCCGCTGTCACGGCCTCGAGAAGAAGGCCGGTAAGATCGACTTCATCGGCGACGGCGCCACCATTCCCAAGGGCCTGCACGGCTTCCTGAAAGATCGCGACCTGTTCACCGAAGGGATGATGGCGATCGTCCGTCGGGGCGATCACCACGTCGGCTACAAGCCCTACATGTCCGGGCGGGACAAGAACCGGCGCGACAGGAACGTCTCGATACCGCGACGGTTCTTCGCCTATTCCAACAAGGTCGCCCACATGCTCGTGGGGAACGAAGCACTGGCCGGCAAGGAGTTCTCCGCGGCCCACAAGGACCTGAAGGTCGACCGCCAGAGCGTCCTGCAGGTCATCGAATGGATGGACCTGAACTGCCAGGGCTGCGGCGACCTGTTCCCGAACAAGATCGAGAAACGCAAGCTCGATGCGAAGAAGATGGACGCGCTGCGTGCTCTGGCCGGGACATGGTTCGGCGCGAAGTTCGCCAAGGCGCCGGACCGCGCCCTGGTCAACCCCGCCCAGCCCGACCAGAGCCGCGTCCTGCTGGCGCCGCTTCCCGCAGACAAGGGCGGATGGGGGCAGTTCCGCGGGTACCGAGACCGAAACGACCCCCGGTACACGAAGATGGCCCGGCTTGTCGACGCGGCAATCATCCGTCTTCCCAACGAGAACACCCGAGGCTGGCGCCCGACACTCGAGATGGGCGGCGCGGACAAGTGGGTGCTCGAAGAACGCAAGCGGTTCTTCCGGTCCCTTGGCCGAGAGTTTCCCGGTCGATAGGAGTGCAGACGTGAATAAGATGCTGTTTGTTGTGATCGCAGTTCTCGGCTTCGCCTTGCCGGCGAGCGCACTGGACGTCGGCGCGATCACATCGAAACCGACCGCGGATAATCCGCAGTTCGGGAACAAGGAGGCCTGGCCGGACCTGGTGGGCGATGAGTACTTCCTGAAACAGAAATGGGCCAAAGGTCGGGTGCTGATCTGGCCGCACGCGGGCAAGAGCTTCAGCAGGAGCGCCCCGCGGCCCGATCCTTTGAACGCGGGCAGTTGGATCGACGCGGCCACGGGCAAGCCGGCCGATGCCATGCCGGACATGGACACGGACATCATCCTGCCCGACGCCGACAAGCCGTACAAGGTCGTCTTCAAGGGCGCCAAGCACCGCGTGTGCCGGCATCTGACGGTGGGACGGAATGCCACATTCGAGCCGGGGGGAGGGGGCGCTCTGGCCGTCTTCGGCAATGTGTGGATCCGCCCCGGAGGGTGCCTCTACGTCTATAGGACGCTGCAACTGGTCGGAGGGCGGGACACGTTCTTTCGGAACGACTGGCCCGCCGATGGTGCCCTGAAGAAACTCCACGACTCGGGCGGCATCGTCTCATTCGATCCGGACAACCCGAAAAGGCCCAACCCCTGGTCCTGGCGCAGGAATCGGACTCCGAGCGTGTGCCACTTCTTCCGCCATGACAAGCCGGGGGCCACCACCGAGTTCCGCGGCTACAGCAGCAGCCGGGACGAGGTCCACATCATGGCCGGCACGCTTGTCGTGGGGCGCGACAGCCGCTTCCTCTGCGGGGGCGCGGCCATGGTGAGCATCGCCAAAGGCGCCGCCGTCGCCCTGATGGACGGAGCGATGGCCGGCAAGACGGTCAACCAGTTCGGAAGCTGCTGCAGGATGTTGGGCGGCTCGATCAGCGCGGGCCTGCCGGACCGGCCGGTCAAGCGGGACGCACGCCTGGGCCTGGGCTACAGCAACTGGATGAACCTGACCTTCCCCGACCAGAAGAAGAGCCGGCGCGGGAACGCGTACGACTATGGGAGATTCAGCGGCAGTTTCTCGGGCACACTGATCGCTCATTCGGCCAAGGGCGCCGACGCACGGCTGGTTATCGGCTGGCAGCGCATCGGCGCCGGCGGAGGCGGCCGCGGCGTCAACAAGACCGACGCCTTCAACCGGACCTTCGCCAAACTGCTGCCCAAGATCACGATCTGGGTGGGCAATGACACCAACATCGCCAATGTCCGTTTTGACGACTTGCATCGGGGCGGGATCCTCATGCCGGATGTGGCGGCCGCCGCGAAGTGGAAGAACGTCAGCTTCGGCACCGGCTGCCTCAGCAAAGACACGAAGGAACTCCTTCGCGAGTACAAAGGCAAGATCGTGCGCGGCCGTCCCGTGGACAAGCTCGAGCCTGACCGCAAAGAGTATGTTACACCGTAGTCGTCCGCCGAAAGGAATAGGCAGTTGTCCAGAAGAGGAATGGTATCGCCCCAACCGGTCGCCCTCACCGTGTTAAGGATCGGATGATGAAGACCGCCATGACCATCGCTGCCTACGCGTGCTGCGGCTCGATTGCGCTGGCCCAGGCCGATATCGGGCGGCCGCGAGAATTCGCGGAACGATACCGGCCGCAGTTCCATTACACGACAGCCAAAGGCTGGATCAACGATCCGATCGGGCTGATCTACTACGACGGCGAATACCATCTCTTCAACGACCACAATGTCAAGTCGACCCGGTTTCCCGGCGGCAAGCTTGATGGCGAACAGTCGCACTGGTCACACGCCGTCAGCAACGACCTGATCCATTGGCGGCACATGCCGGTCGCGGTCTATCCGGACAAGTGGGGCGCCTGCTGGTCGGGCTCGGGCGTCGTGGACTGGCACAACACGACGGGCTTCAAGACCAGCGACCATCCCCCGCTGGTGCTGGCCTACACCTCGGCGGGCTCCTGGGGACAGAGCCTGGTCTACAGTACCGATCGCGGAAGAACCTGGAAGAAGTACGACGGCAACCCGGTGCTGAAGAAGATCGCCGACCACAACAGGGACCCCATGGTGTTCTGGCACGAACCGACGAAGAAGTGGGTCATGGTTCTCTACGTCAAGCGGGGCCAGGCGCACTTCTTCAACTCGGATGATCTGAAGAAATGGATGCCGACGTCCGTCGCTGTGCTGAGCGGATTTCACGAATGCCCCGACATGTTCCAGTTGCCCGTCGACGGCGATAGGAAGAAGCTGAAGTGGGTCTTGCACGACGGTCGCTTCTCGTACTGGATCGGCGAGTTCGACGGCAAGGCGTTCAAGCCGGAGACGAAGGAACTCCGCTGCGAGTTCGGCAGGAACTTCCATGCCGCCCAGTCCTGGGAGACCCCCCAGAACAAGCGCGTGCAGATCGGCTGGATGAACGGCGGGAAGTACCCGGGTATGCCGTTCAATCAGCAGCAGAGCTTTCCTTGCGAACTGACGCTCAGGACAACGCCCGCCGGCTTGCGACTGCACATGGTCCCGATCGAAGGAATCAAACGCCTGTATACCAGTTCGTTCACGCTGAAGGACCACGTCCTCAAGCCCGGCCACAACCCGCTTTCCAGACTCTCCGGCGATCTATTCGACATCGCAATGGACGTCGAGATCGGCAAGGCCGCCGAGTTCGGCCTCCGGCTTCACGAGACATCCGTCACCTACGCGGACGGCAAGGTCACCAGTCTCGGCGCTGTGGCGAAAGTCTCGGCCAAGCAGGGCAGAATCAGACTGCGCATTCTGGTAGACCGCACTTCCGTGGAGACCTTTGTCAATGACGGCGAAGTCGCCCTGCCCTGTTGCTTCGTGCCGAAGAACCGGGAGACCCGTCTGGAACTCTATGCCAAAGGCGGCAACGCGAAGATCCGTTCCCTGCGAGTGAGCAAGCTCCGTTCCATCTGGCCCGCCGATGCGGGGAACAAAGTCCTCCTGGATTTCAATATGAAGACGCGCCCGCCGAAGGACTGGGACGTGACCGGCTACGCCTTCGGAACGCACGAGCCGGAACCGAGGTACCGTCAACGGGCGGCCGTGGCGCCGCGGAACCAGCGGCGATACCAGCGCGGCAGGATGATCTCGCCGGAGTTCGTCATCAATCACGACTACCTGCGGGTCGTCTGCGGGGGCGTCTTCCATCCTGCCCGATGCGCGGTCGTTCTGGTGGTGGATGGCAAGGACGCGCGGTCGTGTTCTCCCGAGCGGGGTTGTGGGTTCCTCGGCTTCGACGCCAGCCCCGGGTCGCCCCCGGCGCCCGTGAAGCTGTTCCGGCTTCCCGTTCCCGCGGAATACTGGTTTGACCTGCGGGCCCTGCGGGGCAAGCGGGCGACGATCGAGGTCCGCGACGATCATTCGAACGGCTACTTCTCGGCGGTGAAGGTCGTCGCCACCGACCACCGGCCGTCGGCCGATGCCAAGCTTGTGACCGAAGCGGTGCACTGGGTGCCGGACCGCTGGGAAGCGACCATCGACGGCGACTTCCTGCTGCTGCCGGTCGGCGCCTTGGCGGGTACGCCGCTGCAGGCCGTCACGGTCGAGATCGACGGCCGGGAGTTGCTGAAAGTCGCTCTGCCGCTGGCCTTCGGCTTGATCCCCGTGGTCGGCTATCTCCCCGTCTACGATCTCACCGGTTTCCAGGGCAAGCCGTTGAAGGTTTCGTTCCACAGCTACACCGGCCACGACCCGTCACGGCCGTCGGTCAAGCTGCTGATGCAGCGCGAGATCCCGGGGCGCAAGGCCTCGGGCGACAAGCCGGCGTTCCACATCCACAATCGCATCGGCCTGCTCAACGACCCCAACGGGCTGGTCCACGTCAAGGGCGTCTATCACGTCTTTCACCAATTCAACTACAACGTCACCGCCTGCTCGTGGGCACACTACACCAGCCGTGATCTTGTGCATTGGGAGGAGCGGCCGGTCGGGCTGTGGCACGATGAGATGGGCTCGATGCACTCCGGCTCGGCGGCCGTGGCCGCGGTGAACCCCGCCGGCGGGCAGAAGGGGGGCATCCCCCCCGGGATAGCGGCCTATACCGGCTCGCGCGGGCTGGGGGGGCGGGACAAGATTCAGGTGCAGGGCATTGCCTACAGCACGGACGGCGGCCGGACGTTCACGAAGTTCAAGGGCACTCCGGTACTCGGCAAGTCGCAGGTGCTGGCTCGGGGCTCCGACAACGCCCGCGACCCGAAAGTCTTCTGGTTCTCCCCCACCAAAGGCCGCGACCCCCGCGCCAAAGACGGCCACTGGGTGATGGTCCTGTTCGAGGGCGGCGGGCTCAACATCTATACCTCGAAGAACCTGTGCGACTGGCACAGGCATGGCAGCATTCCCGGCTTCCACGAGTGCCCCGAGCTGTTCCCGCTGGCCGTCGACCCGCCTTCGCCTGACGGCTCCGCCACGGCAAGTGGCAAGCCGAGGAAGATCAAGTGGATCATGTATGGCGGAAGCGGGCACTACCATATCGGTGCGTTCGACGGCAAGACCTTCAAGCCGCAGACGAAGCAGAAGCTCGCGATGTACCACGACGGCCGCTGCTACGCGGCCCAGACATTCAACAACACTCCGCCCGGCCCGGACGGCCAGCCTCGGCGCATCCAGATTGGCTGGCAAGGCGGACGCAGAGGCCAGCTCTCGACGCCCACCGAACTGACGCTGCGCACCACGCCGCTGGGCCTGCGCGTGTGCAAAATGCCCGTCAAGGAACTCGCCAAGCTCCGCACCCGTACGCTGACTCTCGACGGCACGAAGCTCGCCCCCGGAGCGGCCAATCCGCTGGCCGGTCTGCGGGGCGGCCTCTACGACATCGAGCTTGAAGCCGACCTGTCCCGGGCCGACCGGCTCGTGCTGGACCTCCGCGGGGTCAAGCTGACTGTCGCGGCTTCCAAGGATGGCCTCAAGCTGGGCCGGATGAAGATCCCCCACACGCGCAAGCTGTCGCTGCGCTTGCTCGTCGACAATACCTCGCTCGATGTCTACTTCGGCGAGCACGGAGTGTATTACTCGCCGAAGATGATCAAGCCGAAGTCTAAGACCATCAGCATCGAGGCCGTCGGCGGGACGGTCTTCTTCACCACGCTTCGAGGGCACGAGCTGAAGTCCATCTGGTAGCAGCGTGAAACACGAGAGGGGAAGATAGTCACCATGAACAGACGCACAGAACGATGGACAGCGCTTTGGGTGGCGGTTGCGACCGTCTGCCTGCTGTTCGCCCGGGACGCATGGGCCTCGGACGTGCTGCTGAAGGAGGAACGAAAAGCGGTCAAGGCCGTCAGATCCGCCAAGTCCGCCAAGCAGCCTGAACGGGCAGCCGGCGATTCACTGGCTAGGTTCTACAGGCAGCCCACGCCGTTCAGGCCGGGGCGTCCCGCCCCGGGCCGGTCCGCCGTGTGGCTTCTTGAGAACACGAAGAGGCTCAGGCTGGACAAGCGGGTCCATCACGGCGCGCGGGAAGAACGGGCCAAGGCGAGCGGAGAGCTTCCCTACCGTTACAGGGATATTGCCTCACGGCCGAAACTCCACTTCGCGAAGGTCATTTTCATCAAGCGCTTCACCTACCATTCATCGCACTTCTACACCGACTTCCTCGATGGCTGCTCGCGGTACGGAGGGAACATCTCGATTCT
>CAZVEV010000119.1:0-16396 GCA_964625865.1 uncultured Planctomycetaceae bacterium | reverse complement strand
CGCCCGAAATCACCCTTCAAACGTCACTGCAATACGAGTGCCGAACAGGATTGGGTCAGTCGTCCAATACGTCCGTCAACGAGGGAGAGATCATCAAGTTGGACGTCAGCGCGTCGGTCACGGCCGTCCCGGCCGGCCAGGTCGTCACGGACTTGAACTTCGGCATCCCCAAGATGGAGATGGTTCGCCACGGCCCGACCAACGGCGACATCCGCTACACGTGGAGTTCCTCCGCCACGACATACACCTCGCCCTGGACGAATGTGGCTGGCAATCAGGGCGTCGAGACGATGGATGGATCGAGCACGTTTGATATCTTCGGGGCGACCTATACCGCAACGTTCACCGTCGACGAAGGCGGTGACACCAACTGCAACGGCCTGCGGTGGAAGACGGACGTTGACAACGTCCCCTTCAGCTTCGAGGCGATCACAATCCCCGAGCCGGCCACGCTGGCCCTGGCCGCTGTCGGCCTGCTGGGACTGCGACGGCGGCGGCGCGCCTGAGCGCAAGGGTCGAGACGGCAGCCGACTCGGTCTTCGGCGCCTGTCCTCGTTTCGCCCGTTTCGGCGGGTTTGTCCGAAAGATTCTTCTGGACACGGGGGGGGCAAGTGGTGTATAGTTTGGGGCGGTGTCGGCGTGAGTCGCCGGTAGAGCCTGATTCGGGCGAGGGTATCCGTGAGCCGGAGGTCTCGCCTTGACCGTTACATTCTCATGCAGGAGTCGGACAATGCGTGATTTCTTGAACCGCAAGGCCGCTGTGTCGTTCGCGGCTGTCGGTATCGTGTGTCTGATCGCCACCGCCGGACAGGCGGCAACGATTACGATAGAAGGCGGCGAGGTCGACCTGCCGAAGACCAACGACGGCCAGACAACGTTCCACTCGATCAGCTTCAACGGCACGTACGCGACGGCGCCGGTCGTGGTGGCGCTGTGGACCAACGGCGGCGATCCGTCCGACGTGCGGATCCGTAACGTCACGACCACCGGCTTTGAGATCTCCCAGGTCGAGCCCACCAACAAGGACGGTCAGCATGCAGCGCGGAATGACGTGGGCTGGCTGGCCGTTGAGCCCACCGGCGACGGGTACGTCGTCCTCCCGGGCGGACAGAAACTCCAGGCCAACACCGTCGAGACCTCCCAGACCGTCGAGAAGGGCAGCGCCACGTATGCAACAGAGGCGTTTGCCAACGCGTTTGACACCACGCCGATCGTGATCGCCGAAATCCAGACCATGGTCAACGAGGACGCCACCGACCCGCCTCCGGGCGGACCGGCCACACCGTGGATGACGGCGGCCGTCAAGGACATCACCACCAGCAACTTCGGCATCGCGCTGGAACTGTCGGAAGCCGCAGGCGACCCCGGCGACGTGACCAGCGACGAGACGATCGGGTACATTGCCATCGAATCGGGCACGGGCACGATCGCCGGCGCCGAGTACGTCGCCGTCCAGTCCGGCGCCGTCATCACCGGGAACGTGGTGACAGTACCGTTCGGGACGACGCTGAGTTCGGCGCCTATCGTTGTCGCCAGCAAGACTACGCGCGTCGGCGACGACGGGGGCTGGCTTCGCCACGGCACGATAACGACCACGGGTGTCGGCCTGACCATCGAGGAAGACACGTTCGCCGACGCCGACCAGGCACACGACAGCGGCGAAGCGGCTTCCATCTTCGCCTTCACCGGCGCCTTCGACACGCAGATGGAAGTCGTCCCCGAGCCGGGCACGCTGGCGGTGCTGGGACTCGGCGGCGCGATTATGCTGGTTCGCCGGCGACGACGCGCATGACACGAAAGGAGCAGACAACATGTCAATGTCACGAAACACGCGTATGGCGGGGCTTGCCCTGATGGGGCTGCTCGTCATGCTCACCGCCGGCCAGGTCCAGGCGAACATGATTCAGAACGGCAGCTTCGAGGTGCACACGCACACGCCCAACGCGAGCCAAAAGGCGGCAAACAGTGAACTGGGCGACCATACGTACGCCGGGAGCGACGAGTGGGGCGGCACCTGGTCGGTGACCGGCTGGACGAAGACCGGCAGTCGCCTGTGGTACGTTACCGACGGCACGGACAACGAATTCCCCGATGGAGCGTTTGCCTTTCGCATCGATGCCCGGTTGGATCTTGAAGGCGCCAACAAGCTGCAGCAGAGCGGGATCGCTCTCTCTGCTGGAACGCAGTACGACTTCTCGTTCGATCTCTGGGGCGCAAGCGGAAATGCTATCGTCGATGTGGAACTGACCGGCCCGGCGACAATCAAGGTCTTTGACAATGCATCGTCGAGCGGCACGGACGGCAACTACGAGACGAAGTCAACGCAGTTCACGCCGAACGTTACCGGGTCATACACGATCAGTTTCTTCACCGATCCGCACAACGGCGACAACCACGCCTGGATCGACAATGCCATCCTGGTCCCCGAGCCGGGCACGCTGGCGATCGTCGCCGTCGGCCTGCTGGGCCTGCGACGACGACGGCGCGCCTGATTTCGGTCTGCAACCGCAACACAAACGCCCCACACGGGGCGGTCCGATCGACGGGCCGCCCCGTTCTCTTTCTCAGTCCGTTCGTGGATGTCCTCGTGGAAGAAGACGCGGGGTTGCTCCGCTGTGCTCCGCAGCGGAGCGGCACGCGACTGTCTCCTTCGTCCGGTTGGACGCCCATCACTCGCAGCGCGAGACCGGCGGCGCGTTGGATTGGCCCTCGATGATACGGGCCTCGCCGCAGACGATGTTGGCCACCGTGTGGCGGATGACGTCGTACTGGCCCTTCAGCGTGCCGAAGTCGACGGTGTACTTGACCGGGCCCGGCTTGAGCTTGACGGTGAAGGCGTATCGCCCGTCGGCGCTGAGGGGCTTGACCTCCTGCGTGTAGAGGTGTCGCCCGGCATAGACCTTCAGGTAGACCGACTCGGCAGGGACGTCCAGCTTGCCGTTGTAGTACAGCGTGCCGAAGCCGCTGTCGTCACAGGCGTAGAACTGGCCGTCCCGGGGTTTGGCGTCTTTGCCCGGCGCCCGCCGCGCCCGGGCGACCTTGCGCGGCGCGGGGGCGGGCACTTCCAGGGCCAGCAGGTTGTACCCGCCCCAGGTCTGGCGGCCGGCCCGTTTGGACGCCGAGACGCGGACGTAGCGTGCTTCAGCGGCGGCGAAGCGGATGCGGTCGGTGGCTTCCCACGTCCGATACGGGCGATCGGTTGTCTTGTGCACGGTGGTCCAACCGGCGGGCTTGCCCGGATCGGCCCGGGCGATGTCGATGGTGAAGGCACTGGGGTGGATCTTCCAGCCCCACAGCAGGTTCACGCGATCGATGGTCCGCACGGCGCCGAGGTCCACATACAGCCACGCCGTGTCGCTCTTGGCCGCTGACCATGACGTGAAGTAGTCCCCATCCACCGCTGCGGCAGCCGTCTCGCCCGAGGAGGCCTTCACCGGCTTGCCTCGCGCCAGGTCGACCATGCCCACGCCCACGCGGACGGTGTTCGACGTCGTCCTGGCCCCCGCGTTGTCCTCGGCCTGTGCGGTGATGCTGTAGCAGCCGGCCGGCGCGTCAGTCCACTTCAGCGTGTACGGCGGGCGCTCGACCGTGCCGATCGGCTTGCCGTCGGCCAGGAACGTCACGCGCTTCACCTTCCCGTCGCGGTCCACGGCGTAGGCCTTCAGGACGGCCGGCGCGTCGGCAAACCACGCCGACCCGTCGTCGCGCGGCTCGACGATGCCCACCTGCGGCGCCAGCGGCCCGGGCCCCAGGGGCGGCATCTCGTCGAGCGTCACCACCGCCTCGTGCCGCATCGTCCGCGTCGCCCAGTCGGCGGGCCTGCGACGGCTGGGCGCGCCCCACCAGGGCAAGGCGTAGAGCCAGACCGGCAGCTTGCCCGCGCCGGTCTTGTCCGGATCGGGAATCGCGTCGCACTCGCCCAGGGCCAGCATCTTGCCCGGCGAGACCTTCGCCATCATCCGGTAGTACGCCCGGTACTGCTCGACGTCCTTGCGGAAGTCCACGCCGTACACGTCGATCCCCGAGATGTCCACGTACTTCGCGCCCGGGTAGAAGCCCTTGCGATACTCCAGCGTCCTGGTCTTGCCCACTCCCGCACTGTAGACCCAGATCAGGTTGTCCAGCTTCCGCTGGCCCGTGAAGTAGTCGAACATCATCCGCCACAGCTTGGCCGTGTTGGCCGGCGTGGTCTTGTCCGTCCACCAGAACCACCCGCCGTCAATCTCGTGCAGCGGGCGCCACAGGACCGGCACGCCGGCGTCTTCAAACGCCCCCAGCGTGTCGGCGGCCTTGGACAGTTCCTTCATCATCTGCGCGTGCTCGGGCGTGCCTCGCGTCACGAGGCGCCCGACGTCGACCTTCTTCTTCCGCTTGCCCTGCCACGCCGAGTCGCCGTCAAAATGCCAATGCCAATGCAGCGTCAGGATATACCCGTGGCGCGCGGCATGTCGGGCGACCTCGCCCGGCTTGCTCAGCCAGCGGATGTCCCGCCCCCAGACCCCCGCCTGCTTGCCCGTCTGCTCGTAGTCGTCGGGCGTGTGGACGTAGACGTTGTATCCACTGAGCGTCTTCTTGCCGTAGACCGACTCGAGGTACGTCAGCACCTTGCGGCCAGCGGGGCTAAGCTTGGGGTTGACCGGTTCAATCGCCCCTGCCGGCCCGGCAGCGCCCACCATCGACATGAATGTCAGAACGAACCCAGCCACACGCCGCCGATCTCGTGCTCGTGTCTCCACCATCCGCTTGCCCTTGTGACCGTAACGTCGCTGCATGAACGAAGATCTCGCTTCCGGGCGATTGTATCCGATCCGGCCGGTCGGGCAAAGCGAACCGGTCCGCGGGACGGGCTAACGGAGGTCGGCGAGTACCTGGCGGAGTTTGGCATAGGCGCGGACGATGAGGGACTCGACGGCCGAACGGCTCCAGCCGGTGGCCTCGGCGACGTCGTCGTGGCTGAGGCCCTGGTAGCGATGCAGCAGCAGGGCCGTCCGCTGGCGCTCGGGCAGTGCGTCGACGGCGCGGCGGATCCGCAGGATGGTCTCCTGCTGTACCAGCCCGTCCGGTCGCGGATCGGCCGATGGGTCGGCCACCACGTGCAGCGAGACGGGAGATCGCTTGATCTTGCGCAGGCGGTCGCGGCAGAGGTTGACGGTGATCCGGCGGAGCCACCCTCCGAACCGTCCCTGCGCCTTGTAGCGTCCGGCGGCGGCGTGGACGCGCAGGAAGACGTCCTGGGAAACGTCGTCGGCAAGGTGCTGGTCGCGCAGGAACTGACACGCGGTCCGGCGGACGGCCTCCTGGTGCCTGCGCACCAGGTCGCGCAGGGCGTTGCGATCGCCGGCTGCGACGGCCTGGATCAGGACATCGTCGCTGGGCAGACCCTCCGGGCTGTCCGTGTCGAACACCATGGCACGGATTATCGCCGGGCGGCGACGGGCTCACAAGCCGCTTCTTGGCGCACCGAAACGGCGGCCCGGGCGGGCCCTGCCGGCACCGGCTATTGCTCGTGCGGGGGCCTGTCGCGATCGTCGCGGGGCGGACCACCCGGCCCTCCCGCAGGCGGGCCGTCGTGTCTGCCGCGCCCCGGGCCGCGGTGATGCGGGGGACCGTCAGGTCGCCCGCCTTCGCGCCCGCCTCGCGGTCCGTCGGGATGACGAGGGGGACCGTCAGGTCGCTCGCCTTCGCGCCCGCCGCGGGGCCTGTCATGGCCCATGCCCGGGCCCGAACCCCGTCCTCCCCCCCCGCCGCGAAGCTGCCTGCCCAGCAGGTGAAGGAACCGACTGCGCTGCTGGTCGTTCAGGTGCGGGCGAACGGCCAGCACGAACTTCGCCGTCCGTCGGTGAATCGCCAGGTGCGCCTGGGCGAGCTTCTCGAACTGGGCCGTCAACTCCTCGTCGGTGGTCTCCGACGTCTCCACCATCGTGGCCAGCCTGAGCCGCTCGATCTGTACCTCTCGCTCCAACTGGCGCACGTCGCGCGTGTAGTTCGGATCGGCCTGTTCGATCTTCTCGGCCTGGGTCTCGCTCAGGCGCAGCCATCTGGCCAGCGGGTTGTCTTCGCCGCCGCCAGGCCCGCGCCCCGCCTGCCCCGGCGGCTGGCCGTGGCTGACCGTCGCCCAGAACGCACCGACCGCCGCCAGCACGACCGCCACGATGACGCCGATCTCTCGCTTGCGTGATCTCATCAATTGCTCCTCTCGTCGTCCGTCGAGGAATCCGCCCCGCCGCCAAAGGGGCCCATCGGCCCCGACGTGAACACATCCAGCCGCAACTGCTCGACAACTTCCGCATCGGCAACGGTTTGCTGCGTCCCGTCTGTCCGCACTCTCGACACGCCGTACCGCCCAACCAGGTGGCCGGCCAGCGCGGCGATCAACACCGCCGCAGCAGCGCGCCCCCACCACCGCACGCCGGCGCCGGCCTCACGCTCGGTCAGCCGACGCGCCACGCCCGGCCAGATGTCGCGGGCCGGCGGCGCGATATCCGCCTGGCCCAGCAGCTCATACACAGCCGCCAGATCGTCATAACGCTTTTTAGTTTCAGGAGATGCGTCGATCAGCTCGCGCACGCGCCCAGCCTGCTCGTCCGAGCAGTGACCCGCGATGTACTCCAGCAGTTCGGCATCCGTCAGATCGGTCATGTCACACCTCTGCACCCTGATAACGACACGCCGCGGCGAAACCTGCGGCCCTCAACAAAAAAAACACCCGCCGCGCCGCCCATCATACCGTCTGTGCCCGTGGCAGTTCAAGACACGCCCCGGTGTGCCCGACCGGTCCATTGCTGGCCACTGAAGTGGCCAGCCCCAGTTCTGTGCCGAGGCCGAGCGATACCGTATGCGGAGGCAACAGCCCGCCCCGATGCACAACCTGGGACTGGCAGCTTCAGCGGCCAGTCATGAGCAAACGCCCCCCGAGTCCCCGAGTTCCGCGCCGCGAAACGTGACGCACGTCGCCCCGATCGCGTGGAACAGGAATGCGGGACGGACCGCACGGCAACCCCGTGGGCATTGGTCGGTCTCTCGCATCGTCCGGCCCAAGCCCATAGCCGCCCCGTAGCCGCATGCCGCGTCCGAAGACGCCCTCTCCCCCCCTCGGCCGCGAGATCGTCGCTTAGGCCGCAGCCTCGTGCGTCCTGAGGGGTCCTGGCCGGGGCGCCGGGGCGGCTCCGGTCCAGCGCGGCGGGCGGATGCGGGTCGATAGTCGTCGTAATACGGATTGTGGTTAGTAAATGCGCTCGCGCGGTGTGTGCAAGCCTCCTCGTTTGCATGAGGGATTGGCGTAAACCTAGTTGGTGTTCTATGCGCGGGCGCATTTGCTAATTCAAATCCGTATAAGTCCTTATTCCACGTGGCAGACGGAGGACGGTCCTGTAGGGCGTGCAACTCCGTTGCACGCGGAAGGGATAGACTGTTCGTCCCGCGTGCAAGCAAGTTGCACGCCCTACCACGTCGGCTTGGCCACCCAACGCTACCCCCGGGACGCCTTCTTGCCCTTCTTGCCGCCGCGCTTGCGGGTGGGCTTGGCCATCTCGGGTGTCGGGCGGGGGCCGGTGGTGGGGTACGGGGTGTTGAAGACCTTCCTGGTGTCGCCCTGGGCGGTCATCCACTTGTCGAGCATGGCTTTGAGTTTGTGAAGCTCTTTCTTGTGGGCGGGGGAGGCGGCGAGGTTGGTCTGCTCGAGGGGGTCGGCGTCCAGGTCGTACAGTTCCTCGGCGGGGCGGACGAAGTAGCGTTTGACGATGGCGGCGGCTTTGGGGTCGGTCTTGGCGGCGGCGTCCCAGGAGTGCCAATACGCCCCCGCCCCGTCCTTCCGCAGGATGTCCGAGTGGTTCGAGTGATAGCAGTCGGGCCGCAGGTTGACGATGTACTTGTACCGCGCCGTCCGCACGCTGCGGATCGGGTAGACGTTCATCACCCCGTCGCCGCTGTGGGTGGTGTAGATCGCGTCGCGGTGGGTCGGCGTCTTGCCCGTGAGCACGCCGAGGAACGACTTGCCGTCCAGCCCGGGCGGCACGGTCCCGCCGGCGGCGTCGATCAGCGTCGGCAAGAGGTCGATCCAACTGACCATCGCCTTGGTTCGCGTGCCGGCCTTGACCTTGCCCGGCCAGACGACGAGCATCGGCGTTCGCGTGCCCGCGTCGTACAGGTTCCACTTGCCGAACGGCCACTGACCCCCGTGGTCGCTGGTGAAGACGAAGATGAAGTTCTCGCCGAACTGCTTCTTGGCGATCGCGAAGCACCGCCCCATGTCGGCGTCCATGTTGGTGATGTCGGTGTAGTACCGCGCCTGGTGGCGTCGCGTCTCGGGGGTGTCTACGAAGTACGGCGGGAGGGACACGGTCTTGGGATCGTAGGTGGGCTCTTTGATCCAGGGCACGTGGGGGCGGCGGTCGCCCATCAGCAGGACGCACGGCTTGTCCGACGTGCGGGCCTTGAAGTACGCCGCAACCTCTTCCGAGATCCCCATCCGCTTGGGGCGGTAGTGGTCGAAACAGTAGAGCGGCTTGTTCTGACCGTGCGCCACCTTGCCGAACGCCGCGATCTCGTACCCCAGCTTCTTCAGCACGCTGGTAAGGTACAGCGTGCCGCGTTTGGGGTACGTGTGATTGGCCTCGGCGCCGTTGCGGGCGGGCATGAGGCCGGTCAGCAGGGCCGCCCGGCTCGGCGCGCATGCGGGCGAGGCCACAAACGCGTTATCGAACGTCATCCCCTGCGACGCGAGTTTCTCCATCGTGGGCGTCTTGACGTCCTTCGAGCCGTACACCGGCGTGTCCAGGCGCCCCATGTCGTCCGACAGGAAGCAGACGATGTTCAGCCGCCCCCGCCGCGCCGCCGCCTTCAGGCCGCTCCACGCACCCAGCACGGCCGCCAGCCCGCTCCACAGGAAGTCACGTCTGTTCATATCGCGCCCTTCTTCCACAACCCGCCGAACAGGTCCCTGACCTCGAACCGCCCCGAGGGCCTGCAATGAGTCTACCGCCATCGGAGACGATCACAAGAGAACGTATGGGGTCCTCAGGCGTTAGAGAGCATATACTGAGACCCGACGGGACGTGAGACCGTCGGCGGGACCGGATGGACGATGGTAACAAGGGAGCAGACGACATGGACACGTGGAACGGCCTCATGACGGGGATGGCGCTGGCGTCGGTTGCGGTGGTGCTCTGTGCGGCCGGAGCGGCGCGGGCGGCGGGCGGTGTGCTGGTGGTCAAGGCCGGCGATCGGGCGACAGGACACGTGCCGATGAGCATCGCCCTGCCGACCGGCGCGACCGGCGCGAGCTTTGCCGGGGCCGACGCGAAGGTGCCCCACCAGGTCAGCGAGGGCAGGCTGTGGTGGGTCCAGGCGCCGCTGGCGGCCGGGGCGACGCGGACGTACGAGGTGACGCTGGGCAAGGCGGCGACTCAGGAGCAGACCGTCCGGATGACCCGCAGCGACAAGGCGATCGACGTGACCATCGCGGGAAAGCCCTTCACATCGTACGTCTTCGCCCCGAAGGCGTCCGGGCCTCACGTGCTTCGCCGGCCGATGTTCTTCCCCGTCTATGGCCCGGGCCAGACGGCGATGACGCGGCCGTTCCCGATGGTCCTGAAGGGCCTGCCCGCCAACGTCGCGACCGACCACCCGCACCACACGAGCATCTACGTGGCCCACGGGGCGGTCAACGGCGTGGACAACTGGTCGATCGGCCCGAAGGCGGGCTACTCGCTGCACAAGCGGTTCGAGCGGGTCGAAGGCGGCGCGGTGATGGGCATGTTCCGCGAGAGCCTCGACTGGACGGACGTGAGCAAGAAGCCGGTGATGCACGAGACGCGGGTGGTGCGTATCTTCGCCCCGGAGGTGGGCGTCCGCATGCTCGACATCGAGATCACGTTCGCCGCCAGGTACGGCCCCGTGCGGTTCGGCGACACGAAGGAAGGCGGGCTGTGCGCGGTGCGAATGCGCCCGGAGCTGCGGGCCGACGGGAAGGGCAACAAGGGCCTGCTGGTCAACTCCGAGGGGCACTCGGGCAAGGCGACGTGGGGCAAGAAGGCCCAGTGGGTCGACTGCTCGGGCGAGGTGGACGGCAAGCGGGTGGGCTTTGCGATCTTCGACTCACCGGGCAACCTGCGTCATCCGACGACGTGGCACGCGCGGACGTACGGCCTGGTGACGGCCAACCCGTTCGGCCTGTCGCACTTCACGCGGCGCAAGCAGCGCGGCGACTACACGCTGGACGAGGGCAAGCGGCGGACGTGGCGGTACCGGATCGTCTTCCACGCCGGCGACGCCAAGGCCGCCCGCATCCCCTCCCGCTTCGCCGACTACGCCTCCCCGCCGAAGGCAAATTGGCGGTAGTCGCCTGGGTTGGCGGGGGTCTGTTACGGCTGGGCGTACACCGCAATGCCGCCCAGGCCGAGGTAGGTGGTGCTCTTGCTCGGACGAGCAACCCTGATGTACCGGGCGCGCAAGGGCATCTTCAGATCGATTATCCAACACCTCTGTACACCGCGCGCTCGCCACGCCTCGGACCACCTCCGCCCGTCGGTGGACACCGAGATGACGATCCCGGTGTTGTACTTCGCGTAGTAGCCGCGCTTGTTGTCGAGGATGATCCGCTTGACCATCTCGATCTTCCCGAGCGTCACGATCACGTACGGGTCGGCCTGCCGGGCGGTCTGGAACGCCATCCCGTCGCGGTGGAGCTTGCCCGCACCGGTCACGAACGCCGGCAGGGGCGGGTAGGATCGGTAGACGCTGCTCGGCTTGTAGGTCGCCTTCCGCGAGACGCAGACCAGCGTGCGGTCGTTCAGGTTCAGCCGCCGCAGTTTCACCGCGTGCCACTGCACCTTCGACCGGTACGTCGCCAACGCGAACTGCCTCCCCAGAATCGGCCAACTGTCGCCCAGCGACAGTTGCGTCTGCTTGCCCGACCAGGCCAACAGCTTCTTGCCGTTCATCGTCACGGTCACCTGGGCATCGGCGTCCTTGATCCGGACGGCCACCGACAACGTCGTCCGGGCGCCGACCTTCAGGAACGTCTTGCCGCGTTCGGTGAGCTTGATCGTCGTCGGATTGCCCCTGTCCGCGCTCTTGCCGTCTACCATCGACAGGCCGGCCACGCGGCCGTAGTACGCCCCGATCGACAGTCCCACGTACCGTATGCCCACCGGCAGGATGAGCTTCGCGAACGAGCCGCTCTTGAGCGTAAACGCACAGTCCAGGTCGTAGCTGCCCAGGGCCGTGATCGGCACGGTGACAGCGGCTTCCCGCGAGCCGGAAAGCAGGATATCGCGCCCGACCCGGCTGGCCTCGCCCAGGGCCCTGTGCCTGGCCGGATCCACCATCGCCAGCGCGTCGACCCACTCAGGCTCCTTGGACGGCGCAACCGGGCCGAGCCCCTTCAGCAGCGTCTCGATCTCCTTCAGTTCGGTCGTTACCCGCAGGCGCTGGACATCTTTCTTGGTATAGACCTCGAGATACATCTTCAGATGGGTCACAGCACGGGTCAGCAGTCGGGCCTTTGCCTCCTTGGCCGTCGTCCTGGCCGCCAGCGTGCGATACCACCGTCCCAGCGTGACAAAGTCCGCGTCGGCCAGCTCCGACGCCTCCTGCGCCGCCAGAAGCGTGTTCGTCCGTAGCGTCACGTTGAGGGTGTCGTTGACGTACCTGGCGGCCTCGGCGGGCATGTCGAGGTCGATCAGGTACAGTTCGACCAGGCTTCTGCGGGTGACGGTGTCGCCAGGGGTCTTCTCGAGGGCGGTCTTCAGGTACGCCAGGCGCGTGGCGATCCTCGCGCGGTTGTCGGCGCGGCGCTGGAGTTCGAAGATCGCGGCGCTCTCCGGGAGATTCAGCGACCGGGCCACACCGTGGGCCTGACGATAGACCTTGGCCGCCTCGGGCCACTTGTTCTTTTCGGACAGGTCCTTGCCCTGGGACAGAAGCAGTTCCACGTACTTGCGCCCGTTCTTCAACCGGGCCATCCTGTCGCCGCGGCTGTATCTCAGGCGATAGACTTCCACCCGCATGTCCCGCCAGTCGCTCGCGTTGCCCGGCTGGACCTTGTCCAGCAGGTCCAGCGCCGCCAGTGACGTGTCATACCCCGCCGGGGCCGCCATTCCGCACTCGCACGCCTTGATCGCCACGTGCATCTGGACCCCCGGAACGTCCCCGAGCATCCGCGCTGCTTCGAGCATCTTCTTGGCGGCCTCGGCCTGCGTCCGCGTACCGCGAAGGATCTCAGTGGTGAGCTTATCGGCCTCCTTCTTCGCCGCGTCGCCCGAGACCACGCCGCACGTCAACGCCAGCACGACGAGAACTCCCACCATTCGATACGCCATGTGCCCTGCTGTCATGCCCGGCTCCCTTGCGACGGTCCGTCCCGGTCCGTCCGGACGTCCGCACACACTTAAACGCCTCCGGTCAGCGCCGGTTGCGTGCAAGCATTGTATCGCCAACGATCCAGCGATGCACGCGGCAGCACTGCGAGAGAGGTTTCGGGTTGTATCCTATACGCGGGCACGTATGCTCGGATTGCAGCGTCGCTACGAGTGGAGTCCTCCAGCAGACGGAGATACCGATCATGTCGACACACAGCAGGCAACTGACACGGCGCGGGCTGTTCAAGGGGGCCGCGATCGGCACGGCCGCCGCCGTCGCGGCGCCGATGTTCGTCAAGGCCGAGGCCTTCGGCGCCAACGACCGCATCACCATGGGGGCCATCGGCATGGGCGGGCAGGGACGCGGCGACATGGGCGGCTTCCTCGGCCGCAGGGAAGTCCAGATGCTTGCCGTCTGCGACGTGGTGGGCTCCCACCGCGAGCGGGCCAAGGCCTCCGTCGACGGACGTTACCGCAGCAAAGACTGCAAGAGCGTCGTCGACTTCCGCGAGATCACCCGTCGCGACGACATCGACGCCGTGCTCATCGCCACGCCGGACCACTGGCACGCGATTATCTCGATCGACGCGATGAGCCACGGCCAGGACGTCTACTGCGAGAAGCCCGAGTGCCTCACCATCGCCGAAGGCCGCGCCATGACCAACGCCGCCCGCCGCTACGCCCGCGTATTCTCCGGCGGGTCGCAGAGAGTCTGGGGCGACTACAACTGGTATCACCGGATGGTCTGGGGCGGGGCGATCGGCGAGGTCCGCGAGGGATGGGTCAACGTGGGCGGGCCCTCGGGCGAGTGCCTCCTCCCGCCAACCCCCACGCCGGCCGACGTGGAATGGGACATGTGGCTGGGCCCGGCGCCGGTTCGCCCGTTCAGCCCGGGGCTGATCCGCGGGGGCTTCAGGCCCTATCGCGACTACTCGGGCGGCGGCATGACCGACTGGGGCTGCCACGGTTTCGGCGGGGCCCTGTTCTGCATGCAGTTGCACGAGACCGGCCCGGTGCAGGTCATTCCGCCCGACGGCAAGGACGTGCGGCGCCTGACGTACGTGTTTGCCAACGGGGCGAAGATCTATCACGGCGGCGGGTGGGGCGGGCTGCTGTCGTTCAAGGGCACCGAGGGCGAGATCCCCAACCGCGACCGGTCCAGGCGGGCCAATCCGCCCAACATCCACATCCCGAACTACAAGGGACGCGGAGGCATCTTCGGCGACTTCCTCCACTGCGTCCGCACCCGGGAACTGCCCTTCCGCGATATCGAGCTGGCCCACAGGACCGCGACGGTGGCGCACCTGGGCAACATCGCGTACTGGCTCAAGCGCCCGCTCAAGTGGGACCCGGTCAAGGAACAGATCATCGGCGATCCCGAAGCCAATCGCTGGCTCGACCGCGAGAAGCGCGAGCCCTGGAGCCTGGCATGAGCAACCCAAAAGGACACACCATGAACATCCTGCGCAGACTGTGCGTTATTGCTCTCGCGGCCGCGGCGGCAGCCCCGGCAGCGGCGGCTGAAGACATGGCCGAACTGGACAAGGCGCTGGCGGCGGTGGGCAAGTGGACCTACGGGGCCGACATCAAGCCGCTGAGATTTGTCGAGACGACAGTCATCGCTGCCGCAAAGGACCCCAAGCAGCGTGACGCGGTGGAGCAGCGCATCATCCGCACGCTCGGGGCGGCGTCCAGCGTGGACGGCAAGAGCTTCCTGTGTCGCCAGCTCCGCACGATCGGCACGGCCCGGTCAGTGCCCGCCCTCGAGCCCATGCTGGCGGATCCCAAGATGACGCACATGGCGCGCTACGCCCTGGGGCGCATCGAGGACCCCGCCGCCGGCGCGGCACTGCACAGGGCGTTGGGCAAGACCAGCGGGATCATCAAGGCCGGCATCATCAACACGCTGGCCTCGCGACGCTACGAAAAGGCCCTGGGCGACCTGGTCAAGCTGATCGGCTCGTCGGATACGACGGTAGCGGCCGCCGCGGTGGAGGCCCTCGGCTGGCTCGGCAGCGACGAGGCCGCCGGGGCGCTCGAATCGGCCCGACGGACCGCCGACGGACCGCGACTCCAGCAGATCAACGGCGCCCTGCTCAAGTGTGCCGAGCGCCTGCTCGCAACGGGCAACAAGGCCGAGGCCGCCCGCATCTACCGGGCGTTCTACTCGGCCAAGCAGCCCAAGCACATCCGCCTCGGCGCGCTGCGCGGGCTGGCGATGGCGTTGGGGTCCGAGGCGGCCCCACTGATCGCCGAGGCCATCAAGAGCGACGACCCCGTCCTGCGCGCCAGCGCCATCCGGTTCATGACCACCGTCACTGGCGCCGACGCGACGAGGGCCTTCGTCGCCATGATGCCTTCCCTTGGCCCCGAGGGGCAGGTTCTCGTCTTGCGCAGCCTCGCGGCGCGCGGCGACGCGGCGGCCGCCGCCGCGGTAACCAAGGCTGCCACGAGCGAACACGAGGCCGTCCGCGCGACGGCCCTGCAGGCCCTCGGGGCCATCGGTGACGTCTCGTCCGTGCCCCTGCTGATCAAGACCGCGGCGGCGGGCAAGGGCGAGGAGCAGAAGATGGCCCGCGCCAGCCTGCAACGCCTCAAGGGCAAGGGCGTTGACGAGGCGCTGATCAAGACCGTCGCCGCGGGCGAGACGCCCATCCGCGTCGAGGCCATCGGCGTGCTGGTGGTCCGGCAGGCCAAGCAGGCTATCGGCGCAATGACCCAGGCGGCAGCCGACGACGATGCGGATGTCCGCCGCGCCGCGATCGGCGCGCTGGGGTCGCTGGGCGGCGCCGCGGACCTGCCGGCCCTGGTGGCGCTGGCGGTCAAGCCGAAGGATCCTGCCGACCGCCCCGCCATCGAGCAGGCTATCGGCACCGCCTTCCTGTCGGTCCCCGACCGCGAAAAGCGCGCCACCGGCGTGCTGGCCGCCTGGCCCGGCGCGTCGGCCGACGTCAAGCCCCTGCTGATCCGCCTGCTCGGGCGCGTCGCGACGCCGAAGGCCCTCGCCGTCGTCCGCGGCGCGATCAAGGACGCTGACGCCGACGTCCAGGACGCCGCCGTCCGGACCTTGGCGGCCTGGCCCGACGCGAGTCCCGCGGCCGAACTGCTCGCACTGGCCAGGTCCTCAAAGAAGACCACCCACAAGGTGCTCTTCCTCCGCGGGTACGTTCGGATGGCGGGCATGTCGAGCAACCCGACGGAGATGTACATGAAGGCGATGGCGCTGGCGGATCGGACGGCGGACAAGAAGATGGTCCTGGCCGGTCTGGGCACGTCCAGTTCGGCCGAGGCGCTCAAGCTCGTCCAGGGGTATCTCAAGGCCCCTCATCTCAAGGCCGAGGCCGCCCTGGCGGCGGTCCAGATTGCCGGACGCCTGGGCAATCTCGACGCCCCGTACGCCAAGGCCTCGCTGAAGAACATCCTGGCCGTCGTCACCGACGCCGACATCCGCCGCAAGGCCAACGACATCCTCAACGGGTTGGACAAGTACGACGGGTACATCATGGCCTGGTCGGTCTCGGGGCCGTATAAGGGCAAGGACCTGTTTGCCCACGCCTTCGCGCCGGAGACCGGGGGCGGCAAGGGCGCCAAGTGGCAGCGTCTGAGCAAGGGCGGCGAGGTGTGGTGGTTCGACTTGGAGAAGATGTTCGGCTCGATGGACCACTGCGCCGCCTACATGCGGACGCGTATCTTCTCGCCCGTCGACTGCAAGGCGCGCCTGGACCTCGGCAGCGACGACGGGATCGTGGTCTGGGTCAACGGCAAGAAGGTCCACGCCAGCAACACCACCCGCGGCCTGAGCGCCGCCCAGGACAAGGTGCCCGTCACGCTCAAGAAGGGCTGGAACACCCTGATGCTCAAGGTCGTCGACGCGGCCGGTCAGTGGTCCTTCTGCTGCCGCATCCGCAACCACGAAGGCGGCCCGCTTGAAGGCATCAAGGCCGAAGCGCAGTAGGTGATTGCTGATCTTCGATTGTCGGGTGCCGTGGTCTGACGCGAAGCGGCAACCACGTTGTGTCGAGTCGTGAAGTAGTGGT
>CAZVEV010000118.1:10085-16433 GCA_964625865.1 uncultured Planctomycetaceae bacterium | reverse complement strand
CGCATCAAGCTCAAGCGACTATACCCGACTATTCAAAGCTGACGGCACACTAGTGCGGGCGGAAGACTTCCCAGAGCCGCCGGAGATCGACACTTCCGGGGTCCGCCGTACCGAACGGGGCGTCATTGTAGGGCAGGGACAGCGTGTCGGGGTCCTGCCACTTCCAGTACTCCATGTGCCCGTCGGCGAAGATCAGATTGTCGCCTCCGTCATGGTTGCCCGAGACGAAGTCGACCCACCGGTCCGTACTTGCGACGAACCAGGAGTTGACGTTGTACCCGCGGAAATCATCCTCCTCGATCATCAGGAGGCATCGGCTGGGTTCCTTGATCCCGCTCATCCGGTCAGTGCGGATACGCTCCCCGTTGAGCTTGCCGTTGATCGAGTAGCTGCGAAGGTACTCGTCGTTGATCGGATTGGTGCACCGGTACGGCGCCATGGATTCCACGTAGGGCCACATCTGGCCGTCCGTGATGGATCTGACGGTGTTGCCCGCCCCCACCCAGCAGCGATTGAGCGTCGTCCCGCCCTGGTTGTCCCACCGCGTGTTGGAACTCATCAGTTTCCACTTGTTGTCGGAGGAGTAGTGCGTGTAGGCCTGCCCGAGCTTGGCCATGTCATTACCGCACACCGTCCGCTTGCCCACCGCGACGATCCCCACAAGCGTCGGTCCCAGGATACTCAGGAGGACGGAAATGACCGCGATGACCGTCAACAGTTCAATCAGCGTGAAAGCTTTACGTTCCATCGTAGTTCTCCGCTGGGCCAGAGCACTCTCGCTCTGGCCATGACGCTTCGGACGTTCGGAACAAAAGGGGTGCAAGCCCCACCCGCGGCCCTGCTCACCAGAGCTCTTTGACGTCAGTGTATACACCTATCGGGCACCGTGTCCAGCACGAAGTTCCAGGTACGGCGCGGTTCGGCCTCGCACCATACGAGGTCCGCGCAGGGACAGTACCGCAACGCAACGAGTCAGGCAATAGGGGTTTTCGGCTATCCCTCGGTCCCGCCCCGCCCAACACACCTGTCCAAGACCCGCGAAGCCCTACTTCGGACGATAGACTTCCCACAGTCGCTGGAGGTCGACGCTCCCGGGATCGCGCGCGTAGAACCACGCGTCGGTGTAGGGCAGGGTCAGCGTGTCCGGGTCCTGCCACTTCCAGTACTCCAGGTGCCCGTCACCGAAGATCAGGTTGTCGCCCCCGTCGTGGTTGCCCGACACGTAGTCGACCCACTGGTCAACGCTGTTCAGGATCCACGAGTTGACGTTGTACCCGCGGAAGTCGTCCTCCTCGATCATCAGCAGACACCGGGCCGGCTCCTTGATGCCGCTGAGCTTGTCCGTCCGCCAGTGTTCTCCGTTCAGCTTGCCGTTGATCGAATAGCTGCGCAGGTACTCATCGTTGGCCGGGTTCGTGCACCGGTACGGTTCCATCGAGTTGACGTACGGCCACATCTGACCCTCCACGAGAGACCGCACGGTGTTGCCCGACCCGACCCAGCAGATCCCGTCGTAGCGCGTGTTGGCCCCCATCAGCTTCCACTTGTGCTCGGTCGAGTAGTGCGTATAGGCCTGGCCGAGCTTGGCCATGTCGTTGCCGCACACCGTCCGCTTGCCCAGGTCGATGATGCTGACCAGGGCCGGGGTCAGCATGCTCAGGAGGACGGCAATAATCGCGATGACAGTCAACAACTCGATGAGTGTGAAGGCCTTACTGCGTCCCATGGTCATTCTCCGATGGATGCCAACACCGATACGTGCGTCGCGCCGCCCCGGACGTCGGGGAACAGATGAACTCATCAACGAATTGCCCGAGACATGAGGGCCCTGCCTCAGCAGCGCTCCCTACATGAACTATACACACGCGCGGCGGCCTCGACCACAAGAACCGCACACAAAACGCCTTGGCCGCCCCTGTCGCCCGGCTGACCCACGCCGGTCTAATGGTACCGCCGCGCCATACCCGCGACCATAGGGGTTTCCCCATACCGGCCCGAGCCGCCACGCCCATGTCCGCTCCACAGTTTGAGCGGGTGAGGCAAGGGCGGTTTTGTATCGTATGCTTCCGGCAGAGATGGGCGAGGGGACCTTTGCGGAGGAACGGCGCATGGTTGACGCAACCGGATCGAAGACGATGGTGATGGTGCTGGCGATCGTTCTGCTCGGAACGTTCATCTGCGTGGCCCGGATGTCGCGCCGGGACGCCTCGGGCGCCGAGAGCCTGATCATCGACGCAACGACGCACGCCGACAAGGTCACCGCGGCGGCTGAACAGGTCAGACTGCATCTGGGCGGAGGCAAACCGGCGCGGCGAGAGGCCCCTCGCACAACGACGTCGACGTGGGGCCAGCCGTCCGGCGGAAAGGCCAACGCGGCGCTTCAGGAAGTCCAGACCCTCGAGCGGACCGACCAGGCCGACAGCCGAAACTGGCGGTCCCAGCGCGGCGATAGCGGGCGACTGGACGACTGGCGCCGATGAACACGCGGGATGGGCAATCCGCCTGCACGTTGCACAGGTGATATGAGCGTTCGGCGTGGACACAAGGTAACGCGTCATTAGCGCGCCGTGTCGGCGTGACGAGGCAGGCAAACGCCCACGGGCTCCGTCCCGTGGGGTATTCGCGAACGAGACGGTGGTTCATCAAGGTCGATTCCCCAACGCGCCCAAGTGCGACATGACAGAGACCCAGAGGTCCCTCGTCTTCGTCGACACCCCACAGGGCGGAGCCTGTGGGCGTTGCCTGCCTCGGGAAACCGTCCTCAATTTCTCCCCCTCCGGTGCGCTGACGCACGAACATCCTGCTTAACACGGACAGGGCGCCTACTTCCCGGCGGGGTCGCTGAGGCACAGGACACTGCCGTCTTGAAGGGACACAAGCACGCGTCCCTTCGACGCGATCATGCCGTCGAATACGGGGACGGTATCGAGCTTCAGTTCGCCCAGTTTCTTGCCCTCGGCCGCTGAGACGGCCACCAGGACGGCGCCTTTCTTGCCTTCCAGCGCGGCAAACGGGGCCTTGGGGTCGAACTCGTCGGGGGGACCGGCAGCAAACAGGACGTCGCGCGTCTTGACCATCGCGCGGACACGCACCGGGATCCAGAGCATCCACAGCGGCGGATCGGCACGCGTGTAGCCGATGCCCTTGTCCGCGCCGAACGCCTTGGCGCCGAGTTTGACGCCGCCCCGCCCGCCACGAGAGTAGTCCGACTGCGGGAGCCACGGCACCGGCGGGCGGGCGCCGTGGTCGCCGACGATCTGCGGCTCGGTGGTGTTCTTGTCGGCGAACAGCAGGTAGCCCTTCTTGCCGGGGAAGAACATCGGGCTGTGGCAGTTGCGGCGGTAGTAGACGCGAAGGGCGTAGGTCGTCGTGGCGTCGACGGAGAGCAACTGCCCCGTCTTGGGGGCCTGGTTGGCCAGTTGGAAGCCGGGCCAGCGCTTCGAGTACATCCAGAACGTGCGATTGTACCATGACCCGTCCAGCAGGCCCGACGTCGAGAACACGTGCAGCCCGACGTCTTTCTCGCCCTTGGACGAGAGGACCTTCGGGTCGATCTCCTTCAGTGCGGGGGTGAGCTTCTTCTGTCGCATGTAGATCCGGCCGCCCTCGGCGACCAGGACGTCGGAGTTGGCCCCGGGGACGTAGAACGCCACGTCGCGCTGGCCGTCAATAGTGCGGTGAGGCCCGGCGAGCCGGCCCTTGTGGCGGATCGCCCCGGTAGCGGGGTCCAGGCCCCACAGGCGAATCCCCCCGTCGAGGTACGTCGACCGCCCTGCCCCAACGTACGCGATCCCGTTATGAACGAGCACGCTGCCATGAACGGGCCAGGCCGACTCGACCTGGCCGAACGCGCCCACGCGACGATCGTGCGGGGCGGCAAGGAAACGCCACGCCAGCGCACCGTCGGACTGGCGGAGGCAGTACACGCGGCCGTCGGCCGAGCCGAACAGGACCATCTCGCCGTACAGCGTCGGCGGTGAGTCGATTCGCCCGCCGGCTGTGAACTGCCACAACCGCTTGCCCGTCGCGATGTCCAGGGCGTGGACGGTGTGAGCGTCGATCGCCGCCACCAGCAGCTTGCCGCCGGCCGTCACCGGCTGGGTCAGCCTCGCTCCGTCACCCAGCGAGACGCGCCACGCCTTGGCCACGTTGGGCCCGACGGGCGCGGGCGTGCTGGCGTGACGGGCCGCGTCGTGGCGATACGTCGGCCAATCGCCTGAATTCCCATTTGAGATTCCGGATGTGAGGTTGGCGATCTGAGCATAGGCGGGGCCCTTCTCGACTCGCCGGGCATCGGGGACGGGCGGCACAGGCTTGGGCGGTGCGGGGGCGATGGCGGTGTAGCCCAGCAGCTTACCGCCCGGCTGGCAGAAGCACTGGTCCGACGGCACGTAGAGCATGCCGTAGCAGGGCATGATGCCTTCCTTGCACGCCCCGCGGATCCAGTTGTTCTGCTCGTGGCCGCTCGCCCGGAGATCGAGAAACTCCGCGCCTTCCATGCCGCTGATGATGTAGCGGCTGGTGGCCTTGTTGCGGTAACAGCGATGATGATGCTCCGGGCTTCGGAAGTTGCCCACGACGATGCGCCGGGTCTGCTTGCCTGTGCGCAGGTCAAAGCCCAGCACCATCGCCCGCTCGCTCTTGCGCAGGGCCTTGCCCGCGGCGTCCACCGGGATCATGCCCGGCCAGGCCGTCTCGCCCACGACGAACAGGTCGGGGACCTCTCCGCCGCTGCGAGGCGGGATCTTCTTGTGCCACAACAGCGTGCCCTTGACCGCATCGTACGATTCCAGCGACGTGCCGCCGAGAATCAGCACGACCCCGCCGGCGGCGACGAGGTTCTTCCCGGCGGGCGTCTTGGCCGGCGTCTGCCATCGCTTCTTGCCCGTCGTGAGGTCCAGGCACATCAGGTTCTTCCCGACCACGCCGAACACGCGCCCGTCGGCTATCGCCAACTGCAGCGTCCGGACGCCCCCGCCCGCGGGCGCCGTCCAGAGCACGCGCCCTGTCTTGCCATCCACGCCCACCAGTTTCCCCGTACCGGTCGGCTGGGGCTTGCCCTTGGCCCCGCGGCGCTTCGTCGCCGTCGCCTGGCCCGGTGTCTTGACATGCACCACCGCCACGCCGTCACTGACCAGGATCTCGCTGGCCGGGTCGGTCTGCTTGACCGTCGCGATGATCTTGCCCGTCGCCGCGTCCAGGATCGACAGCGGCGCGCGATAGCCCAGCGTCGCATATAGCCGGTCGCCGTCGGCCACCAAGCGACGCTGCAACTCGACCGGGCCCGAGACCCGCCCGGCGCGGAGCGTGGTCCAGTCCTTGCCCGCAAACTTGGACTTGCCCCACTCGCGCCAGCCCCACCTGGGCATCGGTCGCTTCCACAGCAACTTACCGTTGAACGCGTCGCGACAGACGAGTGACCACCGCCCGGGCAGGCGCTCGTCGGTAATGCCGATCGGCCCCTCGTCGAAGACGTAGAACAGCCGCCCGCCCGAGGCCACCTGCGCCTGAATGCCGCTTGCCGTCTCGTGACTGCGGAGGAACAGCGGCGAAACCACCCACTGCAGCCGGCGCGGCGGCCCGACGACCGTGTCGGCCGCCACCGCGTTGTTGCCCGCGTCGTGGAGATAGTGGCCCCACGCGTCGATGTTGGCCGGTTGGGGCTTGACGGTCCTGGCCCAGGCCCCGCCGGCTTTGACGTACGCCACCCCGCCCGGGGCCAGCACGCGAAGGATCTCGGCGGTCTTTATCGCGCCGGGGGTCTCGGCTACGACCAGGTTCACGAGATTGTCGGCATACGGCAGGCGAGGGTCGATCCACTGCTCGACGGACACCTCCCCGTACAGCCCCCGCGAGGCGATGTGCCTCCGCGCCGCGGCGACGTTGGCAGCCGAAGTGTCCAGCCCATGCACGATGTAGGCCTCGTTCGCTCGCAGCCCGGCTGTCAGCTTGCCATCGCCGCAGCCCAGGTGCACCACCAGCCCGCCTCGCACGCCGGTGGCGTGCAGAATATCATCCGCCGTTGCCGCACAGGCAGACCCCGCCGCAATCAGCAACACCCCTGCAAGCACGCCGCACATGATCGATTTCATACCAAGTTCCTTACTGAGAGTTCTGCCCGTCAACATACCGTACCGCCGTCGCCCTGACCAGCGGAGGCGGGGATCATCTGTCGTTCATCCCCTGTCGTTCATCCCCCGCTTGACGGTCAGTTAGTGCTGTCATCTTCTTCACGCGTAATGACCTGCATATGAATCTTCATGTCCAGATCATCGTCTTCCGCACGTTTAGCGGGCGATCGGCAAATCGGGGTTTGTACGGTGAACCGCGAACCGCGAACCGACGATC
>CAZVEV010000118.1:0-10075 GCA_964625865.1 uncultured Planctomycetaceae bacterium | reverse complement strand
GTTTCGGGGGGTTTCGCCAGTGCGGGGTTGGCCCTGTGAACGCCCACGGGCTACCCCACGATCGCCCGCTAAACACGATGAGCATTTCCAGACACGGTGAACAGCGAAAGAGGGCGCAACTCGTTGCATGCGGAAGACCCAGACCCATTCGCATACGGCGCGGGTTTCAGTTAGTCCGTGATAATGTCGACTGCCGGTCCTTTCAGGAGATACGGCGATGACGAAGCAAATCGGGCGTGCGGTGGCGGCGGCGATGATACTGGCGTTGGCGGCGGGTCCGGTGTGGGCGGCATGCGGGGCCTGCGGGCCGAAGTAGCGTCGCCCGGTCGGCGGATGCGTGTGACCCGGACAGCGCCTGCCCGGCTGGCGTATGCTGGCGGGCGCGACGTGAGCCAAGACGAAACGATGACGGCCCCTCCTCGTGGAGGGGCCGTCCGGTTAACCATCACTCTAATCCGCCGGCGTCGCGGCGATCAGGGGAGTTGTTCCCCGCACCGCGACCGCCGCGCTACTTGGCGGGCGGTTTGCAGCACGTGCCGCCCGTGCCGCAGCACTTGGCGGGCGGCTTGCAGCACTTGCCGTCCTTGCCGCAGCAGGCCCCGTCACCATCACCGTGGTCGTGACCGTTGAAGAGCCCGCACCCCGCGACCATGCCCGTCAGTGCGACGAACATCAACACGATTGCCAATACCCGCAAATGCTTCTTCATGCGTCTTCCTTTCAGCAACGTCCCAACACAATTGCACGCATCCCTGCCGCCCATGCGGCCGGGCATTTCTTCCCAGTTCCGACCCGCACGGTCGCCAACACGTGACCGTCCCGAGCCTGCACCGGGAATATTGACCCATGACGTGCGGCCTGTCACGACAAATCTGCGTCGATTTGCGGATTGTCCCGCCGGCTGTTCGCTTCCGAAACGGATCTTGCGAACAGGTCCGCGAAGAGGTCGGACCCTCCGTTGGCGCCCCCCCTGCTAATCAGGGCAATCGCATCTAGACTCTTGGTCCAAGAATTGTTCGAAACACAGAACAAACAAGAGAGAAAACAACAAAAGAAACAGCAACGACCTAGCCGCAGATTTCGCAGATGACGCAGATTAGAAGAGACGGAAGACAGAACGATGGTTTGAACGGAGAGATGATCACAGATTCATTTCATCCATTTTCGTTTTCGCTGTTTCAGTAATCCTCTACTCAAGTCTTCGTGTCTTTCAATCTGCGTCATCTGCGAAATCTGCGGCTAGGCCGTTGCTGTTGTTTCTGCCTTATCTGTCGTTCTCTGTCTTGCCGTGTCTTCGGCTGAACGTTTAGGTGCGATTGCCCCCCCCTGCCAATCCCGGTCCTCGACGGTCTGACGGCGGCATGGTATGCTGCAGCGAGGACACGGAGATCGGGATAGAGGCCTAGACCCCCACGATGGCGGATCGCTTGTATCGTTGTCGCGGTGGTCCCGCACGGGCTGGCTCGGGCGGCGGGGCCGACGTACTCGATGCTCTGGGGCGAGGCGGGCGAACGGTGGACTCCCGACAGCCGCCTGCCCGACTTCTCGTACGCCGGATATCACCGCGGCGAAAAGCCCCTGCCGACCCGCCGCCCCCAAGTCAGCGTCAAGGATTTCGGCGCCGTCGGCGATGGGAAGACCGACGACACCGCCGCGTTCAAGCAGGCGATCGCCAAGGCCGCCGGCAAGGCCATCGGCGTCCCACCCGGGCGCTACGTGATCACCGACTTCCTCTACATCCGCAGTTCGGGCACATGCCTCATCGGCGCCGGGCCCGACAGGTCCGTGCTCTACTTCCCCAAGCCGCTGCACGAGATCAAGCCCAACTGGGGCGCCACCACGAGCGGGCGCAAGACGTCGAACTACTCCTGGTCCGGCGGGTTCGTCCAGGTTAACGGCTCGTGGGCGCGGAGGCCCCTGGCGACCGTAACCGCCCCCGCCAAACGCGGCGCCACGTCGCTGGCCGTCTCGTCGACAGCCAGGTTCGCTGTCGGTCAGGACGTCCGGTTGGAGTTGCATGACACGCGCAGCCAATCTCTGGCCAGGTACCTCTACGCAGGCGATCCGGGGTCGCTGAAGGAACTGGGCACGCGCGCCGGTGTGCGATTCCTGTGCCGGATCACCCGCGTCGACCGCGCCAAATGCAGAATCGAGTTCGACCGCCCGCTGCGAACCGACGTCCGCGCCGAATGGACGCCGCGACTGTATGCGGCGGACAGCAGCGTCGAGGGCGTGGGCATCGACGGGCTGCGATTTGAGTTCCCCAACACGCCGTACAGGGGCCATTTCACCGAGCGGGGCTACAATGCGATGGCCCTGTACGGATGCCGCAACTGCTGGGTCCGCAACATCCGGATCAGCAACGCCGACAGCGGCATCTTCCTGGGGGGCATCAATCTCACGCTGAGCCGGATCGTCTTCGAATCGGCCCGAAGGCCCGAACCCTCGCGCAAGACCACGGGGCACCACGGCATGACACTCGGCGGGCAGGACACGCTGCTGGAGGAGTTCGAGTTCCGCACGCGATTCATTCACGACATCACGGTGACCGGACAGTCGGCCGGCAATGTCGTGACACGCGGGAAGGGCCTCGACCTCTGCTTCGACCACCACAAGCACGGCCCGCACGCGAACCTGTTCACCGAGATCGACCTGGGCGAGGGCAGCCGCATGTTCCGGTCCGGCGGCGGGGCGGCGCTGGGGCGCCACAGCGGGGCATGGGAGACGTTCTGGAATATCCGTGCCCGCCGGGGGCAGAAGTGGCCCGACCGCTGGGGGCCCGACCTGATGAACTTCGTCGGCGTCCAGGCCGCCCAGCGCAGCCTGGTCCGGCCCGACGGCCGCTGGTTCGAGGCCGTCGACCCGCGCGTCCTGCACCCGGCCAACCTCTACCGCGCCCAACTCAAGCGCCGCCTCAAGCGCTGATGGAATCACAGTGCCATTGGGACCTCAACCGGACGAAGGAGGTCTCCGCAACCCGGCGCACAATGGGGCTGGCCACTTCAGTGGCCAGCACGGGACCGAAGGTCCCGATCGCCGCGTGCGGTGGCATCGTGCTCAGCCAGACCCTCTGGCACGCACGAGGCCGCGGCCTAAGCGACGAACGGAGCCTCGGAGGGGGCAGGGGTCGTCTTTCCGGGCCGAGGGCGGCCAGGGGGCTTGGCCGCGTCCCGCCGCAACGGGCGGGTTTTTACTTGTCGTGGGGGCGGCAGGGGCATAGCATGGTTCGCGGCGAGGGGCGGGCGCCGGGAGTGATTGTATGAAGACACAATACCTGCTTGTCCTGACCATCGCTGCATCCCTGCTCGCGCCGCTTGCCGCTCGCGCCGCGGACGTCGCCGACGCCGACAGCGCCCTGCGCGCAGCCAAGGCGTTCGTCGAGAAGTCCGACCGCTACCTGCACCATGACCGCGTGCGGCGCGGCATGAAGGGGTACGGGCTGACCGTGCTGGCCGGCACAAAACCGGTGAAGTTCGGCATCGAGATCGTCTCGGTGATCGACGCCTGGGGCGCCGGCCAATCGGCTATTCTGATCACGATGAGCGGCCAGGGGCTCGAGAAGACCGGTGTAATCTCCGGCATGAGCGGCTCGCCGGTGTTCGTAACCGACCCGCGGGACGGCAAGGCGAAGATGATCGGCGCGGTGGCTTTCGGCTGGAACGCGTCCAAGACCACGCTGTGCGGCGTTCAGCCGATCACGCAGATGCTCGCGGTCCACGACGCGCTGTCGGGCGAGATTCCCGAGACGGCGGCCGGGGGCGGGCCCGCCGACACGGCCGTCGCGACCGAAACATACCTCAAGACGATGCTCAACCCGCGGAAGGTCGACTTCAGTGCGGCGCTGACCCCACCGGCGGCCAAGGCCCATTCAACCGCCGAGGGGCGCCTCGTGCCCCTTTCAGCCCCGTTGATGGTTTCGGGTCTCGGCGCCAAGGCGCTGGGGGACCTCGACAAGCGCCTCCGCCCGATGGGGCTCATCCCCGTGCAGGCCGGCGCCGTCGGCGCCATGGACCGGCGAAACGCCGCCCGGGCCAAGATCGAGCCGGGCGGGTCGATCGCGGTCCCGCTGGCCACCGGCGACGTGGACATGGCCGCGGTGGGCACGGTGACGGAGGTGATCGGCAATCGCGTGCTGGGCTTCGGCCACTCGTTCTACGGCACGGGCAAGACCGAACTGCCGATGAGCACCGCCTACATCCATACCGTCGTCTCGGGCCTGATGAGCGCGTTCAAGCTGGGCGGCTCGGTGCGGCCCGCCGGCGCGCTGTACCGGGACACCGAAACCGCCGTCGCCGGCGACTCGCGACTCAAAGCCCGCATGGTCCCCATGACCGTCGCGGTGACCTGGAACGACGTGGGACGCACCCAGAAGTACACCTACCGCGTCTGTCATCATCACTATCTGACGTCGGCCATCATCTCGTCGCTGATTCGCGCGTCGACCACCGACTGGCGCGACATGCCCCGCTTCCACACCGTCCGGTATTCGACGGACGTGGTGTTCGACAAGCTCGGCTCGTTCCACAGCGAGAACGTCACCAGCGGCAATGGCGCATCGTGGGCGTCGTCCGACACCGGTCGCCCGATCTCGGCCCTGCTGAACAATCCGTACGGCCCGCCGCCGACGGTCAAGCGTATTGACGTGAAGATCACGATCGACGAGGGCGACACGCTGGCGGTGATCAACCAGTTCAAGCTGGACGGGGCGGTCTTTCGCCCGGGCGAGACGATCACGGGCCACCTGCTGGTGAGGCGGTTCCGTAAGCCGCGCGAGAAGTTGCCCATCACGTTCAAGCTGCCCGCCGACCTGCCCGAGGGCACGTACACGCTGTCGGCGGTCGACTTCTTCGACGAGATCAGCGCCCAGTCGCGCGAGAGCAGGCACCGCAACGCGCCGCGCAGCCCCCGGGACATGCTCGCGGCCTTGCAGAGAGTCATGGCCCCGCAGAGTTCCCGCGTGTACCTGCGGATGGCCCGCCCGCGAGGAGGCGGCCTGGCCCTGGGCGCCCGCGAACTGCCCGACCTGCCCCCCTCCCGCGCGCAGATCATTATCGACGCGCGGAAACTCTATACGTTCAGTTTCACCCGACCGCTCGTCCAGACGGTCAAGACAAAGTACGTCATCAGCGGCTCGGCCTCGGTGAGTTTCGCCGTCCGAGACGAGCCGGCCGAGACACTCCTACGCGAAAAAGGGAAATAGCCTCATGAGACGTTTGATCGCATCGGCAGCAGGACTGGTATTGCTGGCTTCGACGGCCCTGGGCGTTCGCCCGGCCGTGTGGCGCCACGCCACGGAAGCGCATTTCACGGGCGGCCAGTTCAAGGCCACCGGCACCAACTCGCGGGGCGAGATCGCGCTGGGGCGGGACATCAGCGTGCTGATGTCATCCAAGGACGCCCCGGCCGTCGTTTCGGCGATGGTGGTGCAGGGCAAGACGATCTACGCCGCCGCGGGCCCGGACCCGGCCCCCGCGTCGAAGGGCGTGGTCTACGCGATTGCCGACAAGACCGTCAAGAAGTTCGCCACCGTCCCCACCGTGTACGTCACGACGCTGGCCTGGGCCGACGGGCGCCTGTTGGCCGGCGGCGGCGGCCAGGGGGCGGGCATCTACGCCATCGACGCCAACGGCGCGGTCAAGGCCCTCTGGGCCGACGCGGAGGCCACGTACGTCTGGGCCATCGTGCCCGGCCCCGCCGGCGTGCTCTACGCCGCCACCGGCGCCAAGGGGCGCGTCTACGCGATCGACGTCAAGACGGGTAAAGGCACGGTGATCTACGACGCGGGCAAACTGGTCAAGAACGTGCTGTGCCTCGTCCGAAGACCCGACGGCACGCTGTGCGCGGGAACAGACGAAAAGGGGCTGGTCATCGAGATTAACCCGAAGGCCAAGACCGGGCGCGTGATCTTCAACGCTGACGAGAAAGAGATTGCCGCCATTCTCACCGCCCCGGACGGCGGGTACTTCGTGGCGACCTCCGACGCCTCGAAGGCCAACGCCGACGGCAAGGTCGCGCCGTCGGGTGCAAAGAACGGCAAGGCCCCGGGCGGGGCAACGACAAAGCCCAAACCGGGCGGAGCGACCACCAAGCCGGCCGCCAAGCCCGCGCCCAAGCCTGCGGACGCAAAGCCCAAGCCGGCCGCCGCCCCTGCCGCCAAGGCCACCGCACCGGCGGCCGACAAGACCCCGAAACCCAAGACCGCCAAGAAGATGGTCTTCATCGGCTCGCCGTCCAAGCCCGCAGCCACCCCTCCCGCGGCGCCCAAGCCGAAGACCGCCGCCCCCACGCGCAAGCCCACCACCGCCGCCGCCACGGGCGTCAGCGGGCCCGGAAACGCCGTCTACTACATCCAGGCCGACGGACTGGCCCGGACCGTCTTCCGCAAGCCCCTGACCATCCTGGACATGATCCGGCTCAACGGCGACGAGTTGGTGCTGGCCACCGGAAACGGCGGCGGGATCTACACCGTCACGATTGACGGCGACCTGATGTCGCAATTGGCTGACACCGACGCCAAGCAGGTCACCGCGGTCGGCCTGACCGCCGACGGGCGAATCGCCTTCGCCACCGCCAACGCCGGCTCGGTCGGCGTGCTGGCGGCCGCGACGGCAGCCGAGGGAACGTACGTGTCCAAGGCCCAGGACGCCAAGCAATTCGCCCGATGGGGGGCGACCCACGCTCGCGTGACGCGGCCGGCCGGCACGAAAGTCACGTTCGCCACGCGAAGCGGCAACGTGGCCAAGCCCGATGACGCGACGTGGAGCGCCTGGTCGGCCGAGCAGCCGCTGGCCGGCGACCACCTCCAGATTGCCAGCCCCCCCGCGCGATTCCTCCAGTACCGCCTGACGCTCACCTCGGCGGCCGGCGCCTCGGCCACCGTCCACGAGATCACGCTGGCCTACCAGGTGGGCAACCTGGCGCCGGCGATCAAGGCGGTCCTGGCCAAGCCGGTAGCCAAGATGGGCTCGAAGGTAAGCCTCACCGGCGCGCTGGTGTTCCGCCAGATCGGCGTCACGGCGGCGGACCCCAACGGCGACGCGCTGCTGTATAAACTCGATTACCGCCCGGTCGGCGGGGGCAAGTGGATCAAGATCACCGACAAGCTGACCAAGCCGGCGTACTACTGGAACACGCTGACGCTGGCGGACGGCACGTATGAACTTCGCGTGACGGTCAGCGACGAAAACGCCAACGCCCAGGCCAGCGCCCTCGAGGCGGTCAGGATCTCCGAGCCGGTGATCGTGGACAACACCTCTCCGGTCGTCGCCCGCCTGGCAGGCAAGGCGGCCGGCAAGACGATCGCGATCAGCGGCCAGGTCGCCGACGCCCTGAGCCGCCTCCGCGTCATCCAGTACGCCGTCGACAGCGACGAGAAATGGCGCACGATCATCCCGGAAGACGGCATTACCGATTCGCGCACCGAGGCGTTCAGCGTCAAGATCAAGGACCTGAAGGCCGGCCCCCACCGCATCGCCATCCGCGCCACCGACGCCCTGGGCAACACCGGGTACGCGGCGACAACGATCACCATCGCCGAGTAGCCGGCGGGCGTGGCTTGACGCGAAGCGGCAACCACGCTGTGTCGATAGGACGAAGGTCTCTCCGGGGAAGGATCGTGGTTGCCGCTTCGCGTCAAGCCACGCCCGCCGGCCCGGTGTCACTACCCGCAAGTGATGCCTCCCGGACATCGCATAATTCCCGTTTTCCCATCCTAAAGGACCCCGAAGTGCAAAAATGTCGTGAATTTTTGCACAAGGCGGAGCATTGGCTCTTTCTTTGCGCGACCCCCGTGCGTATAATCCAAGATTCTCGATCCATGGGCGGGGGCGGTTTCGTCCCCACAACTGTGTCGTAAAGGTTTGTCATGAAGGTTTTAATGTTAGGTTGGGAGTTTCCTCCGCACATCAGTGGCGGATTGGGCACCGCGTGCTTCGGCATGACGCGCGGACTGGACGAGATAGGCGTTGACGTCTCATTCGTCCTTCCGACGGCCGTCCCGCTCGAGGCCGCCGACCAACCGCACGTCACGCTCCGCGGCGCCAATACCCCGCCGGCCGCACAGACGTCACCGGCCCCGGAACTGCCCCCCACTAACGACGCGCCGCGGAGGAACGTCTGGCAGCCCGAAACACACCCGACGTATCCGTATATCGTCGAGGAGACCGAAACCGTCGTCCGGGACATGGAGCACGTGGAGGTGCACCGCGTCCCGGCCGCCCTGCAGGCCTACGCCACGCCGGAGAGCTACGAGGAAGTCCTGGCCTCCCTGACGCCCGAGCAGCGAGTGGAGATGCGCCAGGTGCTCCGGGCGATCCGGGGCGAGCCGGATACGCCCCCGCCGCCGGCCCGGGACGATCCGCCCCAGACCGGCAGCGCGACGACCGATCACGCCCCCGCTGCCGCGCACGCCCCCGGCCCTGAGCCGGTCGTACCGTCCGGCCCGTTCGACCAGGGCGCCGGCGTGCACTACGACGGCGACCTGATGGGTCAGGTTCGCCGGTATGCTTCGCTGGCCGTCCAGGTCGCCCGGGACGAGACGTTCGACGTGATCCACGCCCACGACTGGATGACGTTCCCGGCCGGTCTGGCCGTGGCGGCCGAGACGGGCAAGCCGCTGGTCGTCCACGTCCACAGCACGGAGTTCGACCGCGCGGGCGAGAACGTCAACCAGGACGTCTACGACATCGAACGAGCGGGTATGCACGGCGCCGACCAGGTCATCTGCGTCAGCTTCCTGACCCGCAACATTGCCACCTCCCGCTACGGCGTGCCGCCCGAACGCATCGAGGTGGTCTACAACGCCGTCGACCTGCCCGCGACCAACGACGACCTGGCCATGACGCCCATCCGCCAGAACGAGAAACTCGTCCTGTTCCTCGGACGCGTGACCATGCAGAAGGGCCCGGAGTACTTCCTCGAAGCGGCCAAGAAGGTCACCGAGAAGTTCACCAACGTCCGGTTCGTGATGGCCGGCAGCGGCGACATGATCGCCCAGTGCGTCCGCCAGGTCGCCGACCTGAAACTCGGGAAGTACGTCACGTTCACCGGCTTCCTGCGTGGCGACGACGTGGGGCGGATATTCAAGATGGCCGACCTGTACGTCATGCCCAGCGTCTCCGAACCGTTCGGGATCGCGCCGCTGGAGGCCCTCAGCCACAACGTGCCGGTGATCATCTCGAAGCAGTCCGGCGTCTCGGAGGTCCTGACCCACGTGCTGAAGGTCGACTTCTGGGACATCGACGAGATGGCCAACAAGATCCTCGCCGTCCTCCGCCACGCCCCCCTGCAGCGGACGCTTCGCCAGCACGGGGCGATCGAGCTGCGAAAGTTCTCGTGGCGCGACAGCGCGGTGAAACTCCGCAAGATTTACACGGCGTTGGCCGATGTAACCACTGATGAAAACTGACACTGCGCCTTGCCCAAAACGTGAGATTCCCGCCGAACCACGTCCCCAAGCGAGCCGTCAATCAGCCGTTGACCAGTCGGTGTTCAGTCGTTGATTAGAAAGCCCTTGAAATGGCGCCCCGTTTGGCGTTTCTTGGAGAACCATGGCTTCAGTAGTCTTTTACTTTCAGGTGCACCAGCCCAACCGGCTGCGTCGCTACAGCATCTTCGACAGCGACTCGAACTACTTCGACGATCGCTCCAATGAAGAAATCTGCCACAAGGTCGCCGACAAGTGCTACGTCCCCTCAAACGCCGTCATCCGCGAGCTGATCGACCGGCACGAGGGGCGGTTCCGCGTCAGCTACGCCCTGACCGGCACGGTGATCGAGCAGTTCCAGCGATGGCGCCCCGAGGTGCTCGACAGCTTCCGCGACCTGGCCGCCACCGGGTGCGTCGAGTTCATCGCGGAAACCTACTTCCACAGCCTGTCCTTTCTCTACAATCGTGACGAGTTCATCGCCCAGACGCAGGCCCATGGCAAGCTCATGCAAGACCTGTTCGGTCAGAAGCCCAGGGTCTTTCGCAACACCGAACTGACGTACAACAACGACGTGGCCAAGGTCGTCGAGGAGATGGGCTTCGACGCCATCCTCACCGAGGGCGCCGACCACGTGCTGGGATACCGCAG
>CAZVEV010000117.1:0-16630 GCA_964625865.1 uncultured Planctomycetaceae bacterium | reverse complement strand
TGACGTCCAGCAGGACCATCTGCTCCTCGACCTCGCCGGCCAGGATCGCGCCCTGGATGGCGGCGCCGATGGCGACCACCTCGTCGGGGTTGACGGACTTGTTCGGCTCCTTGCCGAACGTGCCCTTGGTGATCTCGCGGACGCGAGGCACGCGGGTGGACCCGCCGACCAGGATCACCTCGTCGACGTCGCCGGCCGACAGGTTCGCGTCGGCCAGCGCCCGCCTGCACGGGCCGACCAGGCGGTTGAAGACCGGTTCGCACAACTGCTCGAACTTCGCCCGGGTCAGCGTCATCGTCAGGTGCTTGGGCCCGTCGGCGGTGGCGGTGATGAAGGGCAGGTTCACGTTGGCTTCCATCGCGGTGGACAGTTCGCACTTGGCCTTCTCGGCGGCCTCCTTCAGCCGCTGAAGCGCCATCGGGTCCTTCCGCAGGTCGATGCCCTCGGTCCGCTTGAACTCGTCGGCGATGTGGCCGATGAGGATCTCGTCCAGGTCGTCGCCTCCCAGGTGCGTGTCGCCGTTGGTGCTGAGCACTTCGAAGACGTTGTCGCCGATGTCGAGGATCGAGATATCGAACGTCCCGCCGCCGAAGTCGAAGACCGCGACCTTCTCGTTGGTCTTCTTCTCGAGCCCGTAGGCCAGCGCGGCGGCCGTCGGTTCGTTGATGATTCGCTCGACGGTCAGGCCCGCGATCTCGCCGGCTTCCTTGGTGGCCGTGCGCTGCGAGTCGTTGAAGTAAGCCGGCACGGTGATCACCGCACGGGTCACCTCGTCGCCGAGATAGTCTTCAGCGACCTTTTTGAGTTCCTGGAGCACCATCGCGCTGACTTCCTGCGGGGTGTACTCCTTGTCGCGGACCTTGACCTTGACCAGTTCGTCCGGTCCGCCGGTGACCTGGTAGGGCACCTGCTTTTCCTCGGAGGACACCTCGCGGTGGCGCCGCCCCATGAACCGCTTGATCGAGAAGACCGTGTGCGTGGGGTTGGTCACCTGCTGGTGTCGCGCGGGCTGGCCCACCAGACGCTCGCCCTTGTCGGTGAAGCCCACCACGCTCGGCGTGGTCCGCGCGCCCTGGTGGTTGATCAGGACCTTCGGCTCGGCGCCTTCCATGACGGCCACCACGCTGTTGGTCGTTCCCAGGTCGATTCCGATAATCTTGTTCGTCGCCATGATTCTCTCACTCCTGTCCGCCACCGGCGGATCGACGTCGCGGCGGGTCGCCGCAGACCCACCGGGGGCGTGATTCACCCGCCAATGGAGTTGCAACGACCGTGCCATGACGCTAAAGCACCTTTTTTACGGAAGTTGCCTGCAGGAGCACCCCGCCATCTCATGCCAAATCCTGCCCCCCGGGGCCCCGCAGAGCGTCAGATTGGCAGGCGCGTCGAGCGCCTTGACCGACGTGGGCAAACGACGAGGCCCGCCGCAAGCGACGGGCCTCGTTTCGTTCTACTCGTCCCGCAGACTGACCTCGCGGGATTCTCATGCGACCGGCCTACTCGGCCGTCTCGTCCGCGGCCGGTTCATCGCCTTCGGCGGCGGGAGTTTCCTCTTCCTCGACGGGAGCAGCCGGCGTCTCGTCAGCAGGCGCCTCGCCAGCGGGGGCCAGCTCAACCACCGGCGGTTCCAGACCGACCTCGCACAGGACCAGGTACACGGCGAAGCCCACGATGAATGACAGCAGCGTCGAGAGACCGTAGGAGAACCCGATGACCGGAATGTTGCCCAGGATACCTACCGCGAACCCGATAGCCCAGGCGATGTACCCGGCGAAGTTGATGCCCTTCCGCGGTCCCATCCACTTGCCGTGGCGGAGATACTCTGCCGTGATTGCGCCGACGATCGGCCCGAATGATGCACCGATCAGCAGGAAGAACCCGACGAGGTCAGCCGCTACGCCCGTCGCAGCCAGGATGATCCCGATCACGCCGGCACCGAGTGTAAGTGCCTTACGAGGCGCCTTGGGTGCCAAGGTTGAGAAGACGTTGCCCGCGAGGAACGCGCAGAACCCCGTCGGACAGATGCATGCGATCACGAACACCCAGGCCATAATCGTGGCCATGAACCCGCCCACGTGGGCGATTGAGAACTTGAACACGTCAAACGTGCCCGGCTCGGCTCTCGTGAGGATGGACGGGTCACTGCCGATTGCACCACCCATTAGGATCAGAGCGCAGAGTCCGGCGACCAGGGCCGCCAACGTGATTCCCACGAAGCCACCGAGGACGACATCCTTCTCGTTTCGGCTGTTCATCGCGAAATCCGCGCCCGCAGCGCCGGCTGTCGCGAAGAACCCGGCCGTCGTCTGCAAGGCGGCAAACGCGCCCAAGCCCAGCAATGGGATCATGCCCGCCCCCTCGCCGGACAGCGCCACCGACCCCTTGAAGCTCGCCAGCCCGCCTGCATTGGCAAAGGCCGCAATAACGATCATGATCAACGGGAAGATCGGCAGCCAACTCGACAGCCACGCCAACCAGCCGATGCCAACCGCCCCGACGAACGCAAGCACGAGCCCCCAGACAACACACACGCCCCAGAACATCGCCGTGTTCGGCCCTGCATCAGACCCGATGGCCTGCATGAAGAACCCTGCTGCTGCAAACGTGAAGAACGCGTGCCATCCGATCTGGAGCACGCCCATTAACAGGGTCGGGATCAGCATGCCCCCGTGCGTGCCGAACGTCGAGGAACTGACAACGTACAGCGGCATGCCCGTGCGCAGACCCAGCAGCGCCGGAACGTAGTACAGAATGAAGCAGAACAGCGCGCCAACGATCAGGCCCACGACGCCCGCCCACAGGCTTCCGTACGCCAGCGAGCCGGCCAGGCCGGCCATGAACGGGACCGACAGGAAGATCCCCGCGTACGAGGGGGCCGTGTTCTTGTACCACGGTGCCCGGTTCTCGGGCGGATTCGGCTGGGCTGATTGCAGATAGCCCGGCAATTGTCCATCAGCCATGTCTTTTCCTTTCATGATAAGATGCCACAGTGACCAGCGTGCGGAATATGTTGTTGCACCACGTGACCTGCCCGGTGCGACCACTCATGTCATGGAGAGCGCATCGCGCCATCAGGTTAAGAAAGAGTGTAGCGTTCCAAGCCGACAGGCCAAGGGAAAACTGCGGAACTTCTCGGTTTTGTCCAAACGCAGGTGCCGCGAGTTGACCCGATGCGGCAACCACGCCCGCCGGCAGGCAGGCTGTCTCCATTCGAGAATACGTGGTTGCCGCTGCGCCGCAGCCCACGGCATCTGGCAAATAGCTCACAGGTTGCCAGGCTCCCGGCCGATGAGTAGCTGCGGGATACTTATGCGCAAGACACGGCCGATACTGATTGGGTGCCCTCAGCACCAGAGGCTGGTTCGTGGCACGTATGCGTGCGGCCCGGACGGGCGGTTCCTGCTGGGTGACGACGGATCGTTCGTCGTCGAGCGGGTGCGCTGCGCCCACGACGGGGGACGGTGTGCCCAGACGCTCTGCGTGCTGCACCGCTTCAACCGCCGCGGCGCCAGTTCGTGGTATCCCTCGCGCATCCTCGCGGCGCCCGAGCGGAAGGCTCCCCCCGAGCGACCGCCCCGCCGCACCCCGCAGACACACAGCGAAACCGATCTGCTCTGTTGAGTCGTGCGCCGAAACGCCGCTTCCCAAACACCCCACACGCATGCGTCGTTTAGCGGTCGAGCACCGCTCGACGCTCGCCGTTTGACGCGCATGATCAGACCGCATCACCGTCCGCCATCGTACGACGAACGCGGGGCGTTGCCCCGCCGCTAAACGAAGACGCGACGACGGATCGTCCGTCGCCACAAAGACAACGCCCGCCCGCTGTCGGTCGACGGCGGGCGGGCGATCGGTGCAATGGTTGTGCCCGGGCGTTACTTCGCGCCGAGGATCATCGACTTGATCCGGTCCGGCGAGAGGTTCTGGGCGCCCTGGGCCTTGGCCGCGCCCTGGCGGATTTCCAGCGGGTCCGACCCGTTGACCACGTCGAGGATGGCCTTGCTCTCGGCCGGCGGGACCTTATTGCCAAACCGCCGCAGCGACTCGCTGAGGGCCGAGAACGCCGCCAGCCGCACCGGCGCCGATGCGTTGGAGCACGCCAGTTGCGCGATGGCCTTCTGGGCCTCGACCTTGTCCATGACGGCCAGCGCGTTGGCGGCGGCAATCTGGACGTCGGGGTTCTCGCTCTGGGTGTTCTCGGCCAGTGCCTTCAGCGACCGGGTCACGTCGTGAACGGTGTTGCCGGTCAGACCGAGCATCCGGACACTCTTGGACAGGCGGACGATCCAGGCGTCGGCTTCCTCGCTGGTCAGCGGCTTGCCCACGCCGAGGGCCGAGGCCTTCCGCATGCCTTCGCCGATAGCCGTCGCGTCGGCGCCGGGCGGCAGGAGGACAATGCGGCCGTCTTCCTTGGCCTGGCGGCGCAGGTCGGCGCTGCGGAACAGGACGACGATAGGCACGGACTTGTAGAACGAATCGGCCCGGAGGGTCTCGATGATCGGCCCCGGGTCCGGACGGCTGGTCAGGACCACCATGTCGATGCCGCTGGAGTCTCGCCCCTTGGCGAGGGTCTTGATGGCGCTGGTGCCGGCGATCACTTCGTATCCGGCGGCCAGGACGGCGTCCTTCAGTTGGTTCGCCTGTGCGGTGTCGGTCACCAGCAGCGCCGTCTTCTTGCCCTTCTGGCGCAGGGCCTCATTGATGACCGTCATCACGAAGGCCGAGCCCTCGAAGTCCTTGGTCGGCAGGGAATCGGCCAGCGCCGCTGCTGCCAGGAAGCGCACGTGACGGTCCGGGAAACTCAGCGCCTTGACCAGCGGCTGGACGCCTCCGCTGATCTCCTTGACGATGCTCTCTGCCCCGCCGGTTTCGGCCAATGCTTCGATCGCGCCCAGCGAGACCGGCGCGTCGTCTTCGGTCAGTCCGCGATCCAGGACGCTCAGGAGGAATCGCGGCCCGGCGGCCAGGGCGAAGTATCTCGCGTCGCCCGAGAGCTTCAGCGGGTCGGTGGCGCCTTCGGGCAGGTCGGCCTGGCGCTTCAGGCCCGCCGCCAGCCACAGTGACAACGCCTTGCTCGAAGAGGTGTCGCTCTTCAGGGCCAGCCTCGCCATACGCATCGCGTAGACGTCGCAGAAGATCTGGCGAGGAACGGGTGTGAAGCCCAGCCCCTTGGCCGGACCCCATGTCCAGACATTGGCCTTGTCGTATCGCGGGTCGGGGCGAAGCGACTCGGCCCGGTGATAGTACTTCTCGGCCAGGTCGTAGTAGAGTTCGGAGAGGCTCTTGTCGGCCGCCTCGCGACCGCCGCACTCGATCAGCGCCGCCACGGCCGCCGTGCGAACACGAGACAGGATGCCTTTGCGCTGGGTCAGTTCCTTCAGACGGGGCGCCGCATGCGGATACCCGATCTTCCGCAGCGCATTGGCCAGGGCTTCCTGCACGGTGGGGTTGTCCGTCTGCAGTGCGACCGACATGCCCCGCACGCCGACCAGGCCGATGCTCGGCAGGACGACAATAATGCGCTCACGGAGAAGACTGGTGGTGTCGGTGGCGCTGAGCTTCTGGATCAACTGCGGCAAGGCGTACTCGCCGCTGACCTCTATCCGCTGCCTGCCGAGGTTGAACTGCGTCAGCGTCCCGCCGAGCAGCTTGATGGACTTGGCGATCTCTTCCGGGTTCGCGGCCTCGGCCTGGAAACCGTCCCGGATCATCTTCCGCATCCGCTTGATCACGTCGGCCATGCCCTTGAGCCGTTCGCCACGCGCCAGCGCCTCATCGATCTTGACCGTGTTGCTGGCGAGCTTGTACACCTCGCGAGGCTCGGCTTGCGATTCGAGAATCGCCTGGCCGAAGCTTCGTGCCATGTCCGCCTGGCCGATGTTGACGTAGTGGATGAAGTCCTTCCACTTCTGCGCGAGGGTCATCTGTTCCTCGGCGGCGGCCTGGGACAGAGCCGTCCCGGACACACTTGCCAACACCAACAACGTCACCGATGCCGCCAGCCATACCTGCCGTTTGCCAGTCATGCTGTCTCCCATGGAACCACGTCAGACACTTCACCAGTGCGAATGTACGCACCCACTGCCGCCCAGCCGGCGGCCGGATGCCGCGAGAACACGAACCGATCAGGAATGAACATTATCCTATCACGTTACCAGACCGGCCTGTCGAATGAAACTGATTATAGGTCGACGTGTTGCCCTGTCAACAGAAACGCAAACGACAATTCTTCGCAGCGAGCGTCCATCTGATGATCGACCGCCAAACGGGAAACAGACGCTGCTGACCGGTCCGTCTAATCCGTGGAATCCGCAGTTCCTCTTTCAGCGGTTCGCCCTTCGAACCTGTGGTTGGGCGTGCAACTTGTTTGCACGCGTAACTAACATCTAATCCGTTCCGCGTGAAAACAAGTTGCACACCCTACTCGCTACTCACCTCTTTCAGCGGTTCGCCCTTCGAACCATCCGTAGACCGCGGGGATCACGAAGAGGGTCAGCAGCGTCGACGAGGCCAGCCCGAACACCACCACAACAGCCAGCGGCCTCTGGACTTCCGAGCCGATACCCGTCGACAACAGGAGAGGCATCAGGCCGAGAATCGTCGTCATCGCCGTCATCAGCACGGGGCGCAGGCGCAGCATGCCGCCCTCAATCAGCGCTTCGCGCAGGTCCATGCCCCTGGCCCGCAACTGCTTGACCGTGCTGACCAGCACCAGGCCGTTCTGCACCGCGATGCCGAACAGCGCAATGAAGCCCACCGAGGCGGGCACCGACAGGTACTCACCCATGATCACCAGCCCCGCAATGCCCCCGATCAGCGCCAGCGGCACGTTGACGATGACCATCATCGCGTGACGATGCGAGCCGAAGGAGGCCCACAGCATCAGGAACACGCCGGCGATAACCGTCGGAACGATAATGCCCAGCCGCCCCATCGCACGCTGCTGGTTGGCGAACTGCCCGCCATACTCGGGCGGCCGGTAGCCCTTCGGCCATTCGACGTTGTCAGCCACCGCCTGCTTGACGTCGGCCACCACGCTGCCCAGGTCGCGACCGCGGATGTTCGCCTGGACGACCCAGCGCCGCTCGTTCTTCTCACGGTTGATCTGGATCGGACCGGTGACCTTCTTGACGTCGGCGACCTCTGAGAGCAGGACCCGCTGGCCGCTGTCGGTATGCATCTCGATGCGCTTGATGGCCTCGGTGTCCACCCGGGCGGCCTCCTCAAACCGCACGTGAATGCCGAACCGCCTCGTGTGGAGGTACAGGCTGTCGATCACCTCGCCCCCGATCGCCAGTTCAACGATCTCCAGGACATCGCTAACGGCCACGCCGCGCGTCTTGCAGGCCTGGCGGTTGGCGATGATCTGGACCTGCGGCTGACCGAAGCTCTGCTCGACCGACAGGTCCACCAGGCCCTCGACGTCCTCGATGGCTTCCCGGACATCGTCGGCCAGCCCCTTCAAGACGTCCAGGTCCTCCCCGTACAGCTTGATCGCCAGTTGGGCCCGCGTGCCCGACAGCAGTTCATCAAACGCGTTCTGGATCGGCTGGGTGAAGTTCAGGTTCACCCCCGGGCGCGGCGACAGTTCATCATTCAGCGCCTTGACCAGTTCGGCCTTGGTCTTGTATGAGGGCAGCGGGTCGGGTTTCAACTCGATGTGCACTTCAGCGTAGTTGACCGGGTGCGGGTGACTGCCCGCCTCCGGCCGACCGATGCGCGAGACGACCTCTTTGACCTCCGGATGGGCCTTGATGACCTTCTCCATCTCGACAATCGTCTCGGTGGCTTTCTCCAGCGAGATCGACGGCGCCATCGCCACGCCGATCATGATCGACCCTTCCTCGAGCGTCGGAACAAACTCCGTGCCGACCTTCCGCAGCGACCAGAGCGATGTCCCGAAGGCCGCCAACGCCAGCAGCGCAACGACAATCCGCCCGCGGATGGCCCACGTCAGCAGCGGGCGGTAGACGGCCTTGAGCCACCGGACAAGGAACAACTCGCGGTGGGACCTCTGCCTGAGCAGGTGCATCGACAGCACGGGCGCTGCGATCAGGGCGGTGGCCATCGAGCCCAGCAGCGCGAACGTGATCGTAAACGCCAACGGGCGAAACATTTTGCCCTCGACGCCCTCGAGGGTGAAGATCGGCAGGAAGACCAGGATGATGATCGTGATCGAGAAGACGATGGGCCTGGCGACCTCGCCGGCGGCACGGTGAATGACGTCGACCTTGGACCGGCCGGCCTCGGCGGGCAGGGACAGGTGGCGGTAGATGTTCTCCACCATCACAATCGCCCCGTCTCCGAGCATGCCGATGGCAATGGCGATGCCTCCCAGCGACATCAGATTCGCCGACACGCCCCGCCAGCCCATGAACAGGACCGCGATCAGGGCGCAGATCGGCAGGGACAGGGCCACGATGAACGCCGTCCGTATGTTGCCCAGGAAGACCGCCAACGTCAGTACGACCAGCACCGCGCCGATCATCAGGGCGTTCTTGACGGTCCCGGTCGCCTGTTCGACGAGCTTGGCCTGTTCGTAGTAGGGCACGAGTTCCACGCCGTCCGGCAGGGCCTTCTGGACATCGGCGACTTTCTCGTAGAGGCGGTCGATGACCTCCGAGGTGTTCTCGCCGTACAGCTTGAGCACCATGCCCGAGACGACCTCCCTCTCGCCGTCGAGACTCACCACGCCGCGCCGGATCTCGTTGCCATACACCACGTCGGCGACGTCGGCGATCCGGACGGCCGTGCCGGAGACGACCTTCAGCGGCACGTCGCGGATGTCGTCGAGCGTCTGGAGCAGGCCCAGCCCGCGGACAAGGTACTCCTCCGCGCCGATCACGAGGAACTGACCGCCCACGTTCTTGTTGTTGCTCCGGACGGCCTCGACCACGTCGTCCAGCGTCAGGTCATACTCGCGCAGGGCGTTGGGCTTGACACGGATCTGGTATTGCAGCACGTGGCCGCCCACCGACAACACGTCGGTCACGCCGCTGACTGACTGCAACTGGCGCTTGACGAACCAGTCGTTCAACTCGCGCAGATACGTGTTGGTCTCCTTGCCCTCGGTGTCGACCTTCTCGGGATCAGCCGTCAGGTAGTAAATGAAGATCTGCCCCAGGCCCGTGGAGATAGGCCCCAGCGCCGGCGGATCGTGCATCTCAGGCAGGTCGGACATCGCGCTGGCCAGCCGCTCGGCCACCAGTTGGCGGGCAAAGTAGATGTCCGTGTCGTCCTCGAAGTACACGTAGATCACCGCCATCCCGAACGCCGAGGTCGACTTGATCTGCGTCACGTCGGGCAGGCCGTTCATGGCCGTCTCGATGGGGTAGGTGATCAGTCGCTCGATCTCCTCGGGGGCCATGCCGTGGGCTTCGGCAAACACGGGGACCATGATCGGCGAGATGTCCGGGAACGCGTCAACGGGCATGCGGGTGTACTCGTACACGCCGAAGCCGATGACCGCCAGGATCGCCACCACCACCAGGCCGTGCGTCCGGAGCGATACGTCGATCAGTTTGTCTTCAAGAGTCGTATTCTCTCGCATAGTCACATCCTCCGCGGCGGGCCGCGCTGTCTCGAACGTCAATGGCCGTGTCCGGCGTGGGGGTCGATTCCGCTGGTAACGATCTCGGCCTTCAGCTCAAAGGCGCCCTTGACGACGTACTTCTCGCCGGCATGCAGGCCCTCGGTGATTTCCACGTGCGTCCGCGACGAGTGGCCGAGGGTAACCGGCTCGCCCGCGAAACCGCCTTCGACGGGCACGAAGATGACCGGCTCGTCGTCGATGACCTGAACGGCGGACTTCGGCACGAGGACGGCGGCCTTGTGCTCGCCCACGGTCACGTCGGCCGTCACGAACAGGCCCGGACGATAGACGCCCTTCGGGTTCGCCACGACGATGCGGGCGCGGCAGGTGCGGGTCTCGGCGTCCACGATTGGCGAGACGTAGGCGATCGTGCCGGACACGTCGCCGGCGCCCGCGCCGACGTGAATGCGGACGGCGTGGCCCTTCCGGACGTCCTTCAGGTCCTTCTGGTAGACGTCCAGGTCCACCCAGACGGTTCGCATGTCGGCAATGGTGAATACGTCGGCGTCGTCGGCGAGTTTCTCGCCAAGGACCATGTGCTTGGCGATGATCGTCCCGGCAAACGGCGCGCGCAGGGCGTACCAGCCGAGGCGCCCCTCCAGCGACAGGTCCACCTCGCCGCTTGCAGTGCCATGGGCCTTGCACTCGGTGCAGGTCGGGTCCGTGCAGCCGGCCGGGCACTTGCCGGCAGCCGGCGCCGCGGCCGCCTTGGCCTTGCATTCGGTGCAGTTGGGGTCCGTGCAGACGGCGGCGTGCTTGGCGGCGCCGGGCGCGGCCTTGGCGGCCGGATTCAACGACGCACCCAGGGCTTCCAGGTCGCAATGCCTCAGGCCCAGCAGGGCCAGCTTGCGCTTGGCGGCCTCGACGGCAAACTCCTGATTGCGACGCGACCTGCGGGCCTCCAGGAGGTCCTTGCCCGTCGCGTACGACGTGCTGTCCCGCGTGGCGGCGTAGGTGGCGTGGGCCTTCTTGTAGGCCGCCTCGGCCGTCAGCAGGTCGCTCTTGCTCGAGAGCTTCCGCTCGAAGAGCGTCTTCTCACGCTGGTAGACGTCGCGGGTGAAGACCCGTTCAGCGTAGGCGGACACCAGTGCCGCGCGGTTCTGCCCCATGGCCGCCGAGTCCAGCCGCTGCAGGTCGTCCAGGGAGGGCCCGCCGGCAAGCAGTTTCAGCAGCTTGGCAGTGTTGGCCTCGATCGCCTCGGCCCGCGTCAGGTCCATCGTGCAGCAGCTCAGTTCGTTCAGCTTCGTCAGGTAGTCGGATTTCGCTTCGGCCAGTTCGGCGCTCTCTACGATGGCCAGCACGTCGCCGGCCGCCACCGTATCGCCCACAGACGCCCCCACCTTGCGCACGACGCCCGAGGCGGTGGGCACCACGTGGGCCGACCGGTCGGCGTTGATCACGATTTCGCCCGGCAGGCGGAGGGTCTCGGGAAGGGTCCCCGGGGCGGCGGTAGCCGTCACAATGCCGAACGTCGCCGCCTGCGCCTGCGTCATGCGGACAACAACGCCTTCCTCGTCGCCATGGTCGTGCCCCGCGTGCGGGTCGGCCGTCTTGCCGCCCTTGGCGTGGTCGTGACCGGCATGGTCGTCGTCTTCATCGTGCGTGTCGCCGTCCTTGTCGTCATGCCCGTCGTCGGCGCCATGGCCCTTGTCACCCTTGGCATGGTCGCCGCCGGCGTGGTCGTCGTGCTCTGCCGACTCGCCAAACGCCGGGCTCACGGAAAACGTCCCGGTCCCTACGCCCCACAGCAGCAACACAGCACCCAGCACGGCCGCTATCGCCGCGCCTGTCTTCACACTTTGCCTCTTCATCGGTCTGGTCCTTTCTTCTCGGTCTTGTCATTCTCAGCCGCCCCCGCGGCGGGTCCCGCCGGGGTGATGGACTCCAGACGCTGGGCGATCAGGCCCTCGATCCGGGCCACGCCGTGATGGTATGCCGCCAGTGCGTCGAGATACTGGCCCCGGGCTTCCATCAACGTCTGCTGGGCCGTCAGCACGTCCAGGTACTCCCCCTTGCCCTCGTCGAACAGGGCCGACGCGGCATCGAACGATGCGGCGGCCCCGGGCAGGACCACGTCGCGAAGCGTGACGACCTCCTCGCGCGCGCCGGCCAGTGTCTGGTAGGCCTCGGTCAGGGCCGTCCGCGCCGCCACGACGGCCGCCGCGCGGTCGAACCGCGCCTTGATCACCGCAAAGCGGGCCTTACTGATCTCGCCCTGGTTGCGGTCGAACAGCGGCAGGTCAATGCCCACCGACACCACCAGCGCCTGGTCGTTGCTCTCGCCAAAGTACTTCATGCCGGCCCCCACGGTCAGGTCGCCGGTGGCCCCCGCCCGGGCCAGGTCCACCGCGGCCTGCCCGCGAGTGGTCTCCTGGTCCCACCGTGCCACGTCGGGATGCTGGTCGAGCAGCGGCTCGATGGCGGCCAGCGGCGGCAGGGCCCGTACGCCGGCCAGCGTGCCCGAAACGCGGTCGAACCCGGGGCGGGCCGAACCCCACGACGCAGCCAGCGCACCTCGGGCCACCACCAGTTCGCGGCGGGCGCGCTTCAGCGCGATGTCGCTCATCGCCAGGGCCACCGCCGCCTGTGTCTTCTCGATCAACGGGCTCTTGCCCACCTCCACGCGCTTGGCCACGGCGGCCTGCGTCTGGGTCGCCAGGGCCACGTTCCTCGACACCAGCGCGACCTTCTCCTGAAGGACCCGCACGTCGATGAACTTGCCCGCCACCTCCGTCAGGACGGCCAGCCGGGCCGCTTCGTAGTCCCAGCCGGCGAGTTTGCGTTCGGCCTCCGCCAACGCCACGCGCCTGCCACGCTTGCCCCCCAGTTCAATCGGCACGCTGAGCATGAGGCCCACCTCGGCCGAGTCGATCCCCCCCGCCTCGCCGTTGCCGCCAAACTCCTCGACCTCGGCTTCCAGTTCCGGATTCGGCAGCAGGCCCGCCTGCAGTTGCTCGGCCTCGGCCATGCGGACCGACCAGGCATACCCCGCCAGCGTCGGGCTGCCCACCAGCGCCGCCGACAAGGCGTCTCTCAGTGACACCACGCCCGTGGGCTCACGGAATTCGGGCGCTCGCGCCTCGTCGTCCGGGCCACCTTCCGGCGGGCGATAGGCCTCCATGCCCGCCCGCAGGGGACGCCGCGGGGGCCAGGAGTCGTCGTGGGTCATCGGCGAGCAGCCGGCCGCCAGGGCCAGCCCAACGCTCAGGATAAACGGCGATAGTCTCAGACACATAGAACAGGTCTCCCGTGTGCAAGAACGGTTAGGGGACGGATGGGCGCAGGGGGCCGGACGGTGTGCGGTCGGCAAGGACTGTCAACCGCGCAGCAGACCGCGTGGGCCCTGCGAGAGGGACGATCAGAGCAGCAGAATGGTGGTGCGCACCGCCGGTGGCGGGGCCCGCCCGATGAGAACACCGCCCCGGGCCGAGCCGGCCCACGCCGTGCCAGGCCCCACAGGCCGGACCAAGCCGCAAGCGCCTGCGAGAAGCAACGTCTCGCCGGCGTCGCGATGGTCGTTGCGAGGCGCCTGTGCGCAGGCGTCTACGGACGGAAGAACGATATCGATGCAGCACTCGTCACTGCCGACGTCAACAACCGTGCCGGGCACATCGTGCGATGTCTCGTGGCAGCAGTCGTCCCCCGCCCCGCCGACGTCGACGTGTCCGTCCTGGCCCAGGCATACAAGAGACCCCTGCAACCCCAGAAGGGCCGGCATCACAGCCATCGACCAGCAGAGTATCAAACGTCGTGAGGACATTGCCGCAGCAGTATAGCAGGCCCGTGCGGACCCAATCAAGTCCGGTCTCACGCCTTTACGCCCTCCGCGTGATTCTGGTATAGTCTCATGCAGGCCGAGGCTGACGGGCTCGGCAGAAAGGACCGTCGTCATGTGCGGATACCGTGTGGTCATCATGCGATCTCTGGTCATCTGGTGGGGTGCGGCCCTGTGCGTGTGCGGCTGCGGGCCGGCGCCCAAGGCGATGGACAACATCGACCGCCTGATCGTTCAACTGGACCAGGCCGAGCACGAGCGTATTGCGGCGGCCAAGGCGTTGGGCACGGCCGGCGATGCGAGGGCAGTCAGGCCGCTGATCAAGACCCTGAGCGACCCGGTGCCCGAGGTTCGTCGCGCCGCGGCGGCGGCCCTGGGCCGGTTGGGGGACTCCAGGGCCACCAATGCCCTTGGGATAGCCGCACGGGATGCCAACTCCGACGTGCGTGTTGCGGCCGTCCAGGCGATGGGCTTTGTCGGCGATCCCCGGGCCGTGCCGAACCTGATGGCGGCGTTCGGCGATCCGAACCCGGGCGTACGGATGGCGGCCGACCGCGCGATCAGCCGCCTCGGCGCCGATGCGGTCGAGCCGCTGCTGGACTCGCTGGACCATTCCCAGGCGCCTGTGCGGGCCCGGGCGGCGACGGCGCTGGGCAGGCTGCAAGTCGTCAAGGCCCTCGGACCGCTGACTGAGAAACTCGCTGACGAGGACAGCGACGTCCGCACCGCCGCGGCCGGCGCAATCGGCATGATCGGCGACAAGGGCCCGAAAACCATCGTGCCCCCCCTGGTCAATCTGCTATCCAGCGGTGACTGGCGGACCCGCGAAGGCGCCACGATGGCGTTGGGACACATCCGCGCCAACGGCGCCCTGCCGCAACTCCGCGTGGTCGTCCGCGACGAGCGAAGCGAGGTGCGCGTGGCGGCCGAGGCGGCCTTGGGCAAGCTCGGACGCAACGCGCTGGACCCGCTGCTGGTGGAACTGGTCGACACCGACGCGGTCAAGCGCGCCGACGCCGCAGATATCCTCGGCCGTATCCGCGACAGGCGTGCAGTCCCCCCCCTGCTCAAGGCCCTCAAGGACTCCGAGCCCATGGTTCGCGCCGAGGCCGCCGAGGCCCTCGGACGGATCGGCAGGCCCGGTACCATCGACCCCCTCGTCCAGACCCTCGCTGACGAGGATCCGACCGTCTGGGCGTCGACACACGAGGCCCTGCGCCAGATCGGCGAGCCGACCGCCAAGCCCCTGCTGGCCGCCATGGGCAACGCCAGCGCCAACGTCCGGCGTGGCGCGGCCAGCCTCATCGGCGTCATGCGATTCCGCCAGGGGCAGGACCTGCTGATCAAGGCCCTGGAGGACTCCGACCCGGCCGTCCGGGCCACCGCCGCCGAAGCACTCGGCAAGGTCGGAACCACCCGCGCGATCACCCCGCTGCTGCGGGCGATCAAGGAGGACAACATGACCGTCCGCAAGGCCGCCCACGCCGCCCTGAGGAAACTCGGCGCCACGCCGAAGGACTCCGACAAGAGGCCCTGACTTCGACCCGCCGGCCGGTGCGAGTCCTGGACCGGGCATGCCGCGGTCCCAGTTTGCGGGGGCCGGGTCGAGCTGAGTCCGGATTGCGCAGAGTTGGTTTTTCGAATCCCGCGAGGCGCGCGGTTGGCGCCGGCTGGCGCTTTCCTGGTGTGTACGCACATAATCCCAGAAACTCCTTTCCGCTCAACTGCTCGGTTATCAATCGGATACATCGCCGATCCGTCGAGATATGCTCGTTCATCGTCTCCGGCGCGCCAACCGTACTTCCCGCAAGCGAATTCTGCGACTTACCGACCCTTTCTTGTTGTATTTTCGCCAACAACAAAAGTTTCCTCCGCTTGCCCGGAAAGGGTAACTTCGGCAGCCGGTGCTTCGACAGGCTCCCGTCGGCATTGCTTCCTTCGGCTACGCTCAGGATCTAGCGGCAGGATCCAGGACAGGGCGAGGACAAGGGGGCGCTGGCGCCTTCAGGACTCCTGCCGGCGCTGCTTGCGGTAGGCCTTGGGCGAGACGCCTTCCAGGCGGACGAACGCGCGGTAGAAGTGGTTCAGGCTGCTGAAACCCGAAGCCCACGCCACGTTCTTCAACGGCTCGTCCGTCTCGACCAGCCGCCGCTTGGCGCGTTCCAGCCGCAGGCGGGCAATCTCCTCGGCGATGGATCGTCGCATCGTGTTCTGGAAGCGGCGTTCCAGCGAGCGGCGGGTTGTGGGCGTGACGGCAACCACGTCGTCAACCTTCATCGGCTCGTGGCCGTGCTCTGCAATGAAGCGCAGGGCCCGGGCCACCAGCGGATCGTCGACGGCATACGCGTCGGTCGATTGACGGGGGACCAGTTCGGCCGGCGGATGCCACTGCGTCTCGTCCGGCGGCTTCTCGCCATCCATCAGGCGATCCAGCAGCGCCGCGGCCTGGTAGCCCACTTGCGCGTAGCCCAGGTCGATGCTCGTTATGGTCGGGGGCGGAGCGGCGCAGACCACCCCTTCGTTTCCGCCGCCGACCACCGCGACGTCTCGGGGCACGCGGAGCGACTTGGACCGACACATGCCGATCAGGTAGCGGCACAGCAGGTCCTGCGTGCCGTAGACCCCGATGGGAGTCGGCCAGGTATCGATCCACCCCGCCAGCCCGTCGATGAACTGATCCCACCCGGCAGCACCCGCGGCAAGAATGGAGCGGCCGAATCGGTGCACCGAGCAGGACAGCCCCTCGCCCTCGATCGCCGAGCGAAACCCCGCCAGTTCGAGCCGCGAGTACGCGTCGCGGGCGTAGCCCAGGTAGCCGAACTGGCGAAACCCCCGCCCCAGCAGGTGCCTGGCCGCCATCACGCCGGCGGCCTCGGCGTCGGGAAGGACGCTCGGTACGTTCTTCGCCGGCGAGTTGACCCAGACGTTGACCACCGGCACGCGAGTCCGCCGCGCCTTGTCGGCCAGTGGCCGCGTCACGCGCCCGAGAACACCGTCGTAAGGCTTCCTGCCCCGGCGCGATTTCATCGCGCGGTCGGCATACGGGTTGACGGTGCAGTCCCACCCCGCCTCGGCCGCATACTCCTGGCAGCCGGCAAAGACGTCCATGTGACGCTTGAAAGGCCAATCCAGGTCGATCATCACCGCCACCCGCCGCCGCTTACCCATCGCTCGTTCCTTTCCGGGAAAAAGGGGACTGGCTCCGTCCGCGGTGCCTGCTACGAAAATACACGCCTACGCAGCGGTGGTGGCTGCATGTAACT
>CAZVEV010000116.1:8533-16637 GCA_964625865.1 uncultured Planctomycetaceae bacterium | reverse complement strand
TGCTTCTATCGCGGCCGCATCCCCCCATCTGTTACCCTCATTTGAACCACGCCAGAAATAACAAGGACAAAGCCAGGTCGTTGAGGAGAATTCAACGTGCGGGGTCTCGTGAGAGCTTGCGGGTCTTGAGCCATTGGCCGCAGTGCTGGGGCCAGGTGGATACGGGGTTGGCGCTTCGCTTGACGCCGTAGCCGTGGCCGCCTTTCTCGTAGACGTGAAGGGCGGCGGGGACCTTGGCTTTGCGCAGGGCGAGGTAGAAGTTGATGCTGTTTTCAGCTTTGACCGAGTCGTCGCTGGTGGAGACCAGGAACGTTGGCGGGGTCTCGGCAGTGACCTGCAGCTCGTTGGAGTAGAGCGTCACCAGCTTTGGATCGGGCGTGGCGCCCAGGAGGTTCTCCCGCGAGCCGCTGTGGCCCACCGCGTCGCTGAATGAAATGACCGGGTAGACGAGCACCATGAAATCGGGGCGACAACTGAGGCGGTCGATCGGGTCGGCTGCGGAGGGCGAGCCGTCGTCGAAACGCACCCCCGCCGTCGCCGCCAGGTGCCCGCCGGCCGAGAAGCCCATGATGCCGACCCGGTCGGGCTTCAGGTTCCATTCCTTGGCGCGGTGGCGGACGGTGCGGATTGCTCGCTGGGCGTCGATCAGCGGGACGGTGTGCCCGTAGACGTACCCCTGGCCTCGCGGCAGGCGGTACTTCAGCACGATTCCGGCCACGCCGATCGAGTTGAGCCATCTCGCCACGTCGTGGCCCTCCTTGTCGACGACGCAGCGCCCGTACCCGCCGCCCGGACAGATCACCACGGCGGCCCCGGTGGCCCGTCTGGCTGCGGGCAGGTGGATCGTCAGGGTCGGCGTGTGGACGTTGGCCACGCTGCGGTCCCCGCCGCGCCTCGCGTCGCGCTCGGTGACGGTCTCGTTGTCCTTGAAGCCTTTGGCGCCCCGAATCGTCCCGTTCCACAGCGGCTCGGTCATCGACCGCTGGGGCGGCGGGGCCTTGAGAATCCGCTCCCACATCGCAAACCGCCGGGGCGAGAGCGCCTTGAGCTGCTTCAGATACTCGGGCCCCCCGTCCAGACAGGCGGCGTAGACCTTGGCAAACTCAGCGAGATCCTCGGACCACACCGTGTCGCCATAGCCGGAGACCGAGACGTTGTCGCCCTTGATCGCCTGCTGCCACTTCTCGACGAGCTTCGGGTCCGATTCCCGTGCGGCCTGTTCGAGCGAGTGGCCGACCTCGTGGGCGATCACCGGCGCGCTGGCGCCGGCGACGGTGTTGATGTACTGCTTGCCCCCGTGGGCTGCCGCCCCGCCCAGGGTCTTGTAGACCGCCACGCCGTCTTCCCTCTCGTCGGAGACGACCTGGCAGGCGCGGACGTAGGGCAGGGGCAGCTTCTCGACGCGCGCGACGAGTTTTTCCAGCGGCAGCTTGGTTGAGTCCTCGATGGACAGCTTGAACCGGTAGGGCCCGCGCGTCGCGATCCACTGTTTGCCCGGCGTGCGGGCGCGGTTCATCTTGACGGCGGTCGGACCCGAGACGATCTTCACCTTCGTCGTACTGCCCTTGCCGAAGTCTCTAAACAGCCCGCCGAACTGCTGCATTAGCTTCTTCGCCGGCTTCGTCGTCGGCTTGGTCTCGGTCGTCTTGGCCGCCATCGCGCCCGAAACCACTGCGAGTGCGACACTCACGACAACACAGATCTTCTTCATTCGAGATCTCCCGGAAACGCTCTTGCCCGTCCCCGTGGGGGAGAAGGCCTCGGCGTCCGTTGTTCTCGTATAACACCGGTGTCCCCGACGAAGTTCGTGCAAAACTCGGCCCAACGCATTACGTTAGAACGGGTATGGAAGCTGGAGCCTTGGTGCCCTCTCCTCAGGCCACGGTCGGCCGTCGCGTTCCTGCCGTTCGGGAGATCAGAATGACGCTGTCAACAACGTACTGCAACTGTCTCATCGCCGTCGCCGTTTGTGCGGCGATCTGGGCCGCCCCGTCCGCCGCGGCCCAGGCCCTGCCCATGGTCATCACCGTCGAGGCGGGCAAGACCGATCGCGTCGATACGCCGGTCTCGCTGGAGGTTCCCAAGGGGCTGAAACTCCCGGCGGCCGTCCAACTGATGGAAGTGCCCGCCGCCAAGGGCGGCAGGGCCGCCGCCGTCACCGTCCCCTGCCAGCTCGATCCGGGCCCGCCGCGGCGTCTGTCGTGGATCCTGTCGGGCAAGACGCCGGCCGGCGCGACGCGGACGTTCCTCGTCTCGGCGGGCAAGGCCGCCACCACCGGCGGCGTGACGGTCACCAAGGACGCCAAAGCGCTCGAACTGGCGATCGGCAAGGCGAAGGTGCTGCGGTATCACCACGCCGTCGTGCCGCCCCCCAAGGGCACCGATCCGAAGTACGCGCGCAGCGGGTTCATCCACCCCCTGTGGTCGCCCGACGGGCAGGAGTTGACGCGGATTCACCCGAAGGACCACTATCATCATCTGGGGTTGTGGCACCCGTGGACGAACACGAAGTTCGAGGGCAAGAAGGTGGACTTCTGGAACCTGCGGGCCGGGCAGGGCACGGTGCGGTTTGCGAAGTTCCTCGACACGGCCTCCGGACCCGTGTTTGGGGCGTTCACCGCCCTGCAGGAGCACGTCGTGCTCAAGGCCGCCGGCGGGCCCAAAGTCGCCCTGAACGATGCGTTCCATGTGCGGGCCTGGAAGCTCAATGCGGCCCCCGACGGGTTCCTGCTGGACTTCGTCTCGAGCCAGCGCTGTGCGTCGGACAGCCCGCTGGAACTGGCCAAGTACCGCTACGGCGGGTTCGGGTTCCGGGGCAACGCCGAGTGGGGCTACGACAACAGCAACTACCTGACCAGCGAGGGCAAGAAGCGCAAAGACGGGCACACCACCACCGCCAGGTGGTGCATCGTCCACGGGACCACCAAGCAAGGCCCCGCCGGCGTGCTGTTCATGAGCCACCCGACCAACCACGCCCATCCCGAGCCGATGCGTATCTGGAACAGCAGCCCGATGATCTTCTTCAACTTCTGCCCCATCCAGCGCGCCGCCTGGACGCTCAAGCCGGGCAACGACTACGTGTTCCGCTACCGCGCGTACACGTTCAAGGGCACGCTGACGGCCGCCGACGCCGAACGCCTGTGGCAGGACTTCGCCCACCCGCCGAAGGCGAAGGCCGCCCCGATAACGATCCACTACAGGCAGCAGGCCGACAAGCCGATCATCCGCCTTCGCACGAGTTTGGCCGCCCCGACGCCCTGCAAGACGGGCGCGCCGGTGACGACGAATCCGTTCTTCATCCTGAATAACGGCACGGGGCGGGGCAAGCTCCCGCCGGCCGAGCAGGCCAAACTGCTGAAGGACAACCGCTGCGACGGGCTGAGCTACAGCGGCACGAAGAACGTCGAGGCGATGCTGACCGCCCTGGAGTCCGCGGGGCTGAAGATGCACGCCAACTACCTGCCCCTCAACGTCGGCGCCAAGGGGCCCGCGTACGGGGCGGACCTGGCGGCGGCGATCAAGACGATGGCCGGCCACGACACGGTGGTCTGGCTGTACGTCCGCGGCGCCAAGCCGAGCGACAAGGCCGCCGCCGACCGGGCCGTCAAGGCCATCCGCGAGATCGCCGACCTTGCCGCCGCCGCAAAGCTCCGCGTCGCACTGTATCCCCACGCCGGGTTCACCATCGAGCGGTTCGATCACGCGCTGGAGATCGCCGAGAAGGTCGGCCGCAAAAACGTCGGCGTGACCTTCAATCTGTGCCACTGGCTCAAGGTTCAGGGCACCGACGATATTCCCGCGGCCTTGAAGAAAGCCGTGGATCTGAATCGCCTGTTCGTCGTCACGATTAACGGTGCGGACAAGACCGGCAGGGGGTGGAAGCAGTTCATCCAGACGCTGGACAAGGGTACGTTCGATAACGTCTCTCTGCTCAAGACGTTGCGCGGCCTAGGTTATTGTGGTCCAATCGGCTTGCAGTGTTACGGCATCGGCGGGGACCTCCGCGCGAACCTCAAGCGGTCGGCCGCCGCGTGGCGGAAGATCAGCGCCGCGGCCAATGCGGGCAAGAAGGAGTCGTGACTTATGCCTGATACGAAGACGAACGGTTTGAACCGTCGTGACGTGCTCCGTGGGGTTTCGGCGGCGGCTATAGGAGTCGTCGCCGCACCTGCCGTCGTGCCCTCGTCGGTCTTTGGCGCCGAGGCGCCGAGTGAGCGGATTACCATCGGCTGCATCGGCGTGGGGCGGATGGGGCGGGGCGATCTGGGGGACGTGATGTCCGTCAGGGGCGTGCAGATCGTCGCGGTCTGCGACGTCGACGCCAACCGGATGGCCGACGCCCGCAAGTACGTCGAGGGCCGCTCGAAGGCCAAGGGCTGCGCGACCCACGGCGACTTCCGCGACGTGATCGCGCGCGACGACATCGACGCGGTGCAGATTGTCACGCCGGACCACTGGCACATGGTGCCCTGCCTCCACGCGGCGCGGGCGGGCAAGGATATCTTCGTCCAGAAGCCGTTCAGCCTGACCGTCAAGGGCGGCCGCATACTCAGCGATACGATCGAGCGGTATGGCACGATACTGCAGGTGGGCAGCCAGCAGCGCAGCGACAGCCGCTTCCGCTTCGCCTGCGAACTGGTCCGCAACGGGCGGATCGGCAAGCTGAAGTCCGTCAAAGTGGGCTTCGGGACCGATCCGGGGTGCGGCAACGAGCCGGTCATGCCCGTGCCCCCGCAGTTGAACTACGACATGTGGCTGGGCCCGGCCCCGTGGATGCCCTATACCGTCAAGCGCGTCCACCCGGTTCGCGGCTACGGCAGGCCCGGCTGGCTTCGCATATCCGACTACGGCGCGGGAATGATCACGGGATGGGGCAGTCATCACATGGACATCGCCCACTGGGGCATGGGCATGGAGCACAGCGGCCCGGTCCAGATCGAGGGCACGGCCCAGTTCCCCACCGACGGCCTGTGGGACGTTCACGGGAAGTTCTCCATCGACTACGTCTACCCCAACGGCGTGCCGCTGAACTGCGCCGACACGAGCAAGAACAAGCAGGGCGTCTTCTTCCAGGGCGAAGACGGCTGGGTCTATGTCCGCCGCGGGCACATCTCCGCGAGCCCGGCGTCGCTGCTTCGCGAGACGATAGGCCCCGACGAGATTCGCCTGTACAAGAGCACGAGCCACAAGGGCAACTGGATCCAGTGCATCCGCTCGCGCCGGGAAACGGTGGCGCCCCACGAGAACGGGCACCGCTCGTGCAGCGCCTGCCTGCTGGGCGACATCGCCATGCGGATCGGACGCAAGCTGAAGTGGGACCCTCAGCGCGAGCGGTTCATCGGTGACGATGATGCCAATCGCATGCTCGCCCGCCCGATGCGGGCGCCGTGGCGGTTCTAGGGCGCCCGTGCATCGATCGGAGAACCTCGAGCGCGAAGACGCCAAGAAGCAAGCTGCTCCGCGCGGAGCGAGCGAATGCGGACACCGCCTCGCCGCGACTGTTTAGCGGCGGGGCAACGCCCCGCGCGGCGTACGTCCAAGGACAGCGCCTCGCAGCGCGGAACGAGCGGAACGAAAGGACAACGCTATGATCCGTTACGCAACATGCATCGGTCTCCTCCTTGCGATCGCAACGGTCCCCCTGACCCCGCTGCGCGCCGATGAACCTCAACTGGCGACAGCGGGAATCACGGGTATCACGCCCGGTCCGACGATGGTGGTCAACATCCGCGCCGACGGGACGCTGGTCGTCGCCGGGCGGAAGGTCACCCTGACGGAGTTGACGGAGGTCGTCTTGAAGGCGAAGACGCGCAAGCCGCCGTACACCTTCATCGTCTGCGCCGATAAGACAACCCGCCAGGCCGACATTGCTGCCGTGCTCAAGCAGCTGAAGGCCGAGGGCGTCAAGGCGCTGGTGGCGACCGCCCCCGATCTGCGCGGGGCCGAGACGACGGTCACCCTCCCGTCTGCGGACGAGTACACTTACGCGGCCACCGACACGTCGCTGGCGTTGAAGAAGGGCAAGACCGTCATCTGGAAGCTCAACTTCGACAAGAAAGAGGGCAAGCCGTACATCCACCCGCTGTGCACCAGCGATGGGATGCTGCTGACGGCGATGCGGCCTAAGGACCACCCGTGGCACCGCGCGCTGTGGTTCTCCTGGAAGCACATCAACGGGCTGAACTACTGGGAGGAGAACCGCAAGACGGGCCTCTCGCAGGGGCGCACGGAGATCACGACGATCAAGATCCTGGCCCGGCAGGGCAAGGCGGCGACGATCGATATGACGCTGAGCTATCACCCGCCGGGCAATCCCGCCTTGCTGACCGAGAAGCGCACGATGGTGATCTCCCTGCCGGACAAGAACGGCGTCTACACGATCAAGTGGACCAGCGCCTCTGCCGCAGGCGACGTCGACGTGCACCTGGACCGCACGCCGATCAAGGGCGAGACCGGCGGCAAGGGGTGGGGGGGGTACGCAGGCCTGTCGCTGCGGCTGGCGCCGGCGCTGAAGACGTGGGCCGTCACCGACAGCGAGGGGCGCAAGGACATGCAGATCCACGGCAAGCAGGCCAGGTGGATGGGCTTCGGCAGCCGCACCGGCGGCGGGGGGATCTTCATCGAGGCCGGGGCGAGCACGTTGGGTGTGCCCCCGTGGTATCTCGCCAAGGGCATGCCCTACTTCAGCCCCGCGGTCCTGTTCGCCAAGCCCCATACGATCAAGGCGGGCAAGAGCATCGAGATGGCGTATACGATCACGATCTACCCGGTAAAGGGACCGACGCAGTAGGGCGTGCAACTCGTTGCACGCGGATAGACCGCTCTGTCGGTTCCTGCGCGCGGCGCCCGGGCAAATGCCCACGGGTCCCAACCCGTGGGGTCTCCGCGAACAAGACATCGGGTCATGCAAGGCGGACTACGCAATGCACCTTGGTGCGCCATGGCCCGAACAGGGGGCGTCATCATCGTCGATACCCCACGGGTTGGGACCCGTGGGCGTTTGTCCGTTTCGTCGCAATGGTCTCTGAACGCCCTGCAATCTAATAACTGGACGTCTGGAACGTGGTACCGGTGGCGGGGCGGACCGCGGGTGGAAATTAGATGGAACCGTTGCTTCAAGAGCGGGTTTCAGTGATATTGCCTACCCGACGGCAGCAAGGGTCGCCTTGTGCCCGGACGGGACGGTCCTCCGCAAGGGAAATTGGAAAGGACGCACGATGAGCAACAAGAAGCGTTTCAGCCTGTTTGTGATTGCCCTGGTCCTCGTCGGCCTGCTGGCCCCCAGCGCGCTGGCCAAGCCGCGCAAGGTTGCCCCGCCCAAGGAGGCCGAGGTCAAGAAGGTCACCGACGCGGTCCCGGACAAGCCGACGGCCAAGCCCGCCAAGCCCCGCAGGGTCCTGGTCTTCTGGAAGTGCAGCGGGTTCTTCCATCGCTGTATCCCGCTGGGCAACGAGATGTTCAAAATCATGGGGTCCAAGACCGGCGCCTACACCGCTGACGTGTCGCAGGACATGGCGGTGTTCACGGCTGAGAATCTCAGGAAGTACGACGCTATCGTGCTGAACAACACAACACGGCTGAAGTTCACGTCCGCCCAGCGCAAAGCGATCATGGATTTCATCCGGGTTGACGGCAAAGGGCTGATGGGCATCCATGGCGCGTCGGACAACTCTTACGACTGGCCCGAGGCGGCCAAGATGATCGGCGGGCAGTTCGGCGGGCACCCTTGGGGCGCCGGCGGGACCTGGGCGATGAAGATCGACGATCCGACGCATCCGCTGACCCGGAGCTTCGGCGGCAAGGGGTTCAAGATCAAGGACGAGATCTACCAGATGGTGGGCAAGTACTACTCCCGCGAGAACGTTCGCGTCCTGGTCAGCCTGGACATGACCGACAAGGCCACCGGCTCGAAAAAGGGCCGACGCCACAACACTGACAAGGACTACGCCGTCTCCTGGGTTCGTGCCGAAGGCAAGGGACGGATCTTCTACAGCGGCCTGGGCCACAATAACTCGGTGTTCTGGGACAAGCCGGTGGTGCAGCACTTCCTCGACGGGCTGCAATACGTCATGGGCGACCTGCCCGCCGACGCCACGCCGAGCGC
>CAZVEV010000116.1:0-8433 GCA_964625865.1 uncultured Planctomycetaceae bacterium | reverse complement strand
CTGGCCGTCGTCGTGCCGGCCCTTGCGGACGACTACGCGGACATCCTGACGTACAAGTTCGGCGCCAGTCGCAAGGCCCTGTCGTCGATCGAGGCCGCCATCCGCACCGCCACGCCCGCCGAGGCCAAGGCCATCGAGACCAAGCTGCTTGCCGCCCTGACCAACCCCAAGGCGACCTTCGAGTGCAAGCAGTTCGTCTGCCGCATGCTCCGGCGGATCGGCACGGACCAGTCGGTCGACGCGCTGGGCAAGCTGCTGACCGACGCGAAGCTCTCGCACATGGCCCGGTTCGCCCTCCAACGCATGCCCTCGGCCAAGGTCGACGCCGTCCTGCGCGACGCCCTGGGCGCCGTCGATGACAAGCTGAAGGTCGGCATCGTCTCGTCGATTGCCGACCGGCGTGACCGCAAGGCCGTGTCCGCACTGGCCAAACTCACTGGCAGCACGGACACCGACCTTGCCGGAGCGGCCCTGGCGGCCCTGGGACGGATCGGCGGCACGGAAGCGGCCGCCGCTATCGGCGCCGCGAAAGTCTCCAAGGCCCTGCAGGCAACCAAGGCAGACGCCTACCTCATGTGTGCCGACGTGCTGATGAAGGACGGCAAGACGGCCGACGCGGCCGCCATCTACACCAAGCTGTCGGCCGAGGGCAATCCGAAGATGGTGCGCGTGGCGGCCTTCCAGGGCCTGGTGGCCACCGACCCGGTCAAGATGATGCCCAAGGTCATGGCGATGCTCAAGAGCACGGACGTGGCCCTGCAGCGGGCGGCCAGCCGAATCATCACCACCGCCCCGGGCGCGGCGGTCACCCAGGCGGTTGCCAAGCAACTGGCGGGCGTCTCCGACGAGGGCAAGGTCGTACTCCTGACCGCCCTGGCCACCCGCGCCGACAAGGCCGCCGCCCCCGCCGTTGCCGCCATGCTGTCCAGCAGTAACCAAGCCGTCCGCATGGCCGCCATCCGCACGCTGGCGGTCATCGGCGATGCGGCGTGCGTGGCCCCGTTGACGAAGGTCGCCGCCGCGGGCGGGACGGCCGGAAGCGCCGCAATCGACTCGCTGGCCCGACTGACCGGCGATGACGTGGATGCCAAGATCGTCACCTGCTTTGCCGGCGGCGCCAGCGCTGATCGGATCGCACTGGCCCGGGTCGCCGCCATGCGGCAGGCCGCCTCCGTCGTGCCGTGCCTGCTTTCCAAGGGCACCGCCGATTCCGACGTCAAGGCCCGCCAGGCGTCCTACGAGGCCATCGGCGCCCTGGCAGGAGCCAAAGACCTGCCCAAGATCGTCTCCCTGCTGGTAGCCAACACCAGCGCCGCCGAGCGTGCGACGCTGGAGCAGGCGCTGGCCGTCTCGGCCGGTCGCGTCAAGGACGTCAACGCCCGCAGCGCACCGGTGATCGCGGCCCTGCCAAAGGCCGGCGATGCGACGGGCAACCTGCTGAACGTGCTGGCCCGCCTGGGCGGCGACAAGGCCCGGCAGGCCGTCGAAGGCAAACTCGCTGACGCCAACGCAAAGAAGGATGCCATCCGCGCCCTGGCCGCCTGGGGCGACGCGGGGCCGATCGACAAGCTGATGGGCGTGGCCCGAAGTGAGTCGAGCATGGTCAACCAGGTGCTGGCCCTTCGCGGCGTGATTCGCCTGGTGTCCCTGCCGTCGAAGCGCAGCGATGACGACACGGCCAAGATCCTCGGCGAGGCGATCGGCCTGGCCAAGCGGGCCGACGAGAAGCGCGCCATCCTCGCCGCCCTGCCGCGAACACAGGGCGCCCTGGCGATCGCCCAGAAGTGCTGCGCCGACGCGGCGGTCAAGGATGAAGCCGAGCTGGCCGTCCGGAAGATCAAGCTGGGCATCCTCCGCAAGAGCATGAAGGCCAAAGCCTCGCGCAACGGAAACGCCGCCGCAGCCGTGCTGGACGGCAAGCGGACGACGTACTGGTCCAGCGGGAGAAGGCAGAATCGCGGCGACTGGTTCTCGATCGACATGGGGTCGGCCCAGACGATCCGCATCATTACCATCGACTGCGGCGAGAAGGTTGACGACTATCCCCGCACGGTCGAAGTGCAGACGTCGACGGACGGCAAGAAGTGGAGCAAGGGGCTGATCCGCGTCAACGGCACGAAGGGTGTGACGAAGATCACCCTCAAGAAGGCCCTCACCACGAGATACCTCAGGCTTGCACAGACCGGCCGGGCGAACAACCACTGGTCGATGGCTGAACTGTACGTCGAATAGGGCTGACGGGATGGACACTGATTTGGTCCCGCCGGCAAGAAGCAGTACAATAACGTAGGGACGAGGCGTTGAGATGACCTGCCGGCAGGCAGGTTTCACCTGGGCGGCGCGTATCGCCGGCAGGTGTGTGACAAACAAAGGTTCTGTTTCACAAGGACCCCTGACTTATCGGAGCTGAACGATGGACAAGAACACGACAAACAAGAAGACGTTGGATCGGCGGGGCTTCCTGGCCGGCACGGCGGCGGCCGGGGCGACGGTTATTCTCGCCGGCGGGAAATCCGCTTCGGGCGAGGATACCGCGGCGGCCAAGCCCAAGACCCCGAAGAAGAAGCCCGGCGATCTGAACGTCGCGATTATCGGGACCGGTGCCCAGGGGCAGGTCCTGATCGACGCGTGCCTCTTCCAGGGCGCCCCGATCCCCGGGTTGAACTTCGTGGCGATGAGCGACATCTGGTCGTACAACAAGCTGCGCGTCAGCCGGAAGCTCCAGAAGGGCGGGTTCAACAAGAACATCAAGTTCCCGGACTTGAAGGTCTTCGAGGACTACCAGGAGATGCTCGCTGACGATTCCCTGGACCTCGACTGCGTCATCGTGGCGACCCCCGAGTGGATGCACGCCGAGCACGCGATCGCCTGCATGAAGAAGGGCTGCCACGTCTACTGCGAAAAGGAGATGTCCAACGACCTGACCAAGGCCCGGGAGATGGTCCGCGTCTCCAACGAGACCGGCAAGCTCCTCCAGATCGGGCACCAGAGACGATCGAACCCGCGATACCGCCATGCGATGGAACAGCTCGTTCTGAACCCGGAAGTCAAGATCCTCGGGCGCGTCACGCAGGCGATGGCCCAGTGGAACCGCGGCGTCAGTGCGGACATCGGCTGGCCCAAGAAGGCCGAGTTCATCATGACACCGGACAAACTCGCCAAGTACGGCTACGAGGACATGCACCAGTTCCGCAACTGGCGCTGGTTCAAGAAGTACGGCGGTGGGCCGATCGTCGACCTCGGTTCGCACCAGATCGACATCTTCGAGTGGGTCTTCCAGAAGCCACCGACATCGGTCTTCGCCTCCGGCGGCGTGGACTACTACTCCACGCACGAGTGGTACGACAACGTCATGTGCCTCTATGAATACGAAACCGACCAGGGCATCAGCCGGGCGTTCTACCAGGTCCAGACCACCACCAGCCACGGCGGATATCACGAGGTGTTCATGGGCGAGAACGGTACGCTCGTGATCTCGGAGAACCCCGCGCGGGGCAACTGGGTCAAGAAGGAAACCCGCGCCGAAGTGCCCGACTGGAACCAGTACGTCAAGCAGGGGCTGATCCAGGAGATCGCCCAGAAGATCCCCAAGGCCCGCGCCAAGAGCACCAAGGCCGTCCTGGACGTGCGCCTATCGGCCTCCCTGCCGCAGTGGCCCCTCCCGGTGGACCTGGCCCGCCCGTTCCACCAGCCGCACCTGGCAAACTTCTTCGACGCCGTCCGCGCCGGCGACAAGAGCAAGCTGAACTGCCCCGGCGAGCTGGGGTACAAGACCGCGGTGGCCGTGCTGGCCGTCAACGACGTGATCGAGACCCAGAAGAAGCGCATCTTCGACGAGAAGGAATTCCACGCGTGAGAAAACCTGCGTTTGCCCTGACGTTAGTCGCCGTCAGCCTGGCCGCCCTGCCGGTCGCCCATGGAGACGAAAACGACCACTCGACCGGCGGGCGGGCCATTCCCGTCCACCGCCTGGTCCTGCGCGACGAGAACGATATCAGCATCCTGCCCACCATGCCCCGCGCCTGGCCGCTGTCGACCAAGACCACCTGCGGGGCCTGCCACGACTACGACAAGATCACCGGCGGGTTCCACTTCAACGCCGGCTGCGACGGTCGCCCCGGCGAGCCGTGGGTCTGGGTCGACCGGGCCACCGGCACGCAGTTGCCCCTGGCGCATCGCAAACGCGACGGCGTGTGGAAGCCCGAGGAGATCGGCATCACGGCGTGGCGTTTCACGCAGTTGTTCGCCCGTCACTTGCCCGGGGCCGGCGTCGCCGAGCCGTCGGACGACGAGGCGCTGACCGACGGGGCCGCCCGCTGGACGGTCTCCGGAAAGATCGAGGCCAACTGCCTCGGCTGTCACCAGACCTCCGATACGTACAGCCCCTCCGAATGGGCCAAGCAGTGTGGACGAGAGAACTTCCGCTGGGCCGCCACCGCCGCCGCAGGTCTCGGCGACGTCGGCGGGATGGCGTCCAGGCAAAGCGACGTCTGGATCCCCACGACGAGTCCGGGGCCGGACCCTAACGTGTACAACATCCCCCCGGCCGTTCAGTATGACGCGACCCTCTTCGATACCCTCAAGTTCCGAACGTACCTGAAGGTGGGCAAGCCCACCGACGCGCGGTGTCTCAACTGCCACTCGGTCACCGACAGGGCCAAGCCCAAGTGGCAGGTCTCGGGCGACGTCCATTCGGCCGCCGGGATGACGTGCGTCTCCTGCCATCGCAACGGCGAAGACCACGCGATTATCCGCGGCTATACCGGCGAGGCGGCCCACAGGAAGAACCCCGCCGTCGGCGAGTTGTCCTGCCGCGGCTGCCATCTCGGCGTCGAAGGCGCCGAAGGCGCGCTGGCCATGGGCGGGCGCCTCGGCGCGCCGAAGCCCAAGCACCCGGGCCTGCCCGCGGTCCACATCGAGAAGATGACCTGCACGGCCTGCCACTCGGGCCCCTGGCCGGGCAAGACCCCCACGAAGGTCTGGACGTCCCGCTCGAACCGGCTGGGCATTGCGGGGCAGGCGCAGTGGCGCACCGAGACGCCGGTCATCGTCGAGCCGGTGTTCATGCGGAACGCCTCGGACATGATCGCGCCGCACCGGATGATGTGGCCGGCCTACTGGGCGAAGCTGGACGGTGACAAGGTCACACCCGTCCTTCCGGACGATATCACCGATGCAGCGAAGGGGATCCTCGACGCTCCCGAGCAGGTCGGCACGATTCTGGGCCTGCTGGCTCCGCGCCTGATCGCTGACGAAAACGAAGCGACCAGCGCCAAGCAGGCCGACGAAGACAAGATCGGCGGCACGCCGGTTCTCATTGCCGGCGGAAAGCTCTACAGGCGAAACATCGACGGCGCCCTCGACGCCGAGGACTATGACGGGCCGGACCCCGGCGTCTCGCCGTATTGGGCCCGCGACAAGAATGGCGAGATCCTGCCCCTGATCCGCCTGAAGGATACTCCCGACAGTGAGCCGGACAAGGTCGGCGATGGGACGGCACTGGATGAACGGCTCATGGAGATGATCCGGGCGCTGGATGCGCCCAAGCTGGGGCTGGGCCAGCCCGTTGTCGATACGGGCGCCAAGGTCTACGAGCGGGCCATCGTACGGACCGATCACGGCGGGGGGAGCATCACCTACGACATCACGCTGGTTGAGGTCGAGGGCGTGGCCGGGTCGGCGGGCACGCCGCAGATGCCGGTCTTCGCATGGCTGGTCAAGGGCGACGGGGACCAACGCACGCTGAAGCCCCTCGTGCCCGACTTCGTCGTCTCCGCCGTCACCGAGACCGTCGATACGGACAAGGCGTTCACCGAAGCACAGGCCGCTCTGATGCTGCAGAAGCTCGCCGCCGACCGCGGTGGGACGTATGCCTACGTCAATGCGGGCAAGCTGTTCTCGCTGAGCGACGGGAAGCTCGTCGCCGGCGACAACCCCGCCGCCGAGGCGGTGTCCTGGCCGATGGCACACGACGTGAGACCGGCCAGCCAGTCCTTGGGCGCAGGCGGCTGCACCGACTGCCACTCGCTGAACTCGCCCATGCTCGACGCGCAGATCGCGGGCATCGGGCCGATGAAGACCGAGGCCGGCTCGGTCAAGCCCATGCATGAACTGGCGGAACTGAGCAACGTCTATCACACGATGTTCGGCCTGACGTTCCTCTTCCGCCCGATCTTCAAGACCGTCCTGATTACGATGGCGTGCATTATCCTTGCGGTGCTGCTGGCGTACGGCATTCTTGCCATCCGCCGACTCGCCCGTTACGCCGGAACAAAGGAGTAGGGAGCACACGATGTTTTACATCCTCACGATACTCGTTGTCGGGTCCGTCGCGTGGGTCCTTGCGACGCGGGGCAAGCTGCTGGCCGCCTCGGCGCTGGAAGTTGAACTCCGGACCGGGCGGTTCCCGCGCATCGATGCACTGACCGAGCGCGTGCTCTGTGCCGCCGTTGCCATTCTGGTCGTCAGCGGGCTGTTCATCGCCGGCGGGATCACCGGGTTTGTCCTGATGATCCACGTGTTCGGCGGGGCAATCTTCGCCGTTGCGCTGGCGGTGATGGTTGTCCTCCGCGCCGAGGCGTTCAGCGGGCCCTGCTGCACTGAAGGGTGCAGCATCGGCCTGTGCGTCGAGCGCATGTTCTTCTGGGCGCTGGCGGCGACGGGCCTGTGCATGATCCTGACGGCCGTGCTGGCCATGATGCCCCTGCTCGGCACGGAGGGGCAGATAGGCATCGCGGCCATCCACGAGTATATCTCGATCCTGGCCACCGCATCCGGCCTGGGCTACGGGTTCTTCGCCATCAAGCGCTGCCGCGCCGCGGCGCCGCCGTTCTAGGACGCCCCTCGGGGTCGGTCCCATGTGCGACAATCAAACGCCCCTGCATCGGTTCGCCCACGAGGCGATGAACACGCCGTTCGAGATCGTCATCGCCTGTCCGGACGAGACCTACGCCGGACAAGTCGCGATGGCGGTCTTCCGCGACGTTGATCGCATGGAGGGCATGCTCAGCCGATTCAATCCCTGCAGCGACGTCGGGCAGATCAACCTGCTCGATGCGGGCCAGTCCACCGGCGTCGAGCCGGACGTGCTGGAGTGTCTGCTCGTCGCCAACGAGGTCCACTGTGCCACCGGCGGGGCGTTTGACGTGACGATAGGCCCGGCCGTCCAGTGCGCGCGGGACGATGAGGGCCATCCGGTTGCTGCAACGCAGGACCAGTGGGACGCGGCAATGGCGCGGGTGGGCATGGACCGCCTGGTCCTGAACTTCGAGGACTTCACCGTGGGTGTGAAGAAAAACTGGGGACGCTACCCTGTTTTTCCTCGGCAAGAGCACGTGGAGGCTGATGGCGACCAGAAAAACAGGGTAGCGTCCCCAGTTTTTCCTTGGCCCGGGCGGGTAGTGGTGGATCTGGGGGGAATCGGCAAGGGCTTTGCCCTGGACCGCGTGGTCGAGACGCTGGACGACTGGGGCATCGACAACGCGATGATTCACGGGGGGACCTCGACGGCCCTGGTGCGGGGGTCCGGCGGCGTCGAGGCGGGCTGTCCGCCCGGCGTGGCGGGGTGGGTCCTGGGCATCGGGGGCGACTGGGGACCGGCGGCGGGACTGGAGAGGATCGTCCTTCACAGCGGGGCCCTCAGCGGCTCGGGCGTGCAGTTGCAGGGCGAGCACGTTATCGACCCGCGAACGGGCAGGCCCGCGATGATGCACTTGGCCGCCTGGGCGATCTGTCCGTCCGCCGCCCGCGCCGACGCACTGTCGACGGCGTTCATGGTGATGTCCGCCGAGGAGGTGGAAGCGTACTGTGACGCGCATGACGACACGGCCGCCGTTGTCGTGCCCCGCCCCGCCGAGGGCGCCGACGCCAAGGCAGAGCTTCTCAGCTTCGGCCTGGATGCCCTGCCAACCGTTACAGTGTTTGATTGACGTGAATTGAGCGGAACCCCGGCGCGCGACGCGCGTTGAAATGGGACGAAAAATGGTTGATCTCGGCTGCGATGTTCGTCATAATGCCGGGTCTTGTTGGACTGCAGGATTGCAGGAGCGTTACTCGTACGTTGTAGGACAGGGCTGCTGACAGCGGCCGGGCACGCGAAATCGCAGCCCCGAGCTAGAGAAAGAGGAACAGACATGAAGGACGCAAAGTATCTTGGAATGGTCGCCATCGCGTTGATCGCGGTAATGGGTCTGGTCGCCACTGGTTGCGGCGATAAGGACAACGGCGGCGACGATCAGGCGGGCAAGGGCGGCAACGGCGGCAAGAAGTGTTGCGGCTCGGGCGGGAAGTGCTGCAAGACCGGCGCCCAGCCCACCACCAAGCCCGCCGGCGGCGGGACCAACGGCGGCAAGACGACCCCCGCGCCGACAGGCGACAAGGTCGCGCTGAAGATCTCGCTGCCGGACCCGATGTTCAAGGGCACGCCCAAGCCGA
>CAZVEV010000115.1:0-16639 GCA_964625865.1 uncultured Planctomycetaceae bacterium | reverse complement strand
TTCAATTGTTTTACGATTTTTCCCAGACCATCTGGGAATCATCTGGGGACCATCTGGGGACCATCCGGGGGTCATCCGGGACCCCCCCCCCCCCCCCCCCACCCCCCACGGGGGGGGGGGGGGGGGGGGCCCCCCCCGCCGGGGGGGGGGGGGGGGGCGCCGTCGCAGAGGCGGCCGTCGACGAGGCACATGATGATGGCGGGGCCGGCATCGACGATGAACGTGACGTGATGCCACGTGCTGGGCTTGAGCAGGCCCTTGTCGACGTCCCAGGCGGCGGTGTGCTTGCCGTCGGTGACGGTCAGGGCGAGCGTGCCGGTCTTGGTGGTCGCCACTGTCAGGCCCGGGCCCTTGCCGCCCTGGCGGCTGTCCAGGATGATCTGCCCGCCGTCTAGGCTCGCGAGTTTAATCTGCATCTCGAGGGTGATCCCGCCGCGATCGGACAGGGCGGGCAGTTTGGGCATGGCCGCGCCGGTCTTGCGGGCCTTGGCGATCTGCGCGGCGTCCAGCGACAGGGCCAGGCCGCGCCGGGCGACGGTCCTGGCGTCGAACTGGCCCCACAGGCCGGCCAGCAACGTCGGATCGATCTCGTGGACCCGGGCGATCTCCTTTTCCGTCTCGGTCACCCAGTAGCGCCCGTCGGTCTCGACCAGGTCGGGGTAGCTCATGCGCTTCTTCGGGTCGGTGTGATAGAGCAGGATCTCCGGCTCGGACCAGTGGACCGCGCCGTCGACTTCGACCCCGCCGCACAGCCAGACGGGGTTGCGCCCGTGGTAGCTTGTCCCGCCGTTCTGGTGGCACCAGAAGAGGAACTTCCCGTTGGTGCATCGCCAGATCTTCGGGCAGGCCCGCGGATGGCGGATGATGCGCCCGCCGGGGCGGTATCGCATTGGCTCGGGTTTGCTCCAGGTCCGTCCGCCGTCGCGGGTGTACGAGACGGCAGGGAAGCCCTTGGTCGTGCGGTACACGCAGATCAGGTGGCCCGGCTTGGACAGCGCCGCGAGGTTGTGCTCCTCCTGCACGGACCCGTACTCCGGGTGCCTGATCCCGACCTCGCCTTCGGGCCCCATTCGCCAGCGGATCTTGTCCGAGTCGCGCTCGGTCAGAATGTTATCGCTGGCGAACAGCCAGCCCTCGCCGTCGCCCAGGAAGTACTTGCCCAGCTTGGTAAACGAGAAGTACACCGTCTTGCCGGCGACGATCGGCTTGCAGATGCCCCAGAACATCTGCACGGTCTTGCCGTCCTTCTTCAGCGTGTCGCACGCCGTGACGCGGAGCGGCAGGCGGTAGCGTTTGGCCGACCAGGAGCGCCCGCCGTCGTCGGAGTACTTGAAGGCGTACCACCCGTGCACGTCGTTGCGGCCGAGGTCGACGTTGTCGCCGTTGTACGTGTAGAACGCGTACACGCGGCCGAAGGGCGTCACCAGCGGACACGCCCACGATGCCGCCGGGCCGTCCGGCGACTCGATGGCGACGAGCTTCGACCAGGTCTTGCCCCGGTCCGTGCTGGTGGAGGCCACCACGTGCTGCCCGCTCGCACCTTCGCGTCCCTTGCCCGTGGTCAGCACGCAGACCCACTCGCCTTTGGGCGTGACGGCGATGTACGGCTGGTCGGCGTAGCTGATTGAGGGAATGACCGAGCCGGTTTCGACGTTTCGCCGATCCGGTCCGTCGCCTGGGGCGGCCTGCTTCATCGCGTGGTCGGCGGGGCGGACGCCCTTGATGAACTTGCCGAACCCGAACGGCGTCGGCTTGTACGTGCCGACGACGTCCACGTTGGCCTTGGCGTCGATCTTGTCGGCCAGCCCGGCGGCCCAGTAGGTGGCGTTAACGAGCATTCGGCGGACGCCCTCGCTGGCCAGGTCCGTCGCGGCGCCCATCGTGGTGGTGAAGACCTTGCCCGTCTTGCCCGGCGCCGCCTGGTACGTTCGGGTCCAGGCGACGGGCATCATCGGGTCGTTGGGCTTGCCCGTCAGCGGCCCGTCGCCCGGCTTCATGCCCGTGAGCACCTGTCCGAACACCAGGGGCCTGCAGCCGGCGGGCATGGGCAGGCGGACGCGGTAGACGTCCGTGGGGCCCCAGATGTCGTCGCAGCCGCGGACGATCGGGTGGGTCTTCGCGCCCGGCGCGATGACCCCCCGCGTGCTCTGCTTGCCGTGTCGCCCGTGGTGGGCTATCCACGTCTCGCCCAGGATCTGCCTGCCGAACCCGCCGTCCCACTGCTTGGACTTGTAGCTCCACTTGGCGTAGGTCTTGCCCTTGGCGATCTTGAACGCGTGGGTCGCCGTCCGCATGCCGATAATCGGCTTGCCCGCCGCGACGTAGTCGGCGATGTGCTTCATCTGCTCGTCGGGCAGGTCGCGGAAGCGCGTGGCGATGATCATCACGTCGGCGGACTTCAGGGCCTCCAGACCGGGGATGTTCGTCGCGACGGTCGGGTCGATCAGGCCCGTCTTGGGGTCGATCGCGAACAGGACCGTGCACGTGAAGCCGTGGTGTCTTGCGAGGATCTTGCCCAGTTGCGGCAGGGCCTCTTCCGAGCGGTACTCCTCGTCGCCGGAGATCAGCACCACGCGGATGCCCTTGCCCGGCCCGTCAAACCCGTCGTAGACGCACCACGGCAGCGAGGCGGTCCGGGCGGCGGCTTTGACTTCGGCGGCCGCCCGCGTCGAATGGGCCGCAATCAGCAGCATGCCTGACAGCACGATTCCAAGGTGAGTCGTCTTCATCGAATGCCATCCTTTCCAGCCAAAGCCGATACCCCCATTGTCTGCGCGGCGAAACCGATGTCCAAGGCCTGATCCGCAGATAGACCCCCTGCATATCCAGAGGTATGCTATAATGCCGTGATGGCAACGGAGGCCGACCCATACACGATACTCGGCGTCAGCCGCCATGCAGGCCTCGACGAGGTGCGGCAGGCTTACAGGCGTGCGGCGCTGCGGTATCACCCGGACAGCAGGCCCGCCGACCCGGCGGAGGCCGAGCGGACGTTCCACGCGATCTGCCAGGCCTATCGCACGATTCTGGGCACGTTCGGTCCCGGCGCGGTGGCCGGCGAGGGGCTGGACCCGAACCGCACGTACACGCCGGCCGAACTGGCCCGCCGGGCCGGCGGATGGCGACACGGCTGGCCGCGCGGGGGCAGGCAGGGCGACCGCGCGCCGTGGTGGTGGCCCTGGCCGATCACGCAGAAAGTTACGGTCGCACGACTCAATGAGACAAAGGTCTTCGTCTGCTTCTGGGTGGTGGCCCTGTCGGTGGGCGTGGTGGTCGCCTGTTTCGCCGACCAGTGGTGGCTGGTCGGGCGAATGCCCGCCGAGCCGAACGCCGGCGACCTGGGGAGGATGATCCTGATGGGAATCGGCGTGTACCTGGCCGTGCTGGTCGGGACGATCGTCGCGATCATCATGACCCGCCAGATCGTCTCCATGACCGTCCAACTGGGCCTGCGCCTGCTGCCCGCGCCGCTCCGCCGCAAGCGCGATCGCAAGCTGCCCGGGCACCAGTGACCTCACCTTGCCCCGCTACTTCCACCGCGGGGGGCGCACGCATCGCTTGATCAGCCAATACAGCCGTTCGGCGGCCTCCTCGGCGTTGCCGGCCGCCACCGCCACCGTGCAGATGCGCTTGCCGGACGTGACGTCCACCGCGCACATCTCGTAGCCGGCCGGTGCGTGGGCGAAAGCCCTGCCGCCTTCGCGAAAGGCCTGCGTCAGAAGTGTGTCGTCGTTGCGGCGGATGAAGATCACCGTACCCACCTGGTCGACGCGGGTGGCGGTCAGGTCGTCGCTGAAGGCCAGGGGCGCCGAACACCGTCCGCCCGCCTCATTGCAGAGCAGGATCTTGCCCTTCATGGAGCCGATCCGGGCCTCGTTCGGGTCGCCCGGGGAGACGAACGAGACCGCCGGCAGGCATCGCGTGATGACCCCGGAGAAGTTCCACGTATGCTCCCAGTTGCGCCATCCCACCATGGCCAGCGCGCCCACGACGACCAGAAGCAGGACCGCCATCCCCAGCAGCCCGTGTGCACCCCTGACCGAGGCGGTGGCCTGTCCTACCGGGGTGATGACCAGCGGGGGGCGATCGGGGCGATCGGGCCTTCGCCTGTTCACGGCTGAGAGCTCCCCTTCGTCGCTGACGGCGTCGGCGGCGGCGATGGGCGCGGGACTCTGCTGTGCTGCGTGGACCAGCGCGTCGAGGTCGGATGGCGGTCCGTCATCGGCCTCCGTCTTCTCGGCGGGCCAGCTCATCGGCGGGGCCGACGGCGCCTCGGCCGATTGGCGCATTGCCTCGGCGTCATGCGCATCGTGTGCCGCGGCCTGGTCGTCTTCAACGACCTCGGCGGTTGCCGCGTCGTCGTCGTCGGGAGCGGTCGGGGCGGGCTCGGCGCGTGCGACGTCCATAGCCTGGGTCACCACATCGCGACGGGGGTCGATGGGCGCGGCGCCCAGGACCTTCGGCGCGGGGGACGTCTGCGACGGGGCCGGCCTCGGGACCGGCGTTCGCATGCGGGCCGAACCGATGACCTCGTTGACGACGTTGTTGAACAGGTCGTCGTCTTGATCGGTCTTGGGGGGATCGATCATGCGGGCGCGCCTCGCGGCGCGGTGGGCCTCGGCGGCATTGGCCTCCACCTGAGACTGCGGCACGCGGACCATCAGCGTGCAACGGGGGCACTTGCCTCGTTTGCCGGCCTTCTCTTCCGAGACCCGCAACGTGGCTCCACACGAGAAACACTTGAAGGTAATCATGGCTCAGCTTCTCCGGCCGTCGGTGACGTGCAGCTTGGCCCGTCACGCGATGGCGACAGTATCCTTCCGGACCAGACTAACTGCTGGCACATCTGGCCGCAAGGCGACCTTTTGATTATCGGGGCACGCCGCAGGGACGTGTGAAGGTTATTTCACGCCTCGGGCAGGACCGAACAATCGCCAATCGCATCCGCTCGGGATGCCCCTGCCGCATCGCCCGATGATCCCATTCGTCGGGTGATGGTGACGGCCCGTCGGCCGTCGCACGTGCCCAGTCGCCCGCGGAACTTCGGAATACCCGCCACGCGGACGATCACCTCGCCGTCGGCGGGCGTGTCTGTCATGAGAATGTCGCCGGCGGACAGGTCGGCCAACTCCGCCTGCGACAGGTCGATCTCCGCGGTCACGACGGAGATTTCGAGCGGCCCGGCGATCCGTCGTTGCGGCTGGGCCCCGTTGCGCTGGGCTGACAGAAGGGCCTCCGGAAGGCACAGGCGCAGGGCCCCGGTCTGTCCGGCCAGACCCAGGCGGAACGCCGCCACCGTTACCGGCTGCTCGCCTCGTCCCGGCGCGACGGCGCAGCCTGACTCGTCGTCGACGACCTCGAACGACTGCGTCCGGTCGCCGGGCCAGGACTGGCCCAGACTCTCGGCGACCAGGTCCACCACGTGCCTGAGCAGGCCCCGCTCCACGCCCGTCAGCGCCCGGTCGGGCACGTAGGCCCCTTCCCGTCCGCCCAGCAGGGCGTCGATCAGGGCGAAGGCCACCCCGCGGTCGGCGTCGACCCACACCCGATGGGCCGCCGCGGCGCCGTTCGGCGCGGCGCCGGTCGGGGGGGGGGTCCCTCGGGCGGCGAGCATGTGGCAGCACGTGTGCCCGGGCAGGGAGGCCAGGAATTCCGAGTAGGCCTGTCGGGACCATCCGGCGGGGATGACGGCCAGTTCGCGGCCGATCAGCGAGGCGGCGCGTGAGGCGAAGTGTGCGGCGAAGTCGTCCTGGAGCGTGCGCAGGAAGCCGCCCGGCGCGGGCGAGGCGTCATCGCCGGCGTCCGTCGCGTTGACCTGTCTGTCTGCCGTCAAGACGACCTCCCTGTCGTTTTCACGCTGCCGGCTGAAACGCCGACACGACCATTATGCCGCGCCGCGCCACCGGAGGCCAACCAAATCGCTCCGACCGGTGCTAGAACGCCTCGAAGTGATCGGGGGCGTCATCGTGACGGATGATCTCGATCGACGGGGCGAACCGGGCCAGTTGGTCCACCTGCGCCGCGGGCATGACCGCCTCGATGCACGCGATGGCCTGGTCGTATTCCTGCGACTCGATGGTCGCATGACGCTGAATGTACTGCATCAGCCGTCCGTTGGCGCAGTCGGCCCGCAGGCTCACGCGAACGGGCAGTCCCCCGCACCGGCGGGCCACTTCGGCCGCCAGTTCGTCGGCGCCCTCGCCGGTGGCCGCCGAAATGAACAGGGCGTCGGGGTATTTCTGCGCAAGGACCATCTGGATCGTCGGGTCGCTGATCCGGTCGGTCTTGTTCAGCACGAGCAGGTGCTTGTGGTCCGCGCAGTTCAGTTCCTCCAGCACGGCGTCGACGGCCTGGATCTGCTGGTCCACACGCTCGTGCGAGGCGTCGGCAACGTGGATCAGCAGGTCGGCCCCGATGGCCTCTTCCAGCGTGGCGCGGAAGCTCGCGACGAGGTGGTGGGGCAGGTCGCGGACGAAGCCCACGGTATCGCTGAGGAGCACCCACTGGCCGTCGGCAAGGTTCCAGCGGCGCGTCTTGGTGTCGAGGGTGGCAAAGAGCTGGTCAGCGATGTAGACGTCCTCGCCGGTGGCCCGGCCCATCAGCGTACTCTTGCCCGCGTTGGTGTAGCCCACCAGGCAGGCGCAGAAGGCGTCCTTGCGGCCGCGGACCTGGCGGACCTTGCGCCTGTCGATCGCCGCGATCTTGCGCTGGAGATGGCTCTTGCGCTGCTGGACGATCCGCCGGTCGGTCTCGATCTGCTTCTCGCCCGGCCCGCGCGTGCCGACCCCGCCGGCCGCCGCGGCCCCCGCGTAGCGGTCCAGGTGCGTCCACATGTGACGCAGGCGCGGATAGGTGTACTGCAACTGGGCCAGTTCGACCTGGAGGCGGCTCTCGTGCGTGCGGGCGTGGGCGGCAAAGATGTCCAGGATCAACTCGCTGCGGTCGATGACCTTGACGCCGACGACCTCCTCGAGGTCGCGGATCTGCGCGGGCGACAGGTCGTTGTCGAAGATCACCACGTCGATCTCGTTGGTTTCGACGCGGGCGGCGATTTCCTCGGCCTTGCCCTTCCCCACGTAGTAACCCGGGTGGACGACGCGTCGCTTGGCGAGCATCTGGTCGACCACCTCGGCGCCGGCGGTCTTGACGAGGCTGCGCAGCTCGCCCAGCGGATCGGACGGATCCGTAGTGGACTTCGGCAGGACGACGGTCACCAGCAGCGCCCGCTCGGCCTGCACGGAAAGCTCAGTTCGTTTCGGTTCGGGCATAACTCTCCACGCACTCTCGCCCAGAGTATACCGCATCGCTCCGCTTTGCGGAACAGGCGGAAAAACGCCCACGGGTTCCACCCCGTGGGGTATCAAAGAAGACGATCTCCACGTCCGACGGAACGTATTGAGACGTGTCGCGGAACTCGCGTGCGGAGGACGGGTATCCCATTTGAGGATACCCCACGGGGTGGAACCCGTGGGCGTTTGAGCGATCCGGCGCAGCGGTCACTGCACGTCCGTGACGTGTCGCGACTACAGATCCACCTCCGCGAGCATGTCGCCCAGTTGGGCGGCGCAGTGGGCGGCTTTGCGGAAGACGGGCATCAGGGTGTCGTAGGCGGCGCTGTGGGCGGCGATGGGCTTGGCGACGGCCTGGATCTGGTGGATCTCGTCGATCCGCGAGAAGTTCGGCCACAGGCCCGTGCCGACGGCGGCGATCGCCGCGGCGCCCAGTGCGGCGGCCTGCTGGTCGATGGTGGTCTTGACGACGTCCATCTTGTACAGGTCGGCGTGGATCTGTCGCCACAGCTCGCTCCGCGACCCGCCGCCGACGACCACCATCTCGTCGCCGATCTCCGTCAGTTTGGTCAGCGCGTCGAGGCCCACGCGGAGGGCCATCGCGACGCCTTCCATCGTCGCGCGGATCACGTCGCCGCGGGTGTGACCGAGGTCCAGGCCGATAAAGGCCCCGCGGATATTCGGGCTCTCGTCCAGCGACGACCCGCCGGCCAGGCTGGGATTAAACAGCAGCTTGTTCGCCCCGACGGGGCTCTCGGCGGCCTGGGCGGTCATCAGGTCGTACACGTCGTCGCCGCTCTCGGCCGCGCGGGCCACCAGGTCGCGACAGAGGTGATCGCGCACCCAGCGGAAACTCGTGCCTGTCGAGAACACGCCCACAGCCGACGTGAACATGCCCGGCATCACGTGGGCAAACACGTAAGGCCGTGTCGCCTCGTCGAGCAGGGGCTTGTCGTCGGAGATCGCGATCCAACTGGACGAGCCCTGCGAGTTGTACACGCGTCCGGGCGCGGTGTTTCGTGCGCCGAGCGCCATGCACGAGTTGTCCACCCCGCCGGCGACGACCTTGACCGTCTGCGGCAGGCCCAGCGCTTCGGCGGCTTCGGCCGTCAGCGTGCCGATGACCTCCGTCGAGGGCACGATCTCCGGGAAGATCTCCCGCGGCAGGTCGGCGGCGGCCAGCAGCTTGTCGCTGTAGTCCCACCCCAGCAGGTCGTACACGCCGCATCCGGAGGCGTACGAGTAGTCGGTCACCACCCGCCCGGTCAGGCGATAGTTGACGTAGTCCTTCGTGCCGATGACCGCCGCGATCCTCTCGAACATCTCCGGCTCGTTGTCGCGATACCACATGATCTTGAACGCGGTGTACAGCGGCGCGGGAAAGCCGTTGCCCGTCGTGCGGTACCACTCGGCCTCGTCGACGCGGGAGAAGAAGTCGGTGACCTGGCTGTCGGGTCGCGAGTCGGACCAGATGGGCGTGCCCTCGCGCAGCAGTTCTCCGCCTGCGTCCAGCGGCACGGCGCCGAGGCTGTGGCCGGATATGCCGACCGCCTCGATCTGCGCCGCGTCAACGTCCGCCTCGGCCAGCAGGGCTCGCGTGCTCTCGACGATGGCGTTCCACCAGTCGACGGGCCTCTGCTCGTGCCATCCCGAGTTGGGGTACTGCGTGGGGTAGGCGACAAAGCTGTCGGCAAGACACGTGCCCGCCGCGTCATACAACGACGCCTTGTTGCCGCCCGTGCCCAGATCGTATGCGATGATGTAGGTACTCATATGCTCTCCCTGCCGGCGTCCCTGCGGGACCGGTCAATGTCGATCTGGGGATGGATGCTAAACGATCCGTGCGCCGATTACAGCGCCAGATTCAGTATTGCTTCCACATCGTCGCGGGACACCGGCGGATTGCTCGACAGCATCCCGTCGGGTCCGAAGCTGATGCGCACCACGTCGTCGACGATCGCAGGGATCTCCTCGGCGCCGATGCCCGCGTCGCCCAGACGCGTCTCAACACCGATGCCGCGGATAAACGCCTCAAGCTTCTCAATCGCTTCGACGGCCACCTCGGCCGGGCCCCTGCCCGCGGCGCCTGTGCCGAAGACCCGCTCGGCAAACTGCACGTAGCGGTCCGGACGCCTGGCGTGCAGGCGCCGCATCCACGCGGGCATGACGATCGACAGCGACGCCCCGTGCGTCAGGCCGTACCTCGCCGACAGCACGTGGCCGATCTGGTGCATTGGCGTCCAGGCGTCTCCAGGCTGGCTCCATCCGTTCAGCGCGACGATGGAGGCCCACTGGAGGTTCGCGCGGGCGTCGATGTTGTCGGGGTCGGCCAGGGCGAGAGGCACGTTGTCCATCACGGTCAGGATCACGCCTTCCTGGATGCGGTTGTTCAGCGGCGCCGCGTCCAGCCCGTTGAGGGTGAACTCCATCACGTGCGAGATCACGTCGGCCGCCCCGCAGGCGGTCTGGTAGGGCTCCAGCGTGCAGGTCAGGGCGGGGTCGGCTATCGAGACGGTCGGATACAGGCATGGCGCCCAGACGTAGGACTTCTCGCAGGCGGCCTCGTTGGTAGCCACGGCGCAGCAGTTCATCTCGCTCCCGGTGGCTGGCAAGGTGGAGACCATCAGCAAGGGCAGGGCGTCTTTGGGCGGCACGGCCGTGACGCTGTCGTGGCGAGCGACGACCATCTTCCACGGGTCGTCATCGTACAGCACGCCGGCGGCGATCAGCTTGGCTGAATCCATCGCGCTGCCCCCGCCGACGCCGATGACCAGGTCGGCCTTCGCGTCGCGGCAGGCCGCCACCCCGCGACGGACCTGCTCGATCGTCGGATTCGGCGTGACCTCGTAGAACGTTGCGACCTCCACGCGGCGCGAGGCCACCTTCCGCTCGACAGTCGCCAGCACCTCGCCCAGCGCGCCCGGCTCGGCGTACGAGACGATCACGGCCTTCGCCCCCAGCCCGGCCGCCTCGCGCCCCACGCGCGAAACCTGACCCTCGCCGAAGATCAACCTCACCGGATTGTGGAACTCGAACCTGTTCACAACGCGTCCTTCCCGCCCCGCTCGGGACGGCAACATCAGCCACAGATTTCGCAGATTCCGCAGATCAAAACAAGAAACAACTCCGTTGTTGTTTCAAATCTGCGTGATCTGCGGAATCTGTGGCCCGTCTTAGCCGTCCGGGGCGACGTGGAGGCGGCAATGGGCGGCACTCACTTGCTCTACCTCTTCCGGGACGCCGGTTTCCGAGCAGCGGGGGGTTTGATCCCGAGTTTGCGGCAGTCGGCATCCATCTGGTCGCTCCAGGTCGAGTAGAGCTGCTTGAGCTGCCGAAGGACGTCCGGGTGCTTCGCGCTCAGGTCGTTCTTCTCGCCCAGGTCGTCGGCGAGGTTGAACAGCATGTCGCGGGCGGGGGTATGCCTGGGGCCCGGATGCTCCGTACCTTCCGTGGAGTGGACGAACTTCCAGTTGCCCCGCCGCACGGCGTAGTTGTTGTTGCGGGTGCGCGATCGCCAGTAGAGGACCTCGTGAGGCGTCCCGGTCTTCTTGCCCGTCAGGTAAGGCAGCAGGTCCACGCCGTCGATCCGCGACCGGTCGGCCCCGGCTGCGTGCAAGGCCGTCGCGCTGAGATCGAAGGTCATTACCGCTTCGCTGTACGTGCTGCCCGCCCGGATCACGCCGGGCCAGCGTACAAAGAGCGGAACGCGGATGCCGCCCTCAAACGTCTCGCATTTGGATCCGCGCAAGGGCGTGTTGCGCGAGCCGTTGACGGCATTGCGCGTGGTGGGGCCGCCGTTGTCGTTGGTGAAGATGACCAGCGTGTTCCGCGCCTTGTCCGACTCGTCAAGTTCCTTGAGCACCAGGCCGACCGCGTCGTCCATGGCGCTGAGCATGGCGGCATAGGTCTTTCGCCTGCCGGACAGGCCCGGAAACCGGTCGAGGTACTTCTTCGGGGCCTCCATAGGCGTGTGGACCGCGTTGAAGGACAGGAACAGGAACAGGGGCTTGTCGGACTTGCGGTGGCGTTTCAGGAAGGCGGCCGCCTCCTGGCCGAAGGCGTCAGTGAGATAACGCTCCTCCTTGATCGGCTTGTCCTGACGATAGATGGGCGATCTGTAGCCGCCGGCCCTCTTGTCCGCCGGATCGATCTTCGCCGGGAAGTAGGTGTGGCCTCCTCCGTGGAACCCGTAGAACTCGTCGAAGCCCCGGTCCGGCGGGTCGTAGCCTTTTCCTATACCCGAACCAAGATGCCACTTGCCGACCACCCCCGTGACGTATCCGGCCTCGCGGAGTCGGTCGGCGAGCGTCTTGACGGATTTCGGCAGTGGACCGGTTATGGACGTCAGGTCATCGTTGCCCGTTCTCTGCTGGTAGCGACAACTCATCAGCGCGACCCGGGTCGGCGTGCAGAAGGACCCGTTCGCATACGCCGAGGTGAAACGGACCCCTTCCCGGGCCACGCGGTCCATACTCGGGGTAGGAATGTCCGTGCAGCCATGTGCTCCGCAGTCGGCATACCCCATGTCGTCCGCAAGTATCAGGACAATGTTAGGCGCCGCGGGGCCCCCCTGCGCCGAGGCCGTCAGCAAAGCCAGACAGACCAGAGCGAGACAAGTGCGCCGTCGTGTCATCATCTTGCCGCAAACGTCCAAACTACATCTCATCTGCATCGCATTCACCATCAACCTACCCGTTGGCTGATCTATTCCGGCAGAACGTTACTCCTCAGGCGCGGCCGTCTGGACGTCGCCTGCAGGAGATTGCTGGCCCTGCCCTTTCATTGGAACCAGAATCCCTAACCCGATCACCAGGAATGGTATGATGATTCCACTCTTAATCGTGTGGATTGCATCAGCACCACCTCGGTGATCAAGGACGGCAAGAATCACTACAGATACCGGACAGGCCAAGGCATAGACAAGGAGGGCGAGTATGAGCTGGACGGTCTTGGGTCTGAACCCGAACGCGAAGAGCAGTCCTGCAAAGAGCAGAGGGGTCGCAGGCACGACCGTATAGATCACGTCTGCATACTGAGAGTAGGTGCTCTCACCGACCGCGAGCATCTGCAAGAAGGCGCTCGGCCCGGTATTGAAATGGTAGTACAGAGCGAATAGGACCACCTGAAACCAGATAGCCCCGGCAACAGCCGCTGTCAGGACTAGGGCACTGCGTTGGACGTTACTACGCGCCGGCACAGATACGAAGAGCCAGCCCAAGAACAGAGCGGCTCCGGCAGGGATCGCCCAGTGGAAGTAGCCGATCCAGTCCAATCCTGCCCAACCGTGCATTTCAAGCTCCACGCGCCATAGAACCGCAGCGGCGATTCCCGTGGCGATCAGTAACTTGAACTGTCGTGTCATCGTCCTCTGTCGTTAACAGTATGACTGAATGGAGTTCCGCTCAGTAACGGTACTGCCGTGCTAACCAGAAAAAGCACATCCCATGCCGACGCGCCCCGGAGTCCCACGCAGACTGGGGCCGGGCCGGCCCTGCGGGGTCATTATCTGTTGTAAACACTACCACGCCAAGCACTTCTTCAGACAGACCGATCGATTGTAGATTTACGATTGTAGATCCGCCGTCGCCAAGGCTTCCGTCTTCGCAGGAACTTCGACGTGACGAGTTTGGCGGGACAAGTTGAACGGACGTTCCGCATTGTTTGAACCAGGTCCAGATGTTGGGGTCGCCGGCGGTTTCGGCGAACAGCTCGAAGGTCTGCTGGAGGTTGATGGCCTTTCTGATCCCGTAGCGTTTGCTGCGGCGTGCCAGGAAACGGACCATGAAGTCCGCCCCGTAACGCTTTTCCAGTTCCAGCAGCATCCAGATGGCCTTCTTCTGGTAGTTGTGGTTCGGCGGGCCGGTCATGGAGTCCATCATGTCCAGCGTGCGCCGCGAACGATCCACGCGATTGAGGCCTTTGAGGTTGCGTTTCAATTCGAGCCGTGCGCTGTCGGCAAAGCCGAACGCCTCGGCCGACCGCATGCCGACGATCACGGCCCAGCCCTCGTTGAACGCACGCGGCCAGGGGCCCGTTGTCGAATGCGTCAATTCGTGTCCCATCACCTTGATCGGGAACGCCGGGTCCTTGCCGTAGACGCACACGCCCGCCCCGTGCGGGCCGGCCCATCCGCCCCCGCCGGCCGACAGCCAGTGTATCGTAAACGGCGGCTTGGCCGGCGGGAGCATCCCGTTGCACTTGCGCACGACGGCCATCACGCGGTCGACCTGGGCTATCCGCCCCTTGGCCGCCTTCGCGCTGGGCAGCGAATAGCGGAAGATCAGCGAACGGCGGGCCTCGACGTTTTCCGCAAACACGCGCCGGACTCGCCCCTTCGTCCCGCCCCGGGCCTTGCCGACGAGCCACTTGAACACCGCCGTCGTCGCGGGCCCGGAAGCGACCTGTCCGGTCTGCCTGTCCCGCTGGGCGCAGAAGTCCCAGTAGGCGTGATCGTCCGCCCAGACCACCACCTTGCCCTTTCCGACCGTGCGGGCGGCCGCCACGTTATTGCCCCGGGCGTCCTGCACCAGAACCGTGTGCCCCGCCGCCGGGGCCAGGTGATACCGAACGGCGCGCGTGGGGATCTGCTTGGGCGCCCCCAAAGCGACAATCGCCTCTGTCGCCCGCAGCGGCCCGCCGCCGCCGGCTTTGACGCCGAACCCGAACCGCCGCGCGAGCTTCTCGGCGGGAACGCCCGGCTTGGTGATCAGAACGAGATTCCCACCCTGCCGGACATAGCCTTCCAGAAGCGCCATCTCCTGCTCGGGCATCGCCGTCGGCCACGAGATCTGCTGCACCACGACGACATCAAAGACGCCCAGAGACGGGACCGCCGAGAGGCTTGCATCACTGAGAATGACGTCAAAGCCCGCCGGGGCCAGCATCCGGTCGGCCAGGTCGTCGTAAGAAAACCGCCAGTCATGACTGCGATCGACATACACATAAGGATGCGAAGCCCGCTTCTGCGGCAGCGATATCTTCGTCCCCTCAGCTCCCCAAACCACCGGCGCCCAGGCTGCGCATACCGCCAGTACGAGTCCACAGAGCTGTCCTCTTCTCAGTCTGTTCATTCTCTCTCCTGTTGAACGTTACTCCTCAGGCGCGGCCTTTGGGTTGTCGCCTGGAGGGTGTTGCTCATTCTGTCCTGTTCCCTTAACACGGGCTTGCAGGGCTGCGGTCGTTGCCAATCGCCAGGACTTTCCGTTGTCGTCAGACAGTGCAAGGGCTCGTGGGTACTGCCCCTTCTTCCCTGTTTTGAATTCATAGAAGGTGAAGCTGAGATACAGGGCATCCGCTCTATCTATGAAAAGACGGTGGTAGAAGATTGTGTACCCCCGGTGCCCGACCGGTTGCTTGACGATCTCCACGGGGCTGGACCATGCGGGGGCATCCTGCGATCTGTGTACGTAACGCAAACTGCCCTGCTGCCGATAGACGCAATGGAGACGGCCATCTGAGTCACACACCAGCGTCGCATAGGTCTGCCTGTCCCTGGTTTGAGGCGTGGGCGTGCTCCAACTCCCATCAATCGTGTTGGGCCTGGCCAAGCGCGTACTCAGAAAGGGCTGGCCGTGAGCGCCCGTCAGTACGTGCAGTAGCCCGGCACTGTCGGCGGCGATGACCGGGGTCGAATGAACATCAACCTTCTGAGGAGGCGCATTGGCCAGGTATCTTCTGGCGACAACCTTCCTCGTGGTGCGATCGACGGTGGCCACGTACGTAGGGTTACCTTTGCCGTCTTCTGGGATCTCCGCGTAGACGAGGTGGGTCTTGGCGTCACGCGTAACCGCAAATGAATAGCCCCCCGAGTGATTGGAAATCCCAAAGCAGTCGGTGGTCACGTGGACCGGCTTGCCGAGTCCAAACTCCCGTCCAGCCTTTGCCGGGAAGTAGACGTCCAGATCATGGTATGAGGTCCATCTGGCCGGATGGTCCTTTCGTCGGCGCAAGCAGCCTACCGCGGGAGGCCGCCCAAGGCTGTTGTGCCCCGTCCAGATTTCGAGAAACGATATCCCCGGCAAGGGGCAGACATCGAAATGCTTGCCCATATCGTCGGAATGGAGAAGGAACCACCGCTGTTTCTGTCCCCCGACGGTATCGGTGACGATCACAGCATAGATTCTGTCTTTCGCGTCGATTGCAAGGGATCCCAGTGCATGGTGCCACCGCTCCTTTGGAGCTGATGCCTCAGGGAACGCCTTTTTTAGGGCGTCCAGGTAGTTCAGACGCACCCATTTCCCGTTGCGCAAGGTGAGAATGTACCCGAAGTGCTCCGGTTCTCGCCTTTCGAACATATAGGGACGGTTCCGAGAGTCGAATGCCAACGCTGTCGGTCCCTCAAGATCCATGCCGCGAATCAACGCATCCGGTTTGCCATTGGGGGGAATCACAAACGGCGCTGCGAGCCTATCGCCTGCGGGCAAAGGACTCGCCGCAAGGCAGTGTGCAGCGGCCAGTAGGAGCGTCGATATCTTCACCATATGTGTCAGTCGTTCCCTGCCGAACGTTACGAATCAGCGGCGACTCTGTCGTCCGCTGCATTCCGTGGTTCGGCTCTCTGTTGCTCTAGTTCAAGGTTCGATACTGCCATGTGGAACAGCAGTTGGAGGCTTTCCCGATGTGCATCCAGTCTGAAGACATGGGTTGTCACTGGGTCGAGCCAGACTGCCGTGTGATGAATGGGCGAGGTCACTGTCGAGGCCAAGGCAGTCCTCACGACGGGAAGGAGCCTGAGCAACTCGGCGTCAGCACAGTACAGTCGGCTAGACTCGCTGATCCGGCAGAAGCCACAACGAACTCGGAGGTCAAATGCCCTTGGGCCGTAATGTCGCCAGTAGAAGACCTCGATTCCCTGGGGACGTGCGGGAACGGCAACCCAACCAAACTCAGGTTGCTTCTCTCGCAGCATCCTATGGCGTATGTCAGGCGGAGAACCGTCGAAGTCAAACGACGATATCTCAAGTATCTCATTCCCGCCATGTCGCACAATTCGGGGTCTCATCATTCCTGCCAGCCGAACACTATGATTGAATGGAATTCCATTGAGCAAACGCTCTGGGGCATGCTCAATGGAAAAAGCACATCCCGTGCCGACACGCCCCGGAGTCCCGTACAGACGGGGGCCGAACCGGCCCTGCGGGGTCATTATCTGTTGTAAACACTATCACGCCAAGAACTTCTTCAGACAGACCAATCGATTGTAGATTCACGATCTACGATTGCAGATTGAACGGCTGGAGGGGAACTTGCAGCCAGCAACCAATTCAACCAGCCGTCATCCCGTCCCTTCATATGGTCTAGTGCCGTTTCCAATAACGTAGTGCAACTTTTTTTGAAACAGGGACTTGCGC
>CAZVEV010000114.1:0-16907 GCA_964625865.1 uncultured Planctomycetaceae bacterium | reverse complement strand
CCACACTCCAACTTCGGGGTCAATATGCCTGACGTGCGGCTTCTCTTCCTCCTTGAGTCCCATCTTCTCGGCCGTTTCCTTCGGCAGGAAGTAGTAGCTCTCCAGGTGTCCCATGCCCCCTCTGGATCTCAGATTGAACTGCTCCATGTTTCCGAAGCCTGGGATCTTCGGAATCAGCCTGCGGAAGTTGATACCGCTGTCGGAGATGGTCGGCATTCTGAATTCGAGCATCAGGACGAAATCCCTGTAATGCTTCTTCGTAGCCAGCGAGGCACCCCATGTCTTGATAAGACCGGGCGACTTGAGTATGCCGTCCTCGATAGACCAGTACTTCTTAACCAGGGGCGGCGTATGCCAGCCGGTAAGGTCCTTGCCGTTAAACAGCGCGGTGAATCCTTCCGGCGGAACATTCAGCTTCCTGTCACCGACAGTCGCAGATGCACTGATCTCCTTTATGAACAGATTGCGGTACTCGATGGGGCAGGGATTACGTTTGCCGTTGCCCATGTCCGTGAAGCGGTGTTTCTGGAAACGGAGTGGGGCGGGTTCGTCACCCAGCAGCCAGGCGGGGTAGACGAACTTGTCGAGCGTGGTTTCGCCATCGACCTCGATCGACAGCGTGCGGCCTTGCATGGTGATCTTGATGGTGTGCCATTGGTCCGGCTGGGGTGCGATCTGCTTGACCTTCGGAAACTCGCTGGGCTTCAGACGCCTGGCAATCGGGAGCTTCTTGTATTTCATATAGCCAAAGCTCTCCACCTGGCCCATACGATGTCCGGTCCCGAGGTTGATCTGCTCGTTCTGGCTGAAGTAGCCCATATCGGGGATGAACTGGCGGAAATGGATGCCACTGTCGGACCCCTTCGGCATCCGGAAATCCGCCAGGAGTATGAAGTCCTTGTACTTGCCCTTGGTCATGAGGTCCGCACCCCACTGCTCCAGGAGCTTGGGCGCCTTGAGCACGCCGTCTTCGATGGTCCACATGGCCTTGGCGCGGGGCGACATGTGGAACCCGCTGAAGTCCTTGCCGTTGAAGAGCGCCGTGAAGCCTTTGGGGGGCACGTTCAGCTTCTTCTCGTCCCCCGCGGCGGGCCCCTTCCAGTTCCGCACGCGGACATTGCGAAAGGCTATCGGCCCGTAGTCGCCCTGGAGGATGATCGGCCCGGCTGGGCGCTGTTTGCGATTCCAGTCCGGCCCGCAGGCGTAGGGAACCTCCACGTTGTCCTGGATGACCTTGCCGTTGTGGACGACCTTGACGAACCTGGCGTTGGCGGTCTTCTTGCCGCTGCTGTCGAATCGGGCGGCCTGGAAGATGATGTCATAGCTTTGCCACTGGCCCGGCTTCTTCGCGGCGTTGACTCTGGGCGGAGAGCCCTTGTCGATGTGGTGGTACGTCGGCTTTCTTTCGGCGCGGGGATAGACGCCGCCGCAGTGGGCGCCGGTGGGGCTTTTCACGTGGGCGCTGTCGAGGATTTGTATCTCGTAGGTTCCAAAGAAGATCACGCCGGAATTGGAGCCCTTGGAAATCATGAACTCCACGTGCAGTTCGACGTCCCGGTAATCGCCGCGTTTGGTGACCAGGCTGGGGCACTTGCCTGTCTTGCCGTTGATCAGAATGCCCTTTCCCGCCTTGCCGCGCAGCAGTCGGGGATCATCCGGATTGAGCATCGCATCGCCGACGACGTCCCACTTGCCGCCGTTATGCCACGCCTCGGGCCCCAGGGCGGTCCAGCCTTCTTCGGCCGCCGATGCCGCCGTCGCCAGCGTCGTGGCGACCAGAATCGTGATCGATACCATGCGTGCCGTACTGAACGTCATGTTCGGTAAGAGGACACAGGCTCGCAACGCTGTTGCCACCACCGGGCTTGTCCCGGTGGAGCACTGATTCGCCACTAGCCGCGTGCTTTCCATCCCTCCCCCTCCAGCCCCCCCCCCCCCCCCCCGCCCCCCCCGGGGGGGGGCGGGCAGGTGGGGGGAGCAGTGGCATTGTTGGCTAGTGACGAATCAGTGTTCCACGGGGACAAGCCCCGTGGTGACGCAATGACCGTTGCATGTGAGTGACGTGTTACCATCTTGGGATTCCTCGCTACAGCGTCCAGCCTTGGCGGTATGTCTCGCGTCGGATGAACTTGTCGGCGGCGGGGCAGTTGGTGGCTTTGAGGTTGACCGGATCCCACTGGAGTTTCATCCCGGCGCGATGGGCGACGGTGCCCAGGACAACGGTCTCGGCGAGCGGGCCTGCGTAGGCAAAGTTGCTGCCGGTCGGACGGCCCGTCTTGCAGGCCTTGATCCACTCCTGCTGGTGATGGATCGACCGGGGCTCCAGCGGGGGGCGCCTGACGCCCTTGAACTTGTTTTCGGGGTACAGTTTGAAGCGGCCGTAGTCGGCAATCATCATGCCTTCGGAGCCGACGAAGATCGTCCCTTCGGGCCAGTCGGGCATGTTGTGTTTCTTCTGCAGCGGCGGGCGCTTGATCCCGTCGTACCACGTCAGATGCACGGGGGGCAGATCGCCTCGTTTGGGGAACGTCCAGTGGGTGATCAGCCAGCGGGGCGAGCTTTCCTTGTGGGCGGGTCCGGCGCTGTGGGTCTCGACGGTGAGAGGGTACTTCAAATCGAGCGCCATAAACGGCAGGTCGATCATGTGGCAGCCCATATCGCCGAGACGCCCATTGCCGAAGTCCCACCATTGACGCCAGCCCAGCGGGTGATAGCACGGGTGGTAGGGGCGCACCGGCGCCGGGCCCAGCCAGAGGTCCCACTTCAGGTGCTTGGGCACCGGCGGGCGGTGTTTGGGACGGTCTCCGGGAGGCCAGGACTGGTCGCACCAGCAGTGGACTTCGCGGACCTGGCCGATCGTGCCTGCCTTGATCATTGCGGCCACACTGCGATAGTTCCAGCCGGAGTGTGCCTCGTTGCCCATCTGCGTGGCGACCTTGCACTTGGCCGCCATCTCCGTCGCGACGCGTATCTCGTGGACGTTATGCCCGAGCGGCTTTTCGCAGTAGACGCCTTTGCCCCTCTTCATCGCCATCATGCTGATAGGGATGTGTACGTGATCGGGCGCGGCGATCACGACGGCGTCGATGTTCTTGTCTTCGACGGTCAGCAGTTTGCGGTAGTCGCGGTAGCGTTTTGCCTTGGGGAACTCGGCGAACGTCTTGGCCGCCCGCTTGTCATCGACGTCGCACATCGCCACGATGTTCTCCGTGCTGACGTTCATCGCCATCGGATACCCCCTGCCCCCCACGCCGATGCACGCGATGTTGAGCTTCTCGCTGGGCGCCTTTTGGCCGGGCCCGCCGAGAACGTGTCGCGGAACGATTGTTAACGCAGCCAATGATGCCGCGGTACCTAAAACCTCGCGTCGCGTGATTCCTGGCTGGGTGGCGGGTCTGTTGTTCTTCATTTCCGTGCTTGTCCTTTTATATAGCTGCTTGTACGCACACCTAATGCACTTGGTTGCACTACTGCGGGACTTCTTCTCTCGACGAGGGTATCAACTCCAGTTCGATCAGTTCCAGCCCGGCCTGTTTGCCGAGGGAGTGGCACCAGAAGGACTCGATGTTCAGGGCGAACGGTGTGCTGGCCAGTCTGCCCTTCATCGTTCTCAGCGACGGGTCGAGGTGAAACTCGCTGAAGGGCACGACTATCTCGAATTCCTGCCCACCTTGGAACTCGTTGGGCGGCTTGGTTGTCTGGAAGCGCCCGGCAAACTCTCCGCCGGGCCTTCTGACCGTTACGCCGAAGTACACTTTGCATGCCGACTCGATTCGGCCTCGCACTCGCAGGCGCGAGCCGACCTGCACTATCACCGAAGGCCTGTCGCCGTGGGAGGGGCCGAACCCGGCGGTGTAGATCGTCTTGCCCTCGGGCGAGGTATACGGGATTGTGGCGAGTCTGGCCTGTTGGGTATCGGTCTTGGGCGACCACTTGCCATGCGCTGCGGTGGGGCCGAGCTGGAGTTGGCTGATCCATCGGTTTACAGAATCCGGCACGGGGGCGGCCAGCAGTTCCCGGTCAGCCGCTGCGACCACGCGATGGCTCGCCGGAACGTCCACCGTGCTGCCGTCGCTGAGTCGCTTGATTCGCACCGTGCCCTCGCTGACGTTCAGCGTGGTGGCCAGCAGTCCGGCATCGACGTCGAACTGCGTGCCGATTACCTCCAACGTGGCCGAGCGAGTATATATAAGCATTGGCTTGTCAGCAGGTTGCGGCCTCACGTTGCCCGAAATGCTGCCATCCTTGAGATGCAGTTTCTTCTGCCCGTGGTCCGAGAAGGTAAGCGTCGCGCTGCCGGAGATCGTCACGGTGGACCCGTCGTTGAACTCCAGTTCGAACCACGAGCCGGGCGCCAGCCCCTCGATTGTCCCGCCCGAAAGCTCTGCCCCCACGCTCAGGTCGTGGAACACGCGCCCTCCGTCGCCGGTCCATTGCAGGGATCCGCTCAGCCCGGTCACCTTCGCGATGGGCTTTTCGGCAGTGGGCTGCTGGAAATACAGCCCCGCCGTCAGCGCGACGATAATCGCAGCAGCAGCAGCCCACAAGACCCGGTTCAGCGTCACCTTCACTGTCCGTGCCGGGCCGGGCGCGCCGCCATCGGCGCCCGGGCCGGGCCCGCCAAGTGTGTCGGCGGCCTGAGGAGCCTCCCGCAACACGTCTGCAAGTCGTGTGTCCCACTCGGCTTGGACAATAAACTCCTTCCGTGCTGCGGCATCGCTATCGAGCAGTTCGGCAAGGCGCTCGGCCTGGGATTCGCTCAATTCGCCACGAAGGTGGCCCTCGACCAGTTCGTGCAGCTCGTTGGCGTCGGTCATTGTGCACCTCTCAGTCTGGTTTCCACGCAGGATCGCACTTGTTTCTTGAGTCGATACAGAGCTTTGCGCACTGCCTCAAGCGTCATCCCCACGCGCTGGGCGATATGCAGGTAACTCAACTCGTCCACGAACCGCGCCTTGAGCACACTGCTCCCTCGAGGCGGGACACGCCGTAGGCAGCGTTCCAGGGCTTGTCGCCACGAGTCGGCGTCGTCTCGGCGCTGGGCGGTCTGAAACTCGTCGAAGGCCGCGTCAATAGCGTCGTCCAGCAGGCGGTCTGTGACCGTCCGATCGCGCCGCTTTTGCTGTCTCAATCGCAGAACTTCCAGGCGCACGATGGCACGGCACCAGGCGAGCATCGACGTTCCATCCCGGAACTGGTCGAATTTCTTCATCACCACGAGCATCGCTTCCTGCACAACGTCCTGGGCCTCGGCATAGTTGCCCAGCATTGCCCGGGCATAGGTCACCAGTTCGACGCGGCAGGTGAGTGCCATTTTCAGGACGCGATCTCGTTTTGCATTTGGATCATCCATACACTTAGAACCCGCCGAATCCTCGTATCGTGGACATGATTCTAATCATTTCTTCGAGCCAGCCATGCAGTATACGGTCATACGGCAAGAAGGCGGCTAAGGGGTCTGGCATTGCGCAGGAGGCGTTTGGACTCGGCAGCAGGGGGCAGGGTCCTTTGCGTCGGCCCAAGGCGGCTACGGGGCGGCTAACCGCTCAGGCTGGGACGCTGTGACGCGTCGCCGGGTGCCGTGGGCTGCGGAGCGCAGCGGAGCAACCACGTGGAGGATTGTCGATCCCCGATTGTCGATTGGCGGGTGCCGTGATTTGACGCGAAGCGGCAACCACGATTCATCGCAACGTGGTTGCCGCTTCGCGTCAAACGACGGCACCCAGCACCCGGTCAGTTGTCCTCGGTGCCCGGCCGCCTACTCACGGTCCAGTCCCAGCACGACGTCGAGGGACGCCTTGAAGACCCACGCCATGTCGCTCGACTGTCTGCCGCTGGCGTCATGGCCGCCGACGAAGACCAGGTTGTCGCCGAAAGGCGAAAGGGCGAAGGTGCGCGGTGAGACCAGGGGCGGCCTGCCGGGGGCCCAGGGCCCGTTGACTTCATTGACCGTGTAGGTTCCGTCGGCGGCGCGGATGGCGTACAGGGCGCCGGCGTAGAGCCTGCTGGGCATCCACCGAAGACGATCGGCGCCCCGCAAGTTGCCCTGAAAGCCCACCAGGTGCACCGTCTTGCCCGTGACCGGATGGGTCACCGGATACAGCGCGTTATGGGCCCCGAGGACGTACGCGACGCTGACGCCGAGGGCCTTGCTCATCAGGGCCCGCACGTTCGCCTCGTCATGTTCGGTGTACCCGCCCGATCCGTCCGGATCCAGACGCTTGATCTGCCCGCTGGACCCGCCGTGAGGCGCCCAGAGGAACAGGACCGACTGGCCCGGGCCGTTGGGATTGGCGATCGTCGTCAGCCCGCGAACGCCTCCCACATCGGTGTTGACGCCCTTGCCGAGATCAATCACCTTGGTGTAGCTCGGTTTGGGGCCGTCGATGCGACGGTAGATCACCCCGCCGACCGAAAACAGCAGCGAGCCGTTGGCTTGCACCATGCCCAGCGGGCGCGTCGAGAACGTGCCCGTGGCGGGGAACTCCACGTGCGTGCTCCAGCGGATCCCGGTCGGCTGCGAGGGGTCGTAGACGCCCGAGATGATCCCCGGATTGCCGATCAGCAGGAACAGCCGCTCGACGCCGGTGACCTTGTCTCGATAAACCTCCATGTCGCGCGGGATCCATCGCACGCCGCCGGCCCGCGGGCCGCGCTTGACGATGCTATGGGTCCACTTCCCGCTCGCGTCGTCGCGCACCCAGGCCGAGACGGTACCTTCGCTTCCCATATGAGACCCGGCCGCCGCCACCAGCAGCTTCTTCGGCTTGGCGAGACGTTTACCTGCCCCGTCGCGCGTCAGCGTGACCGACTTGAGAATGTTGCCCTTCATGTACCGAAGGTTCCGCCCGTTGGACTTGCCCATATCCAGATCGACCTGCCACCGCCCGTCCGCCGAGTCCAGCCGAAGCACCTGGGCCGACTGCTGCCGAGCAGGGGGCTTCTGCCATCGCGAATCCATCCAATACCCGTTGGCTGCGTAGAGCTTGCCCTTGTGCGGGACCAGGTGCATGATCTCGGACCCGCCCGCGTGGGCCCCCTTGTTGTCGGTGTACCCCGCGTCGTAGCTCTGTGTCCACTCGACGCGAGCCGTGCCCGTCGCGGCGGTCGGCTTGGGGTTGGCGCTGTTCGCGTCGCCCGCGCACGCGACTTGTCCCAACGCGGCCGCCAGCAGGGCCGACGCCGTGACGGCCACACACAGGCCTCTGATAACAAACGTGCCTCGAATCATGCGTTGCATTTACAGTGTGCCTTCCCGGGAATCGGCTACTCCACGAGCGGGAGTACGTTGGCCTTGATGTCCGCCAGTCGCTTCTCAGCCAGTGCCTGCATGGCCTTGACCCGCTCGGGATGCTTGGCGCTGAGATCGGTGATCTCGTTGGGCTCGTCGGCAAGGTTGAACAGGACGGGCCCTTTGCCTTTGGCCAGGGCGGCCAGTCGCTTGTTGACCTCGTCGCTGTTTCGCTTGTGCGGCTTGACGATCGCCTGTCGGTTCAGGAACAGCTTCCACTGGCCGACGCGAATCGCGTGGAACTGTCCCATGCCGTGCCAGAACAGCAGGTCCTTTCGCGGGTGTTCGACCTTCTTGCCCATCAGCGTATCCCACACGCTGACGCCGTCGATGACCGGGCTGCCGGTGGTCTTGGTCTTCAGGTCGATCCCGCAGGCGCCGGCGAGGGTCGGCAGCAGGTCGATCGCGGCGATCAGCGCATCGGAGGTCCGTCCGGGGGACAGTTTCCCTTTCCAGCGGACGATGCACGGCACGCGATTGCCCCCCTCCAGCGCATCCCATTTCATCCCGCGAAACGGCGCCGCGCTGGCCGCCTGCCCGGACTGCGGTCCGTTGTCCGACAGGAACACGACAATCGTGTCCTTGTCGATCTTCTCGGTCTCGAGCAGTTTCAGAATCTCGCCTATGCGGGAGTCCAGCTCCTCCACCACGTCCCCGTACTCGCCGAACGCCGACTTGCCCTTCCACTCCGGATGCGCCTGGACCGGAAAATGCGGGGCCGTGTACGGGATGTAGAGGAAGAACGGCTTGTCGGTGTTGGCCTTGATGAACCGCAGCGCGTCGCGGGTGAACTGTTCGGTCAGGAGGCGATTGTTGAAACGTGCCTCCAGCAGTTCGTCGCCGCGCCACAGCTTCTTCGTCTGGTTGTTGCTCTTGGTGATGTAGTACGCCGAGTCGAACCCCTGGCTGTGGGGGAGGCACGGCTTTGGATCGCCCAGGTGCCACTTGCCCGACATCGCGGTGGCGTACCCCTCGGACTTGAAGACCTCCGCGATGGTCAGCGCCTTGGGGCTCATTCCCGTCTTCCAGCTCATCTTGTACCCGATGACGCCCTTGGTCCAGCCGACGCGGCGCGGGTAGGCGCCGGTCAGCAGGGCCATGCGGGACGGCGTGCACACGGTCGCGCCGCAGTAGAAGCTCGTCAGCCGCACGCCGTCGGCGGCAAGTTGATCGAGAACCGGCGTCTTGATCTTCGGATGCCCGTACGACCCCAAATCGTTGTAGCCCAGGTCGTCGACCATGATCAGAATGACGTTCGGGCGACGGGCTTCGGCGGCGCGGGAGTATGCTGGCAGTACGACAACCGTCAGTGCGACCAGGACAAGCAGGGGGGCAACTATGCATTTGTTTGACACGTGAATTCTCCTGTGCGTTTCACTTCGGTTGGCTCAGCGGCGAGACGAATCTGTATCGTCCCGATTGCACGATGAAAGCGGCCTTGCCGCTGACCAGGCCGAGGGGTCTGACCAGCGGGGGCTTGCCGTCAACGGTAACGCCCGCAGCACCCTTCGTCGGGAGGACCACCGTTGCGGTCGTGTTTGCGGGCACGGTCACGTCCAGGTGGAACTTCCCGTCCTCGACGCGCCAACCGCTGACGATCGTGCCGCGGATGGACTCGTACTTGCCGCGAGCCCACGTCAGCCCGCCGCCGGGACGCGGCTCGACAACGAAATGCTTCCACCCGGGGGCGCTCTCGACCGGATTGAGGCCGACGATGTTCCGCCACACCCATTCGCCCACAGCGCCGAGCGCCCAGTGGTTGAACGAGTTCATCAGCGGCTTCTGGAAGCCGCGGCCCTTGATGTAGCCGTCCCAGCGCTCCCAGATGGTGGTGGCCCCCTGGTCGATCATGAACCCCCACGAGGGGAACGACCGAAGGGTCACCAGGCGGTAGGCTTCGTCGTTGTAGCCGGTCCGCGTCAGTTCCAGCATCAGGCGGTGCGACGTCTGAATGCCGGTCGACATGTGGCCGGCGTAGCGCTTGAACTCCCGTACCATGTGGGCGGCCGCTTTGGAGCGCATCGCGTCGGGCAGCATGTTGAACCGCAGTGCCAGGGCGTACCCCGCCTGCGTGTTGCCCTCGATCGTCCCGTCCGGCCGGACAAACCGTTTGTTGAAGGCCGCCTTGATGCCTCGGGCCATGCGGCCGTATCTGGTCGCGTCATCGGTGCGTCCGAGGACGGCGGCCATCTTGGACAGGATCTCCGTGGAGTGAGCGAAGAACGCGGTGGCCAGCACCTGCGGGGGGACGCGGCCGCCTGTCTTGGGCCAGCCGACTTTCTCCAGCGTGTCGCCGTTGAGCCAGTCGTTGAAGCTGTCGCCCCGCGATTTGTCCCACACCAGGTTCGGGTTCTTGCTGTGGACGTAGTCGACCCATCGCTTCGCCGACGCGTAATGCTCCGCGAGCATGCGGGTGTCGGCGTAGTTCTGGTAGACGCGCCAGGGCACGATGAGGCCCGCGTCCGCCCAGGCGGGCGTGCCGCCTTTCCATCGGTCGAAATCCATGGGCGAGAAGTTCGCGTACCGCCCGTCGGGCATCTGCGCGTCGCGGACGTCGGGCACCCATTTGCTGAAGAACCCCGCCATGTCCATGTTGAAGATCGCCGTCTGCGCGAACGACTGGATGTCGCCCATCCAGCCCGCTCGCTCGTCGCGCTGGGGACAGTCGGTGGGCACGCTGTGCATGTTGCCCCGCTGGGTCCAGACGATCATGTGCATGATCTTGTTGATCAGGTCGCTGGAGCATTCGAACGTGCCGGTATCGGGGGCGGCCGAATGAAACACGCGGCCGGTCAGATCGCCGATGTTCGGCTTGTAAGGCGGCATGTATCGCCACGGCTTGAACTCCAGGCCCGTGACCTCGACGTATCGGAACCCGTGGTAGGTGAAGCGCGGCTCGTAGACTTCTGCCGCGTCGGTGCGCTTGGTGTAGACGTCCGTCTGCTTGGCGCCGCGAAGGTTGGCCGTGTAGATCGTGCCGTCGGCGTTGAGCATCTCCGCGTGGCGCAGCGTCACCGTCGTGCCCTGCCTGCCGTGGACCTTGAGCCTGCACCAGCCGACCATGTTCTGCCCCACGTCGAACACGAACACGCCCGGTTTCGGCTCGGTCAACTGGACGGGCTTGAGTTCCTTGACCACGCGAATCGGCTCGTTACGCTGCCACACCAGGCTCGCCCCGACGATCGCCTTGGCGACGACCGCCTTGTGCCATCGGCTCGCGTCGAAGCCGGGCTTGGCCCAGCCGGGCATGGCCTTGCGGGCGTCGCAGACGTCGCCGTCGTACAGGCTCGCCGATCGGATGGGGCCTTCCTTCGTCGTGCGCCACGTCGTGTCAGTCACGACGGTCTGCGTCTTGCCGCCAGCCAGTTCCACGTCCAGCCGCATGATCAGGCCGCGATGGCCTCCAAACGGACGCTGGGTCTGGCGCATGGGCATGCCGAAGAAGTACTCCCCGTTCCACCCGTCGGCCAGGATCGCCCCGACCGCGTTCTCGCCGGCGACCAGCAGCTTCGATACGTCAACCGTCTGGTACTGGATGCGCTTCTCATAGTCCGTGAACTCGGGGGCCAGCAACTGATCGCCCACCCGCTTGCCGTTGATGTGCAGTTCGTACAGGCCCAGCCCGCTGACGTGGACCGTTGCTCGCTTGACGGGGCCGGCTACGGTGAACGCCTTGCGCAGCATCGTCGCGGGGGTCGGGCCGGTCTCGCTGGCGGGGGTGTCGGCGGCGCTGGCGATCCACTGGGCGCCCCAGTCGCCCGCGGTCAGCAGGCCCATCGACCACGTCGCCGGCGTGCTCCAGGCCGACGCGGCGCCCTTTTCGTCCCAGACCATGACCTTCCACCAGCATCGCAGGCCGGTCGTCAGCGGCTTGCCCGCGTACACCACGTGAATCGTCCGGTCCGACTGGACCTTGCCGCTGTCCCACAAGTCGCCGGTGTCGGCGGCCAGTTTCTCCGCACTGCTCGCGGTCAGCACGCGGCAGGCCGTCTGCTTCCGGCCGCGTCCGTCAGAGTGCAGGACCCAACTGAGGCGGGGCTTGACCACGTCAATGCCCACCGGGTTGACGCGATACTCGCACCGCAGGCCCTTCACGGCGAGGGCGTTGCCCTCCGCGGCGACGCATGCGCTCAATGCCAACATCACGCACGCCGCTGAAATAGTAGCCACCCGCTTCATCGTGACCTTTCCTTGTACGCACCACCGAGTGTGATTATTCAATGCGCTCGCGCACCGACCGGTCCTGCGTTGCGGTCTTCGGGACCTCCGGTCCCGTGCTGGCCACTGAAGTGGCCAGCCCCACAGTGTACCCAGGTGCAGAATGCTCGTTCGTCCTCCCGTCAGCATAGTCAATTCCAGTTCGTGCAATTCGTGTCATTCGTGAACTTCTATCCGAGACGGTCACTTTGAGTAGATCAGAACTTCGGCGTCAGTTTGACGGTCTCGATCGAGAACGGGCCCACCTTCAGTGTCACGCCGTCTGGACCGAGCTTCGCGTCGCCGGCGCCTTCCTCGATCAGGTTTGTGCGAACGGCGCCCTTCAGCGTGCCGGCAATCTTGATCGCTGCATTGCTGTCGCGCTTTCCTTCGTTCTCGTAGAAGCGAACCACGATGCCCTCGCCCTCTTCGGCCTTCTTGACCGCCGTGACGATCATGTTCGAGCCCGCGATGGAAAGGAAACTGTGCGTCTCGCCCAGCGTGGCCCGTGTCTGCGGGGCCTTGGTCTTCGTCTGCACAACAGCGATCAGCGGATTGTTGGTCTGCACGCCGTCGCGGTAGCCGTTCGTCCATCCGGCCTTGTGCGAGTAGATCGAGAAGTCGAACACGTGGTCGCCGGGCTGCGTCCAGCAGTGGACCCAGCGGCTGCAACTGTAGGCGGTTGTCAGGAGCACCGGCTGGAGGATCGGATAGTCGATCTTGTCCGTCGCCTCCGGGCGGGCCGTGCTGACCACGTCGTAGTCCCAGGCCACCACGTTCGAGCCGATCGTCACGCCGCCGGTGTCGTCTCCGGCGTAGATCCAGTTCTGCGTCTCTCGCGGCCGGGCCGATGTCCTGCCGGCGACCAGGCCCGGGTCCAGTTCGTCCTTGCCGACATTCACCACGCCGAACGGCGCCTCGTACGTCACGTTGCGGCGCTTCGCGTTTAGCCCGAACGCCAGGCGCAGTTGACGAGCCTGCTTGTAGTCCATCCCCGTCACGACGCACTGCACGTCGATTCGCCTGGTCGACTCGTATACGACGACGCGCAGCGTGACGCCTCCGCGCCGCGTCCGGGCCGTCGAGGTCTCATACGCGGTGAAGACCGGGCCCGACTCCACGCAGGTCCACGTGGGCTTGTAGTTCCTCAGCAGGTCAAGCTCTCGCGTCGCTTCGGGGATCTTCATGAACGCAAACCCGCCCGCGCCCTGTCCGTTGTACATGTAATCAAGCCACTCGCACCCCATGAACCGGTCGACCTTGAGAAGCTCGCGTTTGAGTGTCTTGTCGTAGATGCGCCTCAGCCCGCCGACGCCCGGCTCGATGGCGAAGAACGCGTTCTCGTGCGGCGTCTTCCAGGTTCCGCGCGGCACGGGGGTGGTCGCGGGCAGCTTGGACTTGCCCTTGACCAGATACCACGTCTTGTACCCGAATGACGGAACGCCGTCGGCCCGGAAGACGATCCGGTCCTCGCGGGAGACCGTGGTCCGGACCTTGTCGACCTCAAAAGGCCCTCTGCCCTTGCTGCCGACGACCGTATTGGTCCGCTCCACGTGGGTGGTCATCTGGAACGGGACTTCCTTGCCCTCGGAATCGACGATGTGGAATTCCATGGGCGTTCCCATCGCCACCGCCGCCGGGGGAGCATCCGCGGGGACGGGCATCGAGACGTAATCGCTTCGGTCCCACGACAGCGTGTTGTAGACCACCAGCGGTATTCCGCGCGTCTGGGTCTTCACACGTGCGGTAATTGCCTCGAGGGCGCCGGTAAGCGCCTTCTCGCCGGCGTCGCGGGCGGCGGTGTAGCGTTTGGAGTACTCGGCCAGCACGCTCCGGGGCGCGAAGCCGTGGCACGAGAAGAGGCCGTTCTTCCAACCGTCCGCCAACACCTCGGCGGGATAATTGTCAAACCCACCTTCGATCAGTGCCCGAAAGACCGAGAACGCCTCGGCCGCCCTCAGCAGGCGGTCGGACGCGCGCTGATCGGAGACCCGCCGGTAATTGCTCGGAGCCGCCTCGTAAACCCACTTGCTCGGCCACTCGCCTTTGAGTGTCTTGAACTTCGCCTTCTCGTCATTGATCGTGTCCATGACGGTCGCAAGCGTCGAGTATTCGATCGGGGGCAGGCCCCGGGTCTTGGCGTACTGGTTCCAGGCGGCCACGTCCTTGCTGTAGTCGCTCGGGGGCCTGCAGTCCATGCAGAGGAAGTGGATCGCCTGCGGCGGGATGTTGCGGTCCTTGTAGTACGGCTCGAGAGACCGGAGCCACCGGGCCAGCAACTCGGTGTTGTTTATCTTCAAGCCGTACTTGTTCTTGTCCCTGAGCTGTCCGACCTGGTCCGCGTAGTGATGCATGAGGTAGCAGAAGACCGACGACCCGTCGGGCCCCACCCAGTTCGCGAAATCGGTATCAATGCCCGCGATGTTGTCCGTGCGGCTGAGAAAGGCCTTGTCGATGCCCGACTTGCGGAGAATCTGGGGCATCTGCCTGTTGAATCCCGGGATATCGGTGTTGTAGTAGAGCGTCGCCTTGCCGGGGAAGTGCTTCTTGTACCACAACGTGCCGTAGATCATCTGCCTGGCCAACTGCTCGCTGGTCATCAGGGACGTATACGGCTGGGAGTATCCCCCGCCCCATTCCATGCGCCCTTCCTTCAGCCGCCTCTTCAACTCCTCCACGCGCCCCGGGCGGTGCTTGAGATACTCATGCAGCCAGATCGTATACTCGCCGCAGAACGTGAAGTCCGTGTCCTTGTTCATCAGGTCCAGGGCCGTGTCGATCTCGTTGAGCGTGAACCTCATCTCCGCCGGATAGCTTCCCTTGTGCCACCCCAGATCGTGATGGGAACTCTGGACAAGATGGATCTTGCCGTCCTTGAAGACGCTCTGCGACCAGGCCGGGCCCGCAAAGATCAACGTCGCCAGCAGCATCCATGTCGTTGCGCCCAAAACCGTCCTGTGCATAGTCATCTCCGAAGTATCTCCGGCGTCGCGCGTCGTGCTCGACCGTGCCTCAGTCGCCCTCGCCCACCTGGTTCCACTCATCGAGAATCGCCGCCGCCGTCTCCGGGTTCGCGCCCAGGCCGAACTCGAACTGGGCAATGACCCCGCCGGCTGGGTCGTACAGGTGTTCGACGACCTTGCGGACCGCGTCGCGACCCACCTGCGGGTCGGACGAGGGCAGGACGTGCTGGCGGCAGATCTCGCCCCAGAACGTGATGCGTCCCTTGGCTGTCCGCTCAAGCTGGGCCATGTCCATGACGAACAGTTGCGAGTTCAGCGCATCGACGCCGACCTCGATCAGGTCGGCGTAGATTTCGATGATGCAGCCGTCGGAATGCATGAACGCGAACTTGTCATTGGCGTGGGCGATGTCGCAGTAGTCCTTGTAGAGCGGCTTGAACAGCTCGCGCCACACGCGGGGCGGGATGAGCAGTTGCTGCTGCGCTCCCCAGTCGTCCATGAAGAAGACCGCATCCACGTCCGTCTTGACCCAGAACTCCAGTTCCCTGAGGTAGTACTCGTGGATGCGCTGCAGCAGGCCGGTCACCCGCCCGTCGGGCATCATAACGTCGACGTAGCTGTTCTCCGTGCCGCGGATGAACTGATAGCGTTCCCACGGCCGCGGGATGCAGGACGTGTTGACGAAAAGGTCCGTCTCGCCGCAGAAGCGGTTGACCGCGTCTCGAGCATTGGCGTCGTCGGCGTCCGGGAGAATCTCGTAGGGCGGCTCGATGGACTGCCAGTCGGCAACGTCGGTCAGGATCGGGTCCTTGACCTCGCCGATCGCGCCGGCCTGGATGCTCTGGAAGACGCAGCCCCATTCGTCGGTGTACCGGCCGACCTCATACTGCTCGCCCTGCTGGCGCGGGGAGGGCCTGTTGGGGCTCGGCGCGGCGGTGAAATCGCCGGGGAATCGCGCGCTGATCTCGGCCCACCCGTCCGGGTAATGCGTCAGGATCCAGGGCAGCGTCCAGACGTCGCGCGGCACGCGGTCGGGATGGTTGAACGTCACGGCGTTGCGGACACGTTCCCTGGATGTCTGCCCAGTGCTCATCGGGGACTCCTGCGGCGTTCTACCACGTCTTGACCTTCTCGAGGACGTCGCCCTGGTCGGCCGGCCCGGCCGGGATCCACAGCATGATCCCGTCGGGGCTGACGACGCTCATGAACTCGTCCAACTCGTGGAGTTGGAGGTCAACGATCACGCTCTTGCCCGCCGCCTGGACCTTCTCGATCAGCGGAACCCATTGCATGATTGGCTTGTCATCGCCGTAGCCCTGAACCCATTGAACCCCCGCCAGGTTGGGAAGGGTCAGGATCGAATCGATGTTCTTGGCCACACCGGGCCCGTCCACGTGGAAGACGTTGTGCGTGAAGCGTTCGGCTTCTCTTCGCAGGATCGGCATGCAGAACTCGTCGAAATGGTCCGGCGAGATGTTGACCGCGAAGTCGCAGGCCAGCACGTTGAACGTCTCGAAGCTCGGCAGGTTCATCCAGGTCACCGACAGGTGGTCGTGGGCCTTGAGGACTCCGTCGAAATGGGCGTAGATCTCGGGATACTCCGCGTAGGCCGCTTCGATCAGCGCCTTGATGCCGTCCGGGTCCATGACCAGATCGAGGCACATCTTCTCCGAGCCGCGAAGCCCCGCCGTGCAGTCGATGCCCGCATACATGTCCGTGTAGCCGACCATAAACTGACCGTCGGCGTACGACAACGCCCGGTCAGTCAGCGCTTCAATCGCCTTGAAGGCCTCTCCGTCCCGGTCGACCTTCAGCGGCGGCAGGGCGGCCAGGTCGTCAATGCACGGATGCGTCCAGGCCGTCACGTCGTCAAAGACCGCGTCCTGGCCGAGGAACAGGTTGTAGACGATCGCGCTCAGGTTCGGCCAGAACACCGGGAACGTCTCGCCCAGGAACTCGGTCCCTTCGAGCGAGTCGATGAACGTCTTGACCTGGAAATCGACGTCGAACCATCGGGCTTTGGCGGAGGGCCACGCCCCCGCGACGACGCGGCTGGACTCGTATCGCATGTTGTGGTGATGGAACCGCACGGGGGGGCGATCGATGCGCTTCTGCTCGTACCACGCATAGATCCGAGCCATGCACTCGTCGAAGTCCGGCTTGTGTCCAAATCTCCGCGAAGGAAGCGTCAAGGGGTTCTCCAACACAGGCTGTTCAGGTCAATGAGTAACGAATGGTGCATGCTACGACAAGATGTCGTGGGGGTCAATGACGAAGCGACGCCCTCGGCAAGCGAGGGTGCATCCTTCGTCAGTAGGTAGAACCAAGGGGGTCGCCCGCGGCAATGGCCCGTGACGCCGCCACGGGGACACGCCCCGCGGCTCAGGTTGGGGGCACGTGCCCCCAACCTGCCGGCGTGTATTAGGCCACGGCTTCAGCCGTGGTGTCCGAGACGT
>CAZVEV010000113.1:0-16914 GCA_964625865.1 uncultured Planctomycetaceae bacterium | reverse complement strand
AAGCCCGGTGGTGGCCTCAGGCCCATGCACCTACGCATTATCCGGATGAGCCCTTCTTTTGATATCGGGGCAGAGCCCGCCCTATACTTAGGCGCAACGATCAGTGCCGGCCTGTCGGGCGTCTTCAGTGCCCGGCGCCGAAACGATGCAAATCAGGATAGTCCGGCCATCTGGTTGTTCCGGTTCGTGAGCCGTTCCGGAGACCGAAACCGTGTGCAACACGACGCCATTGCCCGGGAGGGAGCTAACGGGACAGGGGCCGGTCCACAGCATCCTGCGAAGCCGTCACGGCCCGCCGGACGACCTCACCACACGAAAGCCGGAGGGGGTCTTCTCCTTTGTCCATTTAGAGGATAAGACGTCCCCTTATCGTTCTATACGGGCGATTCCATATCCTTTGCATCTTCGCGGCCGCCGGGTTGGCCGTGCCATCACGTGTCGATTCGACAGGCCCGATCCGGGCGCGGTCGGAAAGAGGGTGGACCATGGCTGAGCCTACCATACCAAGAACCACCGTAGCCGATTTCACGGGCAATTCGCCGGGGATCCGGGAACTCCGCAGGCAATTCGAACTGCTTTCGCGGCACGACGTGAACGTCGTTCTGCATGGCGAGTCGGGGACGGGCAAGGAGTTGGCTGCCCGAGTCATCCACGGCTGTGGGAAGCGAAGCGACGGGCCTTTCGTGGGCGTCAACTGCGCCGCCATCCACGAGACGCTGCTCGAGAGCCTCCTGTTCGGCCACCAGGCCGGCGCGTTTACCGGCGCTACCAGCGCGACGCCCGGCTTCCTCCGGGCCGCGGACGGCGGGACGATTCTCCTGGACGAGATCGGCGACATGGGACCGGCCCTGCAGAGCAAGCTGCTTCGCGTCCTCGAGGAACGGTCGGTCGTGCCGGTCGGCTCGACCCGCCCCGTGACGATTGACGTTCGCGTGCTGGCCGCCACCCACAGGGACCTTGCGGCAGCCGTCAGGGAGGGTACGTTCCGCGAGGACCTGTATTACCGGCTGAACGTTGTCTGTCTGCGGATTCCGCCGCTGCGTGAGCGGCTGGATGACGTGCCCGTGCTGGCCGAGCGGCTGGGGCGGAAGATCGCCCGTACGCTGGACCTGCCCGTCAAGCCGATCTCCGCCGAAGCGATGGCCGTGCTGGTGCGGCACACCTGGCCGGGCAACGTCCGCGAGCTGGGCAACGTCCTGCAGCACGCCTACGTGCTGGGCCAAGGCCGGGAGATCGACCTGGCCGACCTGCCCGCGACCCTCGGCGGCGAGGGAAAAGCCGTCAGCCCGGTCTTCCCGACCCTCCAGGAAACCACGCGCCGGCAGATCGTCAAGGCCCTCGAGCGCACCAGCGGCGTTCGCGTGCGGGCCGCCGAACTGCTCGGCGTCAACCGCAAACATCTCTGGCGCATGATGCGCCAATACGGCATCTCGTAGCCCCCCCTGCCGGGATTCACGCGCAGGCGTGTCCTTCCCACGCATTCCGGCCACTCAGCGGGCCGGTCCGGCGGGACATGCGGGACGGTATGTCCCATCCTCCCGAGTGCTCGCAGGGGCCGGCACTTGTACCGGATAGTGTTCTTCCTCGCGTGTCGGATCGTCCCGAATCCACGGGGATCACTCTCGCCGACGCCCGGGACCGAAAGAACCACAACCAACTCCAAGGAATGATCTTACATGTCCATGCACATCTCAATACGGCGTTGGCACGGGGGTTGCGATAGAGAGGGGTGAGTCATGACCGACGTGGACGAGTCGGCAGGTCCGGCGGTCATGGGCGAGCCACTGGAGCCTGCGATGTCGCCTGAAATGATGGTCCTTGCCGTTGAGCCCGGCCGCGACGATGCGGCGGTTCTTGTGCGGTGCCTCGGAGCGCTGGGCATGCTGGGCAGGTTGGCCCGCAGCGAGGCCGACGCGATGCAGTTGCTTCGACGCGAACTGTTTGATGCCGCCGTAGTGTCGGCTGAACTGGGCCTCGATCGCGGATCGCTCCTGCAGCGGCTGGCCGCCCTGCCGTCTCCGTCGCTCGTGCTGGCCGTCGGACCGGCGGGGGCCGGCGACCTGGCCCGCCGCGCCCGGCGCGCGGGGGCCGGGGCGTACTTGGCTCGTCCCGTTGATGTCGAATCGCTGACAATCGCGCTGGCCTGCGCGGGGGGCCGGGCTCAAGCGCACGGACTGTACGTTTCAGAGATTCCCCACCAGATTCGGGCCCGGGATTCGCCCGGGGCCGAGAAAGGACGGTGATGCCTGTGTTGAGACTTGGCAGTACTCGCCGCCGGCGCGGGTTGACCGGCGGCAGGCGTCGCAGGGGAGTCGAATGACTTGGCGGACCCGGCAGGACGGAGATCAGCGCCCGCCCGCGGACAGCCGGCCCGCCTTGGCTGAGACGGCCCTGCGATGACGGTGGCACGAGGCGAAGGTCAAAGCTCGCCGATCGGCCTGACGTCAGCCCAACTAATCGATCGCTTCGGGGCCGGCCATGCGGGCCGGCCCCCGAAGGCCCTCGACGGACCTTCGAAACACATAAGGAACAGAGAGATGAAGTACTTGAGAATGACCATGGCGCTAACACTGGCGCTAGCCCTGGCCGGTCCGGCGCGGGCCGACTGGGACCCGAACAATCCGACCGACCCGACGGCGTCAACCAACCACAAGATGCACTTTCCCCAGATGCCGGACCTGGCCCACACGGGCGTCGACGTGCTGGCGACGTTCTGGCAGGATCCGGGCGTCAGCACGGGGACCGGCACGATCCTCGCCGACGACTGGCAGTGCAGCGGGTCCGGACCGGTCACCGACATCCACATCTGGGGATCGTGGATTGGCGACGTCCTCCCGGACGACGCGTCCGGCGTGCCCGGCCCCGACAACCTGACGTTCAAGCTGAGCATCCACGAAGATGTGCCCATCGGAGGGAGCAATCCGCTGGGGTTCAGTCATCCGGGCGCCGAACTGTGGCAGACGGTTGTTCCCCCGGGCGACCCGCGGGTCACCTCCCGCCTCTACGCCGAGAACCTGCCCGAGCAGTTCTACGATCCCAACACGGACACGATCATCGGCTCGGACACCAAGGCGTGGCAGTACAATTTCCTCTTCGACGCCGCCGATTCATTCGTCCAGACGGCCGGGACAATCTACTGGCTGGACGTGCAGGTCTTCCTGCCCAACCACCCGGAATTCGAGATCGACGGACCCAGGTTCGGCTGGAAGTCGACGCGGAACATCTGGAACGACAACGGCGTGTACGGCGGGAACACGATCTTCGGCGACAGCGATCCGCCGCCGGTGTTCTGGAAGCCCATGAGCCACCCCGTCGTGGCCTCGCAGTTGGACCTCGCCTTCGTGATCACCCCCGAGCCGGCAACGATGAGCCTGCTGGTCCTCGGCACGATAGGCGTCCTGACCCGCCGGCGCAGGCGCCGCGCCGAGTAGACCCATGCGCCCCGAATGTCCCATCGTCACGGGGCCCCCGCGCCCCGGGACGATGCGGCCATCCGGGGGCGAGTGCGGACATAAGTGAAACGAAGCAGGCCCTGCTGTGCGATGCGCCATCGCCGGTAATCGACCAGAGAACAGTCCTGTCGATCAGGTTGGACCGTCACTCAACGGCCGGACTCCTCTGGGTTGTCCTCGGTATTGCCGTTCGCCTCGCGCCACGGCTCGTACGACGCGGGACCGTCCGGGTTCTCCTGGTTCTCGATGATCTCCGCGCCGGGGACTTGCTCGCGCACGACGGCTGCGATCCGGTCGAACGTCTCGGCGGCTCGGCGCTTGTTGAACGCCCCGAAGTACAGACGGACCAGGTGATCGCGCCAGTACGGGGCGTCCAGGGGCACGCCGCAGCGGGCCAGGTACACCAGGTGTTCGGTGTAGGCCTCCTCCTCGATCCGCCGGCGAAACCGCCTGCTGAGGATGTATCGCAGGCCCCACAGGAAGAATGGCCGCCCCAGCATCTGGCGCGAGTGGACGCCCTCGTGCAGCAGCAGCGCCTTGGCCGGCCCGTCTTCCAGCGTGCCGGCGTCAAACTCCGCCAGCCGCGCCCGCCAGTAGTCGACCTCGCGGCGCGGGACGGCCATCACGGACGTCTCGATCGTGCTGTGGGTCAGGTCCCGGACGTACAGCCCCAGCCGCGCGCCCAGGCGGAGATACCAGACGTCCTCGTTGCACACGACGGTGCGGATTCCGGGTCCCTTTGGTCTTTCGCCCATGACCTGCGTCTCGCTTCACAGTTGCTTCAGTGCTTGCGCTGCGATTGTATGCGACGCGATACGGTGGACAAGGTGAATCCCGGTTCAGGAATCTGCGTGGATCACTTCGTCGGAACGGGCGGCTGGGCCACGACGACGCGCAGGCCCATCTTGCCCACGCGGAGGGTCGGGCCGAAGCTGTTGCGGGAGGCGGAGCGGCAGTTCGCGGGGCGACTGTCCCATGCCCCGCCGCGCAGGACGCGCTCGGTGCCGGTGCGCGGGCCCCTGGGGTCGCTGGCGCTGCCGGTCGAATACGCCCCGTACCAGTCGCCGCACCACTCCCAGACGTTGCCGTGCATGTCGTACAGCCCCCAGGCGTTGGGGGCCTTGCGTGCGACGGGCTGGGCGCAGCGGCCCCCCTTGGCTGAAGCGTTGGCCTGGTACCACGCGTGGGCGGCCAGGCGGGTGTAGTCCGGGTCGTCGCCGTAATGGTAGCGCGTGGTCGCCCCGGCGCGGCAGGCGTATTCCCACTCGGCTTCGGTGGGCAGGCGAACGGTTCGCCCGAGTCCCTTCGACATCCTGGCGCAGAACGCCCGGGCGTCGTTCCAACTGATGTAGTTGGCCGCGATGTCCGCCCCGTCGGCGGCCAGCGAGGCGCCCTTCCACGGCTCGGTGCCCATCACCGCTCGCCACTGGGCCTGGGTGATCTCGGTGACGCTCATGTGGAACGAGCGGGCCAGCGTGACGGTGCGCTGGGGCCCTTCGTTCTTGTAGCTGCCCGCTTCGCTGGCCGGCGAGCCCATGGTGAACGTTCCGGCGGGTATCAGGATGAAGGAGATCTTCGCGTCGGACCCGAGGCTGATCGTACTCGTGCGGGCCCGCGCCAACACGCCGCGCAGCGCCCCGCGAAACCGCTGGATCTGCTCTGCCAGGGCCTGCCTGCGCGGGTGGGCCTCGCGCAGCGTGTCGGCGAGCTTCGCGTCGGCGGCCTCGAGTTCGCGAACCCGTGCCGCGACCTCGCCGATCAACTCCATCGCCACCGGACAGTAGCCGAACTTCAGCAGCATGACGCGAAAGTGCTTGTCGGTGTAGAGCTTTCGGGCCTCGATCAGGTCGGCCTCGGTGGACTCGAGTTTCAGGAGCCTGGCGGTGAGCTTGTCAGCGTCCGCGGGGGCCGCCTCTGACGTCCGCGTGCGGCCAAGGCTCACGCTGCCGATATCGCCGAGCAGCCGTCCGGCCAGCAGGGCCAGGCGGCGTTCGAGGGTGGGCCAGTTCTCGGCGCGGACCTGGGCGAAGCGGTTCTGCCTGGCCGTCCCGCGCTGCCAGTCGGTGATGCGCGCCGTGATGCTCAACGAACCGTCCGGCGCCCCCGAGACCGTGCCGACCACCAGGTACCGCACGGAGCGCATCTTGACGGCCTTCGACAGCGCCTTGGTCCGCGGGGCGTCGACCATCCGGGCCAGCCCGGAGACCGTCAGGTCGTCCTGCTCGCAGAAGCGTTTGAGCTGCGTCTGGTCGACGATGCGGTACTTGCCGGCAAACATCGGCAGGAGGCGTTCGGCGAGGATCTTCCCGGCGTCGCGGGCCTCGACCCGCCCCAGGACGTCGAAGGGCATGACCGCGAGGGTGGGTCTATCGCCGGCCATCATCGTTGCCGACGCACCGGACGAGGCGGCCTTCGACGTCTTGCCCAACGCCGCCTCGAGATACTTCGGCGCGAGCTTGCCCGCCGCCAGGTCCGCAAAGACCGCCCGCCGCGCGCGTGCGGCGGACCCGATAGCCGGCTGACCCAGAGCAATGCAGCCCATCGCGAAGTGCACGGAGCTGATCTTGTCGGCCGCCAGGAGCTTCCGCAGAGCCCCCACGCCGTCCGCCGAAGCCGCCCGAGCCGTCGGATTAAGCGTCAGAAGGAACTGCGGCGTCACGCCGCCTTCAGTGATGATGACCGGCTCGTGCAGGCCGCCCTGGGTAACCGAGGCCTTGCGGACGTTTCGCCCCAGGTGCGTCCACAACTCGTCGAACGTCACCACGCCGTCGCTGTTCGAGTCGGCGCCGCCGCGCAGGCCCTGAACGAGAAAGTGCGTGAAGACGCCCGCCTTGCGGTCTTCGTATTCGAGGGCCTCCTGGTTGTCGGCCGAGCCGGCGATCGTCACGCGCCCCTTGCCCTGGAAGTCGCCGAACAGCTTGCCCGGATCGACCAGCGACTTCTTGACCGTGCTGGCCGCGTAGCAGCAGTCCAGCAGGACCACCAGGCGCTGCGAGGGGATCTTCGCCAGGTACTTGCGGATGTCGCTGTTGGTCAGGCTGGTGGCGCCCAGGGCCTTGCGATCCGCGTCCTGCGTCACCCAGAACGCCTCGTCGCCCTCCTTCGCGCCATGCCCGGAGTAGAAGATCACCACCAGGTCGTTCGCATCGACGCCGCGGAGCTTGTAGAGGGCGGCCTTGATCTTGCCCGGCGTGGCGTTGGCGCCGAGCAGCAGCGTGACGTTGTCCGCGTCGAACCGCCCCACCGCCGGGTCGGTCAGCGTCTGGTAGACGGCCCTCGCGTCGGACTCAGCGTACTTCAGGTCCGGTATGGCCGGGTCGGCGTAGTCGTTGATGCCGACGATCACCGCATGTCGCCGCGGCCCCGCGGCCCCGACGCGCCCGGCCCCGCACGCGCACGCCACGGCCAATACGATCGTCCACGCCCGTCTGCTTATCATCGCTTCCCGTGACACGTGCTTTCCTCCGAGTATCCAGGCGGCTGCCCTCAGCGCGATTCCCGCGCGCGGCAACCGAGAGTCGATATACTCCTGTTTTCGGCATTCCCCGGCGCCCACCTGAGATCGTTCCCCGGTTTATCCCGTTGCCTCACGCCCGCCGGCCAGCCCACGACCCGCGCCGCGCCGTCAATCCGCACCTGAGCGTTCACCACGCCATAGATGCCGATGGTCCGGCGCGTCTTGAAATGTCGCGAGGCCGCCCCGTAGCCGCATGCCGCGACCGAAACCCCGCCTTACCCCGTCGGCCGGGAGATCGTCGCTTAGGCCGCGGCCTCGTGCGTGCCGGAGGGTCCGGCTGGGCTCCGGGGCGGGGCTATTGGGCGAACTTCGCCGGCGGGGCGCTTCTGCCGGCGGCGACGTACTTCTCGCAGATCGCTGTAAGTGCTTTGACCTTCTCGGGATGCCTGTCGTACAGGTTCGTCGTCTCGCCGGGGTCGGTCGCGAGGTTGTACAACTGACCGGCCTGCGCGGTCTTGCGCGCCATGTGGAACCCGCCGGAGTTCTTGCCCATGACCAGCTTCCACGGCCCCTGCCGAACCGACTTCATCGCCGACCAGGGCGTCATAATGGTCGCTTCGCGCAGCGGTTTGTCGAGCTTGCGACCGAGCAGTACGGGCAGGAGGCTGTAACTGTCTTCTGCGGCGTTGCTTGGAAGATCGACCTTGAGGATATCGGCCGCCGTGGCCATCACGTCGATGGTGCAGATGATCTCGTCGGAGACGGTGCCGGCCTTGATCTTGCCCGGCCAGCGGACGATGAACGGCACGCGGTGGCCCCCCTCGTAAATGGTTGTCTTATAACCAAGATACGGACCGTTGACCTTGTGGCCATACGTCAGCCAGTTCTTGTAGGATCCCTCGTCCTTACGGGCCAGCAGCTTCTTCGCGTCCCAGCGCCGGCCCCAGTCGTTGCGGGCATAGTGACGCAGGGCTCCTTCCGGATCGCCGGGCACGGCGCCGTTATCCGACGTAAAGATCACCAATGTATTGTCCAGACAGCCTTTAGCCTTCAGGGTCGCCATGAGCTTGCCCACGATATCGTCCAGCTCGACGACCTTGTCGCCGTGGAGCCCGGCCTTGGATGCGTTGCGGAAGGCCTTGACGGCCAGGCAAGGCCTGTGGATAGCTGACGTGGGCAGGTACAGGAAGAACGGTTTGGCGGGCGTCGCCGCCAAGTGCTTGTCCAGCCACGCACGGGCCTTGCCCCAGAGCACCTGGTCTATCTGCTCGGAGACGTAGTCCGGCGAGACCAGGCCCACGCCGGTTTCCGTGTCGTAGACGGGGCTCTTTCGCTTCGTCGTCGGCGGCTGGACGATCCGGTTGCCCTCGATGTAGCAGTACGGGAGCATGTTGTTCGACGAGCCGATGCCGAAGTAGTAGTCGAACCCGTGGTCCAGCGGGCTCGCGGTCAGCGGCTTGGTGAAGTCGATCTTGTCGACCTGTTTGGGGTTCCAGGAACTGGGATTGATGGTCTGGCCCGCCTTGGTCTGCCACCCCCACCCGAGGTGCCACTTGCCCACGCCCGCGGTGGCGTAGCCGTTTCGCTTCAGCATCGCCGCCAGCGTCAGGCGTTTGGGGTCGATCAGGGGCTTTGCGAAGTGCTGCAGCACGCCGGTCTTCATCCGTGTCCGCCACGGATACCGCCCGGTCATCAGCCCGTACCGCGTGGGCGAGCACTGGGCGGCGGGCGTGTGGGCGTCGGTGAATCGCATGCCCTCGCGTGCCAGCTTATCGAGGTTGGGCGTCGGGATCATGCCGGCGGGGTTGTAGCAGTTCAGGTCGCCCCAGCCGAGGTCGTCGGCGAGAATGACCACGATGTTGGGCTTGGCGGCCGGGGCGGGTTTCGCCTGGGCGCACCGCCCCACCGCCACGCCTGCCGCCGCTGCCAGTGCTCCCCGCATGAACGTTCGTCTACTCAAACGCATCTGTCACCTCTCTGATCAACACCCATCGTGAATCGTGCGGCGTCATTATGCCCTGCCCGGCGCGGTTTGCGAAGGGCAAACCCCTTGCGAAACCGCTTTGACGCCATCCGGCCAGGCCATACAATGATTGCCATTGGCCCAAGTCCACCCGATGTCGGGACCGGTACGAACGGGCGCTGACCTGCACACTCTCGACGAGAAGGAGACGACGATGGTCCACTGTCGATTCGCGGTGTCTGGGATTGTACTGGTGAGTCTGCTTCTGGGGCTGGCGCCCGGGGCGAGGGCCGACTATGGCGTTACGACGAGCCGCCCGCTGTCGGACCCCCTCAAGGCCGAACTCGACCCGCGCCTGATAGGCACGTGGCGGACAATCATCCGGGGCAATGCGTATTTCTTTCACATCGGGGCGGGCAATATCCTGGGCAAGCTCAACTGGATGGAACTGGTGCTGGTCAAGCCGGGCACGAAGAGGCCCGAGTTCTACATGCGTCACTTCATCGGCTTTCCGACGAAGATCGGCGACGTCACGTATTTCAACGTGGGATACCAGCCGAAGATGATTCCCCAACTGCGCGGCGCCACGCCGGAGCAGGTGACGGCCTCCGTCGACAGGTACGACATCTTCCTGTACAAGCTGGAAGGCGACACGCTCGACATCTTCGCCCCGAATCAGCGGTTCATCAGAGAGGCGATCAAGGCGGGCAAGATCAAGGGCAGCGGGTCCAAGATTGAGGACACGCCCGAGAACGTCATCAAGTTCATCAAGGCGTCCGGCAAGACGCTGTTCCCCAGGAAGTTCCGATACACTCGCGTCAAGGTCCCCAAAGCGCCGGCCAAGAAGCCCGCGGAGGGCAAGCCGGCGGCGAAGACGCCCGCGAAGTGAATCCCCGCCATCACAGCGAAAGCACATAGGCGACCAGGTCGTCGATCTCCTTCGCGGTCAGGCCCTTGAGCTTCCCGTGCAGGCCCTTGGGGTCATGCTCGGTCAGTGCTTCTTCCATGGTGGCTGCCCGACCATCGTGATAGTACGGCCCCGTGCGATAGGCCTCAATCAGCGACGGCGTGTCGTAGCGGCCGTCAGGGTCGGTCTTGCTGGTGATCCCCACGTCGTGCATCTTGTTGTCGGTGTACCAGGGGGCCGGATGGCACCGGGCGCAGTCGGCCTTGCCTTCGAACAGCACCTTGCCGCGCCTCGCAGCGGCGGCGAACATCGGAAGGTTCGGATTAGGCTCGGGCTTGAGCGATGTGACGTACGCCAGCAGGTCATCAACCTCCGACGGCGCGGGGGGCATGCGGTGGCTGCCGATCACCCCCGTTTCCAGGCTCGTCCGCGGATCGGGCCGCGTGGCGCGGCGGTTGTGAGGCGGAGTGTGCTGCATGTAGACCAGGCTGATCACGTCCTTGCCGTTGTCGACCCCGTCTCGCATGAAGTCCCATGGCAGGGCATCGACGCGGCCGCCGTCGAGATGGCACGACGCGCAACTGTGCCACCGCTGATAGCAGTGCGTCGCGTCGTGGAAGTAGATCTCACCGCGCCGCGCCGCATCAGGCTCAGGCTGCTCGCCCACGCTGATCGTCGTCAGCAGCGTGCCCGCCGTCGCGTCCAGCACGCCCACGGTTCCGCTGTACGTGTTGGCTACGTACAGCCTCCTGCCCCCGGGCCCAAGCGCCATGCCCGTCGGCCCCGTGCCTCCCGAGGGCGAGCGGCGGAGCGCCTTGGCGATGTGGAGGGCCGTCAGGTCCTCCGTCAGTTCCGCGATCTGGCGCGTGTCCTTGCTGATGCGGACCCAGATGTTATCCCGCTGACCGTCCTTGATCCGGGCAAGATCGTCCGGGATCTTGCCTTCGAGCAGATCGTGTATGCGCCCGATATCGAGCGCCGAGACCTCGTGGACGCCGCGATGGCTGACCCACAACCGCTTGCCGTCCGCTGCCCCCACCACCGCCCAGGGGTCCGCCGCACCTTTGGTCAGGTCATCCAGCAGAACAGTCGCCAGCCGCTCGGACTTTGCCAGGTCAATGATGCTCAACGCCGTCGTATGGACCCAGCCTTGTTCCACTTGCGTTACCGGGAGATCGAAGCGGCCCAGGAGATGGGCCACGTACGCCCACCTGCCGTCGGGAGACACCCAAGTCCCGCGGGCCATCGTCGATCCGGGCGGTAGCTTGATCGTGGCGATCTCCCGCATCGCCCTCGTATCGAGAACGCTGACCTCAGCCGCCGGATCGGACGCCGTCGCCGGTCCGTCGGGCAGGAAGTTGGCGACGACGAGACGCGACTGGTCATGCGTGACGGCCGCAAAGGCCGGGTCGCGGACGACGGCGATCTGTCTGATCTCCCTGCCCGCCGCCAGGTCGACCACCGAAACCGTGTGGTTGCCCCGGTTGCACGTGTAGAGACGATTGCTCTTCTCAGCCAGCGCGACCGCGACCGGCCAGGTGCCCACGGAGATGCGCCGGGTGACGCGTGCCTGGGCGGTGTCGATCACGGCGACCGTGTGGGCGGTACGCTGGGCAACGTACAGCGTCTTGCCGTCGGCTGACAGGCACAGGCCGTGCGGCTGCCCACCGATCACCACGTCGCGGATCTTCCTGCCGGCCACCACGTCCAGAATGGTTACGCAGCCAGCCGTCCTGTCCGACACGTACAGCGTTCTGCCGTCCGGGGAGACCGCCACCGCCAGCGGAGACCGATAGACGCCCTTGGGCACTCCTGCACCATCATCGGGTTTCACCGGGAGCGGCGAGGGCCCCTCAGGTGTGCAACCGACAACAGTGGCCTCCAGCACCACCAGCAACGCTGTCAGCCGCGTCTTTCCCATGCGCACAGTATACCTGAACGCGAGACACTCTCACCCTGCAATCGTCTTATTGTCGAGCGGATGAAGTGCTTGCCGACCTTGCTGGCCGGCGGTACGCTCATCAGGAGGGCTGACGGAGGTCGTCGGCCAAACGTCATCCGGGATACCCCGGCCTGAACCAGATCAACGGTGAACCGATGAAACGGCGTGAATTACTCCAAGGTGTGACGGCGTCTGCAGTGGGGCTCGGCATTCTGAGGGATGTGCGGGCCAAGGATGCGGTCGCCAGCAAGGAGTTCGATCAGTTCGGGGGCTGGAAGGGAAAGAACTTCAAGGCAACGGGCTTCTTCCGGGTCGAGAAGGACCGGAGATGGTGGCTTGTCACTCCAGAAGGCAACGCGTTCTTGAGTCTCGGGATCAATCACCTGCATGCCGACCTGTGGAGGCAGGACTACAACCGCGAGGCCTGGAAGAAGCGTCTGGGCCTGAACAGCTTCGACTGGCGGGAGTTCGCCCCCGCACTCAGGACGTGGTTTCTGAAGACGTGTCGGGACTATGGGTTCAATACGGTGGGGGTCCACACGTCGCTGTCGGTTGTGAACACGCCCAAGCCGGCCATGCCGTACATGCAGCCGATTCACTTTGTGGATATTCCCCATTGGAAGAAGCAGATTCCCGACAGCAACTTCGTGGACGTCTTTGCCGACGAGTTCGCGCGGCACTGCGACCGGATGACGAGGAAACTGGCCGCTCCTGCCCGGAATGACCCGTTCCTCTTGGGCTATTCCATGACCGACTGCCCAATGATGACAGAAGAAGACTGCCGCGAGCGCCCTGACGTCATCGGCGGGGCTCGACGGGAATCTCGCATCGGCTGGCCCCGCCGGCTGCGCAATATGGGACCCGACGCTCCGGGAAAGAAGGCCTACGTCGCGACGATGCGGGATCTCTATCGTGGCAAGATCGGGGACTTTAACGCGACGTACGGCACGACGTTCGATTCGTTCGATGCGCTCGCGTCAGCCAAGGACTGGCGGCCGGGTACGGACCTGTCCAACGGAAACGAGACCCGGGACAATGTCGAGTTCCTCAAGCGGGTCGTCGCGAAATACTACCAGACCGCCAAGGCCGCCATTCGCCGATACGACACCAACCACATGTTCGTAGGTGACAAGATCAACGCCAACACCGATGCGGCGGACACCATCCTGCCGACCACGAGCCGGTTCACCGATATCATCTTCTATCAGATGTACGGACGATACGAGGTGCAGAAGCCGGGGCTGGATCGATGGTCTAAGATCATCGACAAGCCGATCATCAACGGTGACTCGGCCTACACGATGGTCACCCCCCACATGCCGCGACCCTACGGCCCGGTAGCCGACAACCTGCAGCAGCGCGCGGATTGGACGGCCGAGTTCTTCCGCAGCGCGTTCGCACGGCCGGAGTTCGTGGGCTGGCACTACTGTGGTCTGATCGACGCCACGAATCGGATCCCGCGCAAACAGGCCCGCCAGCACTCGGGCGTGCTCGACGGCCACGGCGAACCGTATCCCGCGCTCAGGAAGGTATTCAAGTCCTGCGCAGATGAGATGTACCAGACGGCCACGAGCAAACTCTGAGCGGTCAGCGAGCGGGTGCCGTGGGCTGCGAAGCGCAGCGGAGCAACCACGCTGTCGCCATTGTCGATTTGCGATTGCCGATTGTCGATTAGCGCTCGATAGCCAATCGACAATCGGAAATCGGCAATCGAAAACCGTTCACGTGGTTGCTCCGCTGCGCTCCGCAGCCCACGGCACCCGGCTACACAACAACATCTCGCGCCGAAGACCACCGACTCGGCGCCGTATTGCTCACCGTCGCCGGATCATCGCCAGCCAGTCCTCGCCTCGCTCGGCCGGGGGCTGACCGATGTCGACGCTTCGCCCCCCCGAGACCTGCGCCACCGACCCGCTGCGGAGCTTGCCCCCCTTGCGGGGGTTGTACCACTGGACGGTGAACGTCCCGCGGGCCTTGCCCAGGTCCAGCTTCGTCGAACCGCCGTTGGGCAGGTACACGAGGTACAGCTCGCCCGGCTTGGCCAGGCAGTAGCGGCTCGCCTTCTTGCCGCCCGAGCCCACCAGGCCGTTGGCGTTGGTCATCTCCCAAAACGGGATCTTGTTGTCGCGGAAGAACTCCAGGGCGTAGCGGCAGTAGTCCCAGAACCGATCGCGGCTGCGCCAGTCCTGGCAGGTCAGGTCCGAGTGGGCGTGCTTGTAGCCGAAGTAGAACTCCAGCCCGGCCCCGCCGGCCATGAGATGACCCCACAGGGCGTACTTCCGCCCGTCGGTGTGGCTGGCGCCGGCGTCGTTGTCGGGCCTCAGCCCGTGAGACGCATCGCCCGGTTCGTCGCAGGCGACGACCCACGGCTTGCCCGCCTTGACCGAGCGGGTGATGTAGTCCAGCGTCCGGTGGTGGACGTTCTCGAAATTCGGACGGTTGGTCTGGAGAGAAAAGCCCGTGAGCTTCGACGCCTTGCCCAGCAGGTCGTAGTGCGGGTCGCCCATGTTGTGGATGACGATGTGATGCCGGTACGGATCGTGCGTGTGGAAGTAATCAGCCCACGCAACCTTCTGTGCGTGAGTGGCGTTGTTGATCTCCTCGCCCAGGTTCCAGTTCATCGCGAGGTTGTGAGCGAACCGGGCGATCAGTTCGCGGTAGTAGAGCTTGCGCTGCGGGCCCAGGTTACCCCGGTCCAGCAGCAGTTCGTTCTCCGTTTCCTGCGTCTTGAAGTGCAGGTACATGCCCATCCGCGTCCCATGCTCGAACACGATCGCCCACTGGTCCAGGCGGGAGCAGTCCATGTGCGTGCGGTCGCGGTACGTCGTGTAGGGAAAGACGTTCCTGTCGTCGCCGCCGATGTTCATCGGGAGGAACGAGAAGACGTTGAGCCCCTCGGAGGCGAGGTAGTTTATCGCGCCGATGATGCCCTTGCCCTTGCCCCCCTGCCACGTCGGGTCGCCCGGGCGCCAGTCCCTGACGTGGGCCTGCCACGACTTGATGAAGTTGTCCTTCTGCCCGTCGTTCTTGAAGGGCCCGTCGAAATCGCGATAGGCCAGGAAGTTCTCCGGCGCGTCGGCGCCGCACTTGAGGAAGTACTCCCCGCTGCCGGCGAACCGCAGGTGATGCTTGTCGACATACTGCAGACGACCCTTCGCGCGGAGATCGCGCCCGGTCTTGTCGGTCGGCTTGACGACGAACGTGCCCTTCTTCCCGTCACAGCCGCCCACCGGCGCCCCGGCCGCGTCGGAAACGGCGACGTGCTTTCCCTTGACGAACGAGACAGCGTAGCTCCACGTGCCCGGCTTGTCCGGAGACAGGTGCGCCCGCCACGTCGTGCCCGCCTCGGCCGACGTGTTCGCCGCGTCGCCGTCGGCCGCGAAATAGCCCGGCACGACGTACTTGGGCGAGCCCGACTCGTGCTGGAACGTCACGGTCATGCGGTAGTCGGTAAACGGATTCGGCGCGTTGTCGCGCTCATGGGCGAACGGCCCGTCCAGCGTCAGCGTCACCTTGTGCCACTGCTTCAGTTCGCCCCCCACCGTCACCTGGCCCTTGCCATCAGGCTTTCGCGGCCCGGCGAGCGGCTTGCCCGAGACCGGCTCGGGTGTCGAGACGCGTACAACGGGCGTCCCCGCCCCCGTCGCCGGGACCACTGCCGCCCCGGCAGCTACGGCGGCCGACGGCACCAGCGCCACGCGCGCCACGCGGGCGCGGCTGTGCCCCGAGCCGTCTTCCGACGCAATCCACGAGCGGACCTCCAGCGTCGCGTTCTTGCCCACCGTCACCTTCGGCCAGGTCTTGGTGTACCGGGGCCCTTCCTCCGCCGTGCCGCCGGCCAGCGGACAGACGAAGGTCCCCACGGGCTTGCCATCCAGCAGCAGCTCGTAGCGGCTCTTGCCGTCGTCCTCACCCACGGCGCACAGCGTCACGTGGTACTGGCCTGGGGCGATCGTCAGTTTCGCGCTGATCCTCGCCGACTTGTGCTTCCCCGGCTCAATCGCCAGCCACTTGCCCTTGTCCATGTAGTAGTTCGTGCCCTGGACATTGAACTGCCCCGCCGCCACGACAACCGCCCCCTCGGGCGTCTCGTCGGCCGCTCGCCTCCGCTTCGGCCGAGCCTTGGGGGTATCCGGTTCGCTTGTCCCCGGCACGGGTGTGACGCCCTTCGGCAGCTTGCCCTTCTTGACGCGCGTCGCCGGGCCCACACCCGCAACGGAACCCTTCTTCTCCTTGACCATCATCCACTTGTCGAACTCCGTGCCGTCCTCGCGCATCGAGAACATGATCACGTGCTCGCCCGGCCTGTCGATCTGGAGGAACAGCTTTCCCGCCTCCCCACCGTGCTGCCTGGCCGTCCGCTGCTTGGACCCCCAGACCCACTTTCGTTTGCCCGTCCACTGCATCCGCTGGCCCGTCGCCGGCCACGTGCCGTCGATCCCCACGTGCATGCCGTTGTCCTCCGTGCCGGTCGAGAATATCCGCGCCCAGACGTAGTACTTGCCCGGCGTGTTGAAGTGCACCTTGTAGTGCAGGACGGCCATCTTGCCCGGACTGTTCATGAAGTTCTGCGCGTTGACCAGCTTGTCGCCGTGCGTGCGTCGCGTGTCGGGCAGGATCTCGACGTACGCCCCCCCGCTGGCGCCGGCCAGGTGCGGCGGATCGCCGTCGGGAGTCACTGCAGGCTGCTGCTTCGGGGAGAAGAGATACCAGCTCCGAACGCTGTTGAGCGTCTGCTTGTAGAAGTGCTCGGCCTCAACAGCCACCACGCCGCCGACCTCCTCGAACACCACGTCCGATCCCACGATAGGCCGTCGCGCGTCCGAAGCCGCGGGCGACGCTTCAACGACACAGAACATGACAAGCATCGTGACAACCATCGCGGGCTTGCTTCGCATGAGGTCTCTCCATACTGTACAGTCGCGTTCGGGACCAGTGAGCCGGCGCGGGGCTCTCGACGGATTCTACCCGAGCGGGATAGGCTTGGCTATTGGTTCCGCGGGCCGGCTCGCCCGCCATGCATCTGGCGGCGGCGGCGGCCGGGGCCTGGCTGTTTCTACACCCACAAGCTGCACCCTTCGGGCTCCGCTTGAAAGTGCCACCCAACACACGTCAGTGATATGCTTCGCTTGCCGGGAGCATCCCACGTGAGTAGGCCGTGTCTCGGGCCTGTCCGCACTTCGGTGACAGGCC
>CAZVEV010000112.1:0-17170 GCA_964625865.1 uncultured Planctomycetaceae bacterium | reverse complement strand
TGTAAACCATGTCCATGGACTGATCCGTAAACAATGTAATCGGATCGTACCGGTCGTCTTGGCCAGGGCCTCGCCCTGCGCTTTGGCCAGGTCGGCGGCCTTGTACAGGTCCCGCAGGCTGTTGCTCGCGTCGCGATCGGCCTGCGCGAGCCGCTCCTTGCTCACGCCCGCCTGCACCTTGAGCGTCCGATAGGCGGCCATCGTCTTCGTCATCTCCTCGCGAGAGCACTGCACGCTGCGCCATACGGCGTTACGGGCTTCGGGCGTACGGGGGAAGTACCTGACGACCGTATCGAGGATCGTCCTGGCCTCGCCGAGTTTGCCGCTTTCCTTCAGCGCCAGCCCCTGCTCGTAGAGGAACTGCGGCCCCAGGCGCCTGCCGGAACTGTCGGTTCGCTTGGCCACTCTCTGCCACGTCCGGTATTCGTGGAGAATCCGCGCGGCCTCTACCGCGTCCTTCTTCGCTCGAAGCAGACTTGACAGGCGCACCAACGCCAGCCGGGCAACCGGCGTGGTGCGGTAGGGGTCGCGGCGGAACTGGTCCAACTCGTCCATCGCCGTCTGCGTATCGCCCAGCAGGGCCCTGCACTTGGCCCGTTCAAAGAAGGCCGCCGACGCCAGCGGGTCTTTCGGGTACGACTGGAGCAGCCTCTCGTAGGCGCCCTTGGCCTGCGTGTACGACTTGGTCCGTTCGGTGGCGCCGGCCAGCACGCCGCCGATGCGCTGGTGGCAGTGCCCGATCTTGAGCAGCGCATCCGGCGCGAGCGTGCTCTTGGGGGCGGCCGAGAGAAAACCTTCGAGCAGTTTGGCGGCCTGCCGGGCACCGGCCATCAGTTTGGCTGCGGGCAAGGCCGTGTCCGTTCGCGCCGGCAGGAGACGGATCTGACAGTCAGCCATCAGGTAGCTGACCGGGACCAACTCCCCTGCACGGTTGCCCTCGGGGATGCCCTTCAGCGTCGCCAGCGCTTCGTCATAGCGTCGCAGCTCGTACTGCGCCGTCGCCATGCCGTACCGCGCCATGTCGGCCTGGGCGAAGTCAGGGAACTTCACGAGCAGGCGCCGGTAGCGATCTATCGCCTTCTGGAGTTCGCGCTCGAGGTCTTCACGGCGCGAGGAATGGCGACTGGTTCGCATGCCCATCGCGTGCATGCAGGCGTTCTCCGCCTTGCGGAACCAGATCGCGGCCATCAGGGTGCTCTGCGGGTACGCCTTCTCGAAAGTCGCACACGTCTCGTCGGACCGCCTGTAGTCTCCACTGAGGTGCATCGCGGTCGCCAGGCGCTGGAGGGTCTCCTCCTTGCGGTCGGGGGCCAGACGCTCAGAGAGTATCCGCTGGTAGGTCGAGGCGGCGTCCTTGTACTGGGCCGCGAGTTGTTGCGTGTCGCCCAGTTCAAGCATGATGTCGCCGCGAAGGGGCTTCGTGGCGGACGAGTACGGATCACGCATCCGGGCAAGCTCGGCGGCCCGGGTTAGTTCGGCAATCGCGGTCTTCAGCGTCTGGGCATACGCCTCGGGCTTGTCCCGGTTCGCACCAGCCACGCGCGCACGCGCCAGCCACCAGATGGCCCGTTCGGCCAGTTGCTTGTCCGCCCGTAGCGGATCCAGCGTCTTGATGGCCTCGGCGTAGCTGCGCATCTGGAGATGGCAGTATCCCTGGCGCAGCGTCGCCTCGCCGGCCAGCGGACTGGCGCGGTACTTCGTCACAAACGCTTTGAAGCGGGTCAGGGCGTCGTTGAAGCGTCCGGCTTCAGCGTCGATCAGGGCGGCGTAGAACGTTGCGCGCACGATGTAGTCCGGCGGAAGGGCTTTCGTCAGCGCCTCGGCCCGGCGTCTGTCAGCGGGGCTGATGGATGAGCTCTTGAGGGACTCCGCGGCGGCCTTGACGGCCCGTTCGTGTCCGGCCAGCAGGGCCTTGTACAAAGCCGCCGCCTCCGGGCGCTCGGCCGACATGTGGTGCGTGCGTGCGAGAAGATACCGCGCGTGGGGCCCGAACTCCTGCGCGAACGGGGCCAGCCCGCTGAGCGCTCGTCCGGCGGCGAGATAGTCCTTCATCGCGAACCTGGCGTAGCCGAGATAGTACCGCATGCGGCCGTTGAAGCGGCTCTTGGCGGTCGCGGCATCAGCGAGAAAGGCCCGGGCCAACTCAGCCGCCTGCTTCGTCTTGCCCGTACGCAAGAGCATATCGCACCAGTCGCACCGCGACCGCGCGGCCCATTCGGCGTCCTTGCTGACGGCCGGTGCGGTGGTGGCAGGTGCCACTTTGGCCCGTGCGGCAAACGCGTCGGCGGCGGCGGCGAAATGGCGGGTCGCCTCGTCGTAATACTGGCGTGCGTAGCTGCGGTAGTTGTTGGCTTGTGCGGGATCAGCCGCCGCTTTGGCGAGCGACTCGGCGGCCTGCCCTCGCGCCGCGACGCCCATGTAGTACATCGCGAAGGGGCGGTCGGCAAAGTCGGGGCGGGCGATGATGTTCTTCAACGCTTCGGCGGCGCCGCGGCAGTTCGCGGGATCGGCTTCCAGCAGTGACATGCCCAGCCCGTACCAGGCCGACGGGGCCTGGGCGTGGCTGGGGTAGCTCTGAAGGAACTTGCGAAAGCCGTCGGCCGCTACGGCGTGCTTGCCGTCGTTGTGTGCCCGCCGGGCGCTGTCGAGAAGCATCATGGCCGCCTGGGCCGACGTCAGCTTGCTGTTCTGTGCGAGCCCAGGCGTCTGCAATCCGACGGCCAGCAGTATCCCAACAATGGCCGGCGCAGATAGTGTCCTTCTCATCTGAGAGGCTCCGCTTACGATCAGATTAACTGTGTCCGACGTGGCGGCCGGTTGTGTTGCGGCGAGCAACGAGCGTCCGCCCGTCGAAGACAACCCAACGGGCTGCATTCGCGACGCTCGATCACGGGCCAGACGCCCGCGGCACATTTTGCGGCCACAACGCTACCGGCTCCCGACGTGGCGGTTGTACTACTATAGTCCACATAGTACAACAGTCCGGGCGCCCGACTGTTTCGCGCGATAGATGCCTAAGTGGCGCACGGGGCGTGGAATGTCGGCCACCGCGGGTAGTTTCTGACGCAGAGCCGGCGCGAGGCGCCCCTGGTCAGTCAGGTTGCGAGTATGGATAACACGCTTGCCGTCGTGCCGATCTTCGTCAATGCCGGGGCGGCTATTCTCCCCGCCGTCGTTGCCGCGGCGGGCAGTGTTATCGGCGTCCTGCTTCGGCCGCGACAACTGCTCGACCTGTGCAGACGCCGACCGCTTGTCGTCGTGATGGTCCTTGCGGGCATCGGGGGCGCCGTGGCGGGAGGGACATTGCTTGCCGGCTCTCTCTCGTCGGCCACAGGTCCGCGAGACGGGGATGACTCTTCCGACAACGTCAACTGGAACGCCGTGGCGATGGAGATCATCCGCTGTGAACAGATCGCCGCCCGCGGGGGGGCGACGACGGGGGGGACACACGCCCGACCGGCCGGGCCGTTCATCTTCCGGGACAGCCCCTCCCGCTGCGGACACGACGGCGGGCCGGCGCCGCGGAATCTCATGCTGCGATGGACCCACGGCCAGCCGGACACGATGGTCCTGTCCTCGCCGGCCATCCTGGGCGGAAGAGTGTTCGGCGCGTCCTGCCTGGTCGATATCACGGGTAATTACGGCGGCGTGTTCTGCCTCGATGCCGCCAGCGGGCGGGAACTCTGGAACCGCGACGCCGTTCCCATCACCCCCGCGGATGGTGCAGAGAGCCTCAAGGCGTTCTTCAGTTCGCCGGCCCTGACGGCCGACGGGAAGTACCTCGTCATCGGACAAGGGCTTCACGACGACACGGACTGCAGCCTGCTGTGTCTGGACGCCACGACCGGGCGGCTGCACTGGCAGGTCCAGACGCCGCTTCATATCGAGGGGTCTCCCGCCATCCGGGGCGACCTCGTGATCGCCGGCGCCGGTGCGATCGAAGGGCCTGACAAGAAACCGACCGGCGATCCGGGGTTCGTGCTGGCCGTTCGGATATCCGATGGCAAAGAACTGTGGCGCTACGCGGTCAACGACCCGGAAAGCTCGCCCGCGATATCGTCCGATGGAAAGACCTGTTACATCGGCAGCGGATACGGTGGAAGACAGGTCGTTGCGCTTCGTACGGCGAGCGATGACGTCCTGAAGGCCGCCGGCCGGGAGCGACTGGTCTGGCGTACCGCGACGCCCTATCCGGCCACGGGGGCCGTTACTCTCTATGAGGACCTCGTGATCATTGGATGCGGCAGGGGCGACTACGTCCATGCCGACGCGGACCCCGCCGGCGCGGTGATCGCTCTCGATCGACGCACCGGCGTCAAGCGATGGGAAACCGCCATGCCCGATGCCGTCCTTGGCGCCATTGCGGCGGGCGGAGGCAAGGTCATCTGTCCCGTCCGCAACGGGGAGGTCGTTGCGTTGAGGCCGGCTGACGGGAAGGTAATATGGCGGCGGCGCGTCAACGGCGAGGTGCCCATCCTGGCCGGACCGGCGCTGGCCGGAAACACCGTCTACGCCGTGGCCCGGGACGGGACACTGGCCGTCATAGACGCCCGCGACGGACGCGTGATCGAGACCCTCGGCGTTAACCACCAGGCCCGGCCGGGCGAGATGGGCCTGTCGCTCAGTTCGCCGACGATTTCCGGCGGGCGCCTGTACGTCGGCAGCGAGACCGGGGGCCTGCGGTGCTTCGTGGGCACGGGGAGCCCCCAATGACACGGCGCGTCTATCTCTTCGGCGCCGGACAGGCAGACGGCGATCCCGAACGCAAGGACATCCTTGGGGGCAAGGGCGCGTCGTTGGCGGCGATGACGCGAGCGGGCCTGCCGGTTCCTCCGGGCTTCACCATCTCCGCACAGTGCTGCCAGGCGTTTCTGGAAGCCGGCGGCGCCTGGCCCGACGGACTCCAACAGGACATCCGCGAGGCGATGGCCCAACTCGAACGGATGACGGGGCGGACGTTCGGCTGCCCGGGCGACCCGCTGCTGGTCTCCGTCCGAAGCGGCGCCGAGGTCTCCATGCCCGGGATGATGGACACCATCCTGAACTGTGGGCTCGTGTCCGAAGGAGACCCGTGGCAGACACTGTTTGAGGGTGTCGAGGCGGTCTTCAACTCCTGGAACTCCCCGCGGGCCGTCGCTTACAGGCGAGACCGCGGCATCGCGGGGCTGTCCGGGACGGCCGTCACCATCCAGGAGATGTTCCCCTCGGACGTCTCGGGCGTGGTGTTCACCGCGAATCCCAACGATCCTGAAGCCGACGAGATGCTTGTCGAGTCGGCCTACGGTCTGGGAGAGGCCGTCGTCTCCGGCGAGGTCCATCCGGACAGTTTCGTGCTGGACCGCAATGCATTGACCGTCAAGCGCCGCACCATCAGGCACACACCCTCTGCGACGAAGAGGCCTGACGGTTCACAGCCTGACCCCGATGCGCCGTCGCTGACAGACCCGCAAATCCGTGAGCTAGCCGAACTCGCCCTCGAAGTTAAACGGCTGTTCGACTTCGACGTGGATGTCGAATGGGGGCTTGGGGGCGGGCAGTTCGTGTTGCTCCAGGCCCGGCAGATCCGGACAGCCCGGGCCGAGGCGCGCCGCGAGGTGATTGAGTCGACCCAGGCAGCCCTTCGCCGAGACATCGAGGCCGGGCGCGGCCCCTGGGTACTTCACAACCTGGCTGAAACGCTTGCCCATCCCACGCCGCTGACGTGGAGCGTGCAACGCCGATTCATGTCCGGCGGCGGGGGGTTCGGGCGGATGTACCGGATGGCGGGCTTCGAACCCTCCGAAACGCTCCGCCACCAGGGCCCGGTGCGACTCATCGCGGGAAGGGTCTACATGGATACCGGCCTGGCGCCGGAGATGTTCTTTGCCGATTATCCGTTCGCCTACGACATGGACCTGCTACGGTGTGATCCGGCGGCGGGGCAGTTGCCTCCCACGCGCCCGACCGGCACGCTGCGCGCCCGTGCCGCTGCCGCGCGCCGCGTAGCCGAGGTGAACCGTCGCCTGCACGAGTTGGCCAGAACGCTGGACTCGGAACTGAACGAGCGGACGATGCCCGAGTTCGTCGAATGGTGTCGCACAGAGAAGCAGCGGGCCCTGACGGACCTGTCCGCCGGCGACCTGGTGACCTTGTGGCACGCGCGCCAGAGCCGCGTCATGGACGAGCTGGCCCCGCAGTCGCTCCTGCCGAGCCTGATAAGCGGGATGGCGCTGGCCGAGTTGCGGACGTTCCTTGCCGAGGAGTTCTGGGACGCCGACGAGGACCCCGACGAGTTGGCGGCCATGCTTGCTGCCCCGCCGACGCCGGACAGGACCCTCCGGGCCAACGCCGCGCTCTACGCCCTCGCACAAGGACAGATCACCGTCGAGCAATGGCTCGACGATTATGGTCACCGCGGGCCGGACGAACTGGACCTTGCGGCTCGACGGTGGCGCGAACGGACGGAGGAAGTTGTCGAACTAGCCGATCGCTTGAAGGACGGTCAGGACCCGCTGGCCCTGCATGGCGCGCACGTGGCGAAAGTTGAGGCGCGCAGGGCTGAATTGCAGGCCCAGCTTCGGCCCGCCGACCGGGTACGGTTCGACCGTCTGCTCAGCCTGGCCAATCGCTACATCCCGTTCCGCGAGGACGGCAAGTACGTGCTGATGCTCGGCTACGATCTGCTTCGAGACGTGGCCGTCGAGGCCGGACGGCGGCTCGGCATCCGCGATGATGTGTTCTTCCTGACCGCCGACGAACTGTGCGAGGCCCTGTCAGCCGAACGTGCCCCGGGCGATATCATTGCCGCGCGCCGCACCGAGTATCGCGCCGAGGCACGCCTGCACCTGCCTCGCGTCATCGATGCGGATGCCATTGAGACGCTCGGGCGACCCCCGCAACACGAGGCGGCCGAAAGATATCCCGCGTATGAGTTATCGGCGGGCGTGGCGTCGGGGCCGGTGCGGATCGTCACGTCGCTGACCGAGGCCGGTCGGCTCGGCCACGGCTATGTGCTCGTGTGCCGCTCGACCGATCCGGCCTGGACGCCCCTGTTCGTCAACGCCGCCGGTCTCGTGCTCGAATGCGGGGGGGCACTGTCGCACGGCGCGGTGGTCGCGCGGGAGATGGGCATCCCCGCCGTCGTGCTCCCCGATGCGACGAGCCTGCTGACCGAGGGCCAGCGCGTCTTTGTCGATGGGCACCGCGGGAGTGTGGGAACGCTGGCGAGGGCGCCGGGGCAGGCGGATTCGGCGACGGCGCCGAACGACGTTCGCATACCGGCTGGATTGGCCCCGCCGCCGCGGGGACGGCGTGAACGTGCCGTCGCACGATTGAGAAACATCGCGCTGCTGGTCTGGGGGGCGTATCTGCTGGCCGCGTGGACCTTACCTGATGCGTGGCTGTACCATCCGTCGATGGCGGTCCTGGACCGGCTGCTCTGGCCGCTCGTTACCGGGTTGGGTAGGCCGGCGACCGTGGCGGTCGTGGCCGGGACGCTGGCGGCGCTGACCATGGTCGGGCAGCGGTTCCTCACTGACAATCGCAGGCTGCGCCAGGCCAAGCGGCGGGCCGGGCACCTCACGCGACAGGCCACCTCTCTGCCGCGCCTCGCCCCGCGGCGGGCCGCCCTGACACGCCTTGCCGCTCCGGTCAACGTTCGCCTGCTGGCCGCAGCGATGGGGCCGATCAGCCTCCTGCTGGGCCCGATGATCATGACGTTCCTGTGGTTCCCGCTCCGGGTGGACCCCGCCTCCTGGAGTCCGCCGCCCGGCACGCCGGTCAAGATCGTTGCCCTCGTCGACAGTCGCTTCGACGGGCCGGTGACGCTGACGGTGTCGGCCCGGGCGAGCCTGGCCGAGTCCACGCCCGCCTCGCGGACCGTTCCGCCTGTCCGGGCGACGCTCGATAGACTCCTTGTGCGGTTAGGCGAGCCGCCGGTGGCCGGCGAGGAATCGCTGGAAGACCTGACCGGCTCGGATCGACCCCGCGCTGAACTGCGCGACGACCTGGAGGCCCGCCTCCGCGAAGGCCTGCCCCCGCAGGGCATCACGTGGGCAGTTCAAACCCCGCCGGAGGTCGAAGGACGCTTCCCGGTGATGCTGACGCCCGGCGATGGCCCGGCGGTGGAACTGGCTATCGTGGTCGGCGAGCGATATCCGCCGGCGCCGCGGGAGATCGTCTGCGGGGCCAACGGCCCGATCCGGTCGGCACGTATCGTCTATCCTCCGTCGCCCAGGAAGCGTATCTTCTGGGCGCCGCTGGCGTCGGTCGGCAACGACCGCTGGGATGCCGGATGGCTGCTGACGTACCTGATTGCCTACCTGCCGCTGATGTTCGGCCTGCGATGGATGCTGCGGGTCGCCTGAAGGAGTGTGCATGTTGCCAAACCCACGACCGCTTGCCCGTGCCCTAGCCGTCGCCGCCGCCGTCGCGCTGATCGGCGCGCCCGCGGCGGCGGTCATCAAAGTCGAGATGCCGGTCTCACGTATATACGGGACTTCGCGAGCGGTCATCGCCGGCACGGTCGCGGGAATCAGCGTGTCGACTCGCGTCGTTGACGTTGCGGTCTCTGCGACACTGAAGGGGGAGTCGCCAGGCGAGAAACTCCGCATCCAGATCGTCTCGCCCGCGGGGCTGATCAAGGAGGTGGCCTCCGGCGGGGCGGTTGTGGTGTTCGTGGGCAGGGCACGCGGCGGGGCGATGGCGTTGGTGCACCTGGCTGACACGTGGCTGCTGGCCAAACGGGCCGGAAGCGGGTCGCAGGTGTGGCGCGTGATGCAAAGACACAATGCGAAACAGACCTTCCCCGGGCGGACGGCGGCGCTGCTGCGCCTGATCGAACAGATCAAGGCGGGCAAGGGGACGATTCTCGACGTGATGGACGTGGCATACTTCCGCAGTGGGATCCGCAAGATCGCGACGTTGCCGGTGAAGAAGCCGCGCTGGATGATGGCCGCCGACGTCAACGGCGACACGAGGCCCGATCTGCTGGTCGGCGCCGCGGCCGGGACGCGCCTGCTGCTGGCCGCGCCGGATGGATACCAGGACGTCACCGACGCGTGGGGGCTCCGGGCTGCCGAGAACGGCTACCGGGCCGCCGGCGATATCAATGGCGACGGCAGGGTCGATCTGCTGCTCGGCAAGACATTGTGGATCAACGACGGCCGTGCGTTCGTCGCTGGCGCCACACTCGCGCCGCCAGCGAAAGATCGTCCGCTGGCTGCCGCGCTGACTGACGTCAACGGCGACAAGAAACCCGATGCGCTGCTCCTGTCAACAGCCGGCCGGGTGAACGCCTTCGTGAATCCCGGCAAGAGCGGGGCGCCCTGGCAGCCCTTGCCGGCCCGAACGCTGTGGAAGCCTGACGCCGTGCCGGTGTCGGCCGAGTTCGGCTCCTGGGGAGATACCGGGCGCCCCCACGTGCTTGCCGTCCGCCCGGACGGGCTGACGCGGTACGCCCTGGACGCCGCCGGCGGCGGGCCGGCCGACTTCGAACGCCTGACCGGCGTGAATCTTGCCCGCTACTACGAGCGATACCGCAACGGCTTCAGGAACGCCCGCGCCGTCACGCTCGACGCCAACGGCGACTCGCGGCGCGACATGCTCGTGGTCTGCGACACCGGCGGCCTGCTGCTGGTCAATCGCGGCTTCGGGACGTTCCTGTGCGACTATGACAGCGGCGGACCCGTCGCGCCGCACGGCAAGACCGCCCCGCAATTCGCACTGACGCCGCAGATGTCCTGGACGGCCGCCGACCTGCACAACGACGGCCTCGACGACCTGCTGATCCTGACTCCCGACGGAACACTCCACGAAGTGCCCAATCGTCCCCGACGCGCCAAGCAGAAAGGAAAGCCGCAATGAGGACCCTCCGTCACGCAGGGTGCCGTGGCTTGACGCGAAGCGGCAACCACGCTGTCTCCATGGGAGAATACGTGGTTGCCGCTTCGCGTCAAACCACGACACCCTTCCGTATCCCATACCGGAGAACCAGAATGAGAACCCTCTTCGCCATCGGTTGTCTGGCTATTCTCTCCATCACTCTCTGCGCCCTTGCTGCCGAGCCGTGGCCCGCGGATATCAAGGGGCACGTCGCCGTCAAGCCGGGCGAGCATCCGCGGCTTCTGTTTCGCAGGAGCGACCTGCCGGCCCTTCGCGCGCGGGCCAAGACGCCCGAGGGCGCGGCCATTCTCAAACGCCTGCGCATCACGCTGAACGGTAGCGACGGTCGGTCCATACCCGAAAACCTGGGCATGAAGGGCAAGGCGCCGGGTGACGGATCGGGCAAGTTCGCGAAGGACCCGGCGGGCAAGACGTTTACCATCTCCCACATGGCCGGCTACGGGTTCCTGTACCAGATCACGGGCGAGAAGAAGTACGCCGATCTCGGCCGCCAGGCGATGGACGCGTCGCTGGCCGGCTATCGCGGGCGCGACCGGCGGTACGCGTTCAAGGCCCCATACGGCGCCCTGCGCGCGGGCCCGTCACTGGGGTGGGGCGCGCTGGGCTACGACCTGTGTTACGACGGCTGGGACGCCGCCTACCGCAAGAAGATCGCCAACGTCATCTGCGAGTACAACGAGGGCAGGCACATGAGCCTGGAAGAACTGGTCAAGGGCAAGCGTCACTTCCCGGCGAGCAATCACTGGGGCATGCAGGTGGGCGGGGGGGCGATGGCCCTGATGGCGATCACGGGCGACGAGGGCGTCGACCAGGGCAAGATCGACAAGCTGATGCCGGACAGCGCCAAGGCGATGATCCGCAACGTCACCGAGGGGTTCGGCGACGGGGGGTACTTTGCCGAGGGCGACGGCACGGGCTCGATGGCCAGCCACATCGTGTACCTCACGGCGATCCAGGCGTGGAAGGTGGCGATGGGCAAGGACTTCGTCTCCCCGCGCCCCAACGTCCGCTGGACGGCGCTGAAGTGGTTCCTGCTGACGATCCCGACGGGCAAGGACATGAGCTATCTCCGCAAGGGCTTCCCGGAGCGGGGGGGGTATCCGCACAACATCTGGGCCCGCCCGGACGGCGTCAGCGGGGCGGGGTACTTCTCGATCGGCTACGAAGCGGTCCTGCCCGCACAGCGCGCGGGGATCTGGTGGTTCTATCACAACTACGTCAAGGACTGGGACGCCGCCAACGGCACGCCATGGGACACGATCAGCCCGTACCCGCACCACTCGATCCTGGCGCTGGTCAACACGCCGTTCGGCACCAAGCCGGTGGACCCCGCCGACTGCATCCCGCAGTGCGTTCGCGACACGAAGCACGGCTTCTACGGCTTCCGCAACCGCTGGAAGGACGAGAATGATATCGTGATCACGCAGTTGGCCCGGCGGACGCGCCACCGCTTTCGCCACGGCCCGGACCGCGGGATGCAGATCCGCCATCACGGCAAGAAGACCACGTGGGGCTCGATTCCGGGCGACGCGACGCACTGGGCGCCCGCCTCCGACGGTTCGGCGATTATCGGATCGAGCAAGACCTGCGTCGCGATCGATTTCTCCGGCGCCTCGGGCGCTGACGGCATGCTGGTGATGACCGGCGACGGCGCGCCGAGCGGCACGACCGTCACGGCCGGCGGGCGAACCTACAGCTTCAAGTTTCTCACCGCCGGCGCCGCCCCCACGCCCAAGGCCAAAGGCGACACCGTCGTCGTCGGCACGCAGACGGTCTCATTCAAGGACGGCAAGCTCGTCCTGGCCAAGATGGCCCCGCCGCAGACGACCCCGTGATGGACGTCATGGGGTCAACCCGCAACGCCCTCCGCAGACGCGGGCATACGTTCCTATACGAGCTTGTCACACTGGGCCAGGAAGAACTCGCGGGTCCAGAGGTCGAGGGAGGGCAGGTCGGCAGGTTTGATGAAGCGGTAGACGTTCCGGCGGGCGGCGGGCCAGTCGGTCGTCTCGATCTTGATGCGCAACTGGTCGACGCACCACTGGCGGTCGACAAGGGGTTGCCGCCCCTTCCACGGACCGACCTGGGCCAAGGCTGAGGCCAGCAGTGTGTGGTTGACCGGGGTCCGGCGGGCGGTGTACCAGATGAAGTCGTACCAGTCGCGCCCCTTGAGGTACTCCCGACAGAGCAGCGCGTGCAGTTTGCCGGCGAACAGGCTCGGCGGATCGAACGTGCAGACGGCCGACGGAAACGGGAAGTCCAGGACCTTCGTTTCGAAGCGTGCGCCCGCCGGCGGGGCGGTATCCACTTCAAGTTTGATCCGCAGTTTGCGCACGGGACCTGCCGCGGGCCTGTAAGCCAGTTGGAGGAGATGGCCCAGCGAGTCGTCCTTCAGGAAGGCCATTCGGACAGCCCTGTCCGCACGCGACCGGTCGTCGATCTCCAGCCCGTATCCGTATGCGGTCAGTTCCCGTGCGAGAACATCGAGATACGGACGAAGGCCAAAGGCCAGGTCCGGCGCCTGGAGGGCGAAGTCCAGGTCTTCGGAGAAGCGATTCAAGCCGTGGAATACGCGCAGGCACGTGCCGCCCTGGAAGCCGGCTTTCTGGAAAAAATCGGTTCGCCCGAGTGCAGCAAGAGCGATCTCCTGCGTGATCTCGCGGAGTGCCTGCTCCTCCTCGAGGGTCGATCGACAGCCGCAGGCGTCCAGGCGGTCCTGGATCATTTTCACGCTCATAGGCCCAGGTCCTTTCTCAGTCCCTTGAGGAACCGCCGCACTCGCCGGGAACGGTAGTTCTCCCGCAAGCGGTCAAGCTCATCGGCGGTGATGTCGGCGACAAGCCCCTCGTCGACTCGCAGGCTCTCGATGACCGGATTGGCCGAGGTCCAGTCGCACCTGTGGACGTAGACATAGTCAGCGAGGGCTTTTGCCGGCGACGCCAGGAGGAGATGATCGCCCCCGTGGCCCGCCACGCGAGTTACCTCGGCATAGAACGTCCGCTGCGGGACACGCGTGAAGCTGAAGAGGCCCAGGGGCGTATCGTATTCTCGCGAACGGTCGAATGACACACTGGTGACGGCATAGACGGCCTCCGGAATCCATCCATGGTAGGACAGGGCTGTCTCCAGGCTGACGTAGCTGGGCCCGTAGACACGCTGGGCCAGAACAAGGGGGGAGAGCTTCTGATGTAAGTATGGGTCAGACAAGCAGTACAGTCCGCGACGAATGCGCAGGACCTCCCCTGACGCGATGGCCCGCTTGAGCAGGCTGAACTGCCGCTGTTCGCTGCCGCCAACCCAGCAAGCGACTTCGGGTCTGGTGAAAACCCGGCTGCCCGTGCTATGCATCGCAATTTCGGTCAGTTTCTGCATAAATGTTTGAAACTGTCATAATTCGCCAGTATCGTACATGATTATATCGTCAGGATCGCTCCAGGGCAATACGAATCTTGCGAGGATTCGATGACTGACGATAGGCGTCCGTAGGGGCAAACGCCCACGGGCTCCGTCCCGTGGGCTATCGGCGAACGAGACGACGGTGCGGGAACTCTGGTCCGGTTCCCGCGAATCCCCAAAGTCACGTTGATGGTGTATGGTGGACGTGAAGGGGTGTTTGTTCCAGGAAACCCCACAGGGCGGAGCCTGTGGGCGTTTGGGTGCTTCCGACAAATCGGAACACGAAGCACCGGTAGGGCGTGCAACCGTGTTGCACGCGGGACGACAGGGCAATCCCTTCCGCGTGAACGAGTTGCACGCCCTACCTTCTTACTTGCCCGCGAAGCAGATCAGTGAGCCGTCTTGGGCGGCCATGTAGAGCTTGCCATCGGCAGCGATGAGCCCGTCGAAGGCGGGCAGGGTGTCCAGGGTGTGCTCGGCCAGCAGCTTGCCGTCTTTTTTCGAGAACACCTGCATCACGCCGCCGCGGGCGCCGGCGAGCCAGTCGGCCTGCGCCTGCATCGCCTTGCGGAAGGCCGGCTCGTTCGAGCGGCCCCAGAGCTTCTTCTCGTCGGCCACGTCGCGCGGGCCGGCGATGAAGAGGCGGTCGTTGGCCAGCACCATCGCCTTGGCCATCACGGTCGGCTCCTCGTTGACCCAGTTGTAGTCCAGGGCGCTGAGTTTATCGGCGGGCTGCCTGGACAACTGTTTCCAGTCCACCGTATGGGCGGCAAGCTGGTCCTTCTTGTCGGCGGGATACTTGCCCTTGACCCATGTGCCTTCCAGCCGCGGGACGCCCACCTTTCGCTTGGGCCTCTTACCCGCGCTGTACAGGCGGTACTCGCTGACCGACGTGTTGCAGAGCAGTTCCAGGTCGCGGGCGTAGGCGTAGGCGTTGGTCTCGTCGATGCACATGATGCGGCCGCAGGGCACGCGCTTGGGGGGCAGTTGGAACTCGGCCCAGCCCTCGCCGGCGGCCCGACCGTAGATCCAGTACGTCCGCTGGTGCCACGAATTGTCCAGGAACGTGATCGGCGAGAACAGGTGGACCTCGTCGTCGTACTGCGTGTCGGGCCTCTGCGGACGCACGCGCACCCGCTTGCCGTCCATCGTGAACGTCTGCGACTTCATGTAGACGTATCGCCCGTCGCTGGAGAGGATGTCCGGCTGGGCGACGGGCATGTGCTTGCCCATCAGGAGTGTCTGGAGGTCCTTGTCCGTGCCGGGCACGTTGCTGTCCATGACGTTCTCGGATATCAGCTCGCCCGTCGCGGGGTCGAGGATGACCATTCGAAGGCCGCCGTCGAGGAACATCGATCGCCCGGCGACGCAGTAGAGCCTCGCCTTGCCTGCCGCGTCGGCTTGAACCAGCACGCTGCCCGACAGGGGCCAGACCGATTCCAGTTGACCGTAGGACATCACCTTGCGGTCGGTTGGCGCCGCGCTGAACCGCCACGCCAGCTTCCCGTCGCTTGCGCGCAGTGCGTAGATGCAGCCGTCGGCGCAGCCGAACAGGGCCATCCCCGCGTGCATCGTGGGGGGAGAATCCACGCGCCCGCCTGCGATGAAGTGCCACGCCTCTTTGCCCGTCTTCGTGTCCAGAGCGTAGATCGTGTGCTCGTTGATCGCGCTGACCAGCACCTTGCCGCCCGCAACGACGGGCTGGCTGAGCTTGGCGCCGAGCTTCTTGCGCCACGCCGGGCCGACGGCGGCCGGCACGTTCGTCCGCGCGTATCCGCTGCGCGTGTTGTCACGACGGAACACCGGCCAGTCCGATGGCGAATCTGAGATCTCAGATTTGAGATTTGAAATCTCAGAGTACGCCGGACCCTTGACCAGCCTCTTGTCAGCCGCGGGGGCCTTGGCGGGCTGGGCATCGGGAGCCAGGGCGTTGAAGCCGTTGAGCTTGGACTGGTAGTAGCAGGCGCAGGCGTGTGGGGTCGCATAGACCATGCCGTTGGCCGGCATCACGCCGTAGACACATGCCCCGCGGACCCAGTGGTTGTTGAACCACTTGTCGGCCTTCATGTCGTAGACCTGGATGCCCATCATGGGGGGCAGTTGGTAGTTGGGCGTCGCGCGGCCGGGGTAGCACCGCTGGTGGATGTAGAAGGACCGGATGGGGTTGCGGTAGTCGGCGAGCTTCCTGCCGTCGGCCAGCGAATAGGTGGTGAACGCACCGGCGTTGCCGCGCTGGAGGACCCAGATTACGTCGCCCAGGACATAGAAGTCCTCCAGGCTGAAGTGCCCCGATCGCGGCTTGCCCTTGACCGACCAGAGGACCTTGCCGGTCTTTCCCGAGATCGCGGAGATGCTCCCCATGGGCGAGAACACCACGCGGTCGCCGCAGAGCACCAGCCTCGGCCCGCCGTAGCCCGTGCCGATCAGCTTGGCCGCGGGGACGTCCGCCTGCCACAGGTCCCTGCCCGTCCGCCGGTCCAGCGCCACCACCGCCGCCCCGTCGGAAAAGCAGACCTTCGCGCTATCGGCGCTCAACGTCATGGGAGCGACCGGCAGGCGGCGCTGCCATATCGCCTTGCCGCTGTCGGCGTCGATTGCGGTCAACAGCCGCATGCCCGTCTCGCGCGTCCAGCCCCATTTCTTGCTCGCCCGGGACCGCTCTGACCAGCAGTTGGGGTGCTGCTGCCGATAGTCGATCGGCTTGCCCACGGGGTCCACCGCCGCAAGGATGAGACCGTCCGAGACGATCAGTTCAAACGTGGACACCGCGTCGGAGTACGTGCGCACGGTCTTGCCGGTGGCCGCGTCGAGGCACAGCAGGGCCTGGCCCGGGCCCGGGGCGATGTAGACCTTGTCTCCGATGGCCACCAGGCGCCGCGGAAGCCACCCGGGACCGCTCTTGAGCGGGTACAGGGCGTTGGACCAGTGGGGAACGGGCCGCTTCCAAAGGACCACGCCGTTGAAGGCGTCCCGCGCGACCAGGACATTGTCGGCGGGCAGTTGGATCGAGTCGGTCAGCCCCTCGTCCATCACGTAGAAGACCCGCCCGGCGGCCGAGACCATCGCGTTCATGCTCGCGGTGTGCTCGTGGCTGCGTGCCCAGTACGGCCCGCCGGTCCACCGCATGCCGCGTGGATGTCCGGCCAGCAGGTCTTCGGATACGCTCGTGCCCTTGGGGTCATGCAGGTAGTGCGTCCAGTCGTCGATCGCCTCGGGGCGGGGCTTCCTGTAGATTCGCCAGCCGGTCGGACCTTGGGCGGCGGTCTGGAGTCCGGGCACGTTCTGCCCGTCCTTGACCAGTGCCGCGCCGCCGGGGACCAGCACGCGTCTGACCTCTTTCGCGGTCAGCCGCCCCGCCTTGGACACCAGCAGGAGGTTCACCAGTTCGTTGACGTACGGCAGGTGCTCACCGTCGAAACTCGCCACGGACACCGCGCCATACTTCCCGGCGGATTTCACGAATTTCCTGGCCTCAGCGACAGCGCCGTCGCTGTCGGCCAGGCCCTGGACCAGGAGGTTGGGGCGTGTCGCTAGCGCGGCGGTGAGCTTGCCGTCAGTACAGCCCACGTGGACGACGAGCCCGCCTTTGGTGCCGACGGCCTGTGCGAAGTCCGGCCCGCCAGCCGATGGTGCAGCCGCCCATACCGTCCCGCCCAACGCAAGGATCACGCCGCATACGCCAGACATCTGCTTGTTCATGGAATCACTCCTGTTGGTCAGTACGGTTGCCGTGCAAACGACGCATCATCCCCGTCCGTCACGCACGGGTCAAGACCCGAGGGAACAGGACGCACCCTTGCGCGCGGAGGAGACGACACCTCGACCTCTCTCGCGGGTGCCGTGGTTTGACGCGAAGCGGCAACCACGTATCGCCAGACCCCAACGTGGTTGC
>CAZVEV010000111.1:3943-17302 GCA_964625865.1 uncultured Planctomycetaceae bacterium | reverse complement strand
AAGGATACGCCGCGTTTTTTCCGTCCGCCATCCACAACTTCTGACAATATCTCAGGGAGAAATCGGTATGCGAATTAGATCGATCGTTCAATGGATCCCGAGTTGGACCCTTGTTGCGCTTGGCCTGCTGATGCCGGCGCTGCCTGCGGCGGGCACCACGACGCCCTTCAACGCCCCCACGGTCAACTGGGAAGCGGACACCGATACCAACGGGAATAACGTCTGGGAAACCGACTCCCGCTACGGGTCGACGGATGCCTGGAACTTCGGCGGCGCCCAGTCGAGAATCGACGTATCGGGCGACACGGTCGGTACGGACTTCTCGGCCATTACGACGGCTTACAGTTTCTCCGGCGCGAAGGCCGGGCGTGAGGACTGGGACCAGAACATCCCGGGCGGAGCGGGGACAACCGTCGACGCCACGTTCGAGATCGTCTTCCGGCTGAGCGACGACACGGGCGATCATGTGCTGTTTGAAACGGGCGGCAACGGACAGGGCACGGCGATCTACCTCAACGGCACGACGCTGAAGTTCCGTTCGCAACAGGGCACCGGGAGCGGGCAACACACCACCGCCCAGGTGACCGGCCTGGCGGTGGGCCCGTTCCACCAGATCGTGGCGGTCCTTGATTTCAACTCGGGGCAGATCGCCGGGCTCGAACTGTTCCACAACGGAACGTCCGGCGGCACGGCCGGCGGCGCCAATAACGCCGCCAAGAACGACTGGGACGGCGGCGACAATGCGGGCCTGGGGAAGGTCAACGGCAGCGTCGCCGGCGGCGGCGACTACGAGGACTTCGACGGCGACATCGCCATCCTGCGGTACTACCGCAACCAACTGTTCACCGGGACCGAGGCCCAGCAGAACTACGACTCCTTGCCCGAGCCGGCGACGCTTGGCGTGATCGCCCTGGGCCTGGCCGTGCTGCCCTTCCGCAGGCGGCGGGTCAGATAGCGAACGGAACACGACGAAGGACACAACGAAGACGTTCTGAATGAACGTGAGGTGACATCATGATGACCATTACCAATCGCCGGAGTCTGTTCCGGCTGGCCCTCGTGACGTCTGTCGGCCTGGCTGTTGTTTTCGTTTCCTCAGCCCGGGCGGGGCTCATCTACGAATATGACGCGGGGCAGGACCCCGACGGCGGAGCCGACGCCGTATGGGAGGCCAACGTCAACAACTCCAGTCCCAGCCACAACCGCGACTGGGGACTGGTCGGGCACACATACAACTCCAGCCCCGGATCGAGCTACCTCGGCATCACCGCGTCCTATTCGTTCACCGGCAGCAGCAGCGGGGGCTTCCAGGGGACGAGCAAGTCCGACAACCCCAAAGACAGCTTCGGCAAGGCCGACTATCCGCTGGGCGGCACCAGCGATGATGAAGGGGCGAGCACGACCTGGGAACTCTGGGTCAAGCCGAATGCGACGAGTCTCGACGAGATCGGCAATGAAATCCTCCTCGAGTCGGGCGGAGCCACCAGTGGCGGGCATATCGGCTTCCAGGCAGGACCCGACAACGTGGTGTTGACGTTGCGGACACGCCTGAGCAACAGCCAGAAGAATGTCGACGTAACGCTGACCGACGCGACCTATCCCGACGTGCTTGACGACTTCATGCAGATTGTCGGCGTGGTTGATCCGGACAATGCGGGCGGCACGGGGAAGATGCGGCTTTACCTCAACGGTCAACGGATCGGCAACAACGCGGAGTTCAAGTACTGGCAGGACGGCAACAACGATGCCGGTCTGGGCGGCGTCGACAGCGCCCTGGGAGCCGCCGGCAGCGCCGGCGACTTCGATGGCCAGATCGCCATTGTGCGGCTTTACAGCGACGCCAAGACCGACGCGGAAGTCGCCGCCCTCTACAACGCCGTAGTCCCCGAGCCGGCGACGGTGGGCCTGCTGGTCCTGGGCGGCGGGGTCCTGCTGGCCCGGCGGAGGAGACGGGCGTAGCGACAATCGCATGAAATGATACGACAGGCCGGCGCGAGCGAGTTTTCTCTTGCAGAGTCGGCCGGATAGAGTAAACTTAACAGTAGCACCGGTGAACGTCACCGGCGCAGAGCCTTGAGCCGGGCGAAGTCTTCCGTGAGGTGGAGGTTGTGCAAACCGTCAGCTTCGCCTGAATAGTTACAGCTATGGTATGCCCTCGAGGGAGTGCAGGCATGAAAAAATCACTTTCCGTTTTCGTCGTGATCGCCTTTGGCGTGTGCGGCGTATCGGTTTTGCAGGCGGCGACTGTTCCGGTCACCGACAACCTTGTCCTGTGGCTGGACGCCGACAGCGCGAACATCAACGGCGGCGGGGTCAGTGACGGGGCTGAGGTCACCGCATGGGCTGATTCGACATCGACGGGCAGCGGCACGGGCGACAACGCCAGTCAGGACGCCACGCAGGACGGATCTCAACCGACACCCAACTGGATACAGAACGGGATCGCCATCGGCGGCGGGCAGTACAAGCCGGTCGTGCGGTTTAACGAGGGAACGAACCAGGGCAACCAGGCGAATTGGGACAAGCTCAAGTCGCTGACCGGTCTGGGCATTACCGGCACGGCGCCGGCGTATACGGCGTTCATCGTCGCTCGACTGGAGACCGCCGGCGGTATTCAGAGGGCCATCCAGTTTGGACACGTTGTCGGGACTGACGGGCCTGGTAAGAGCGTTGGATTCGATGTCAGTACGGCGGGCTATCGGTTCAACAACGGCAACCGGCTATATACCGATACGAACGAGAAGTTCGATGCCGGCACGGTCCGAATCGGCACGTGGCGAGCCGCTGACGGGGCCACATACAATCAAGGCGAGTACTACCGCGACGGAAACCTCGGAGCCGAGAACACCTCGGCCGGCCCGACCAACAAGGTCAGTCCCCAGGATGAGGGATACACCGTCGGCGCGGGGTGGAGCAAGGACGCAAACGTCTACATCGACCGATTCGACGGCGACATCGCCGAGTTCCTGCTGTATTCCGACGAACTGACGGACACGGAATTTCAGCAGGTGGGTGTCTACCTCGAGCAGAAGTACGGGCTCGACACGGCGTTCATCCCCGAACCGGCGACGGTGGGGCTTCTCGTCCTGGGCGGCGGGGTCCTGCTGGTTCGGCGGAAGAGGCGGGCGGTATGATCCGACACAACGAAGATAACGGTATGAGCCTGTACAACAGCGGAGAGGTGACGACATGATGAAGCGAGTTCTTTTCGGGGCGGCAATCGCCGCGGGATGCGTTTGGGGCGTCGCGGTGGCCGATGCAGCCATCACGTCAGGCTACGATTTCTACGTCGATGCCAGCCATGACGTCGACGCCGACGATCGCTGGGAAGACCTGACCAGCGGAAATCCCTCAGGCTCGGAGTTCCTGCTGGACACGACAGGCGCCGACGCGGTCACGCGCGTCGCGGGCGGGAGTTCGTATCTGGGGATTACGCACGCCTATCAGTTTGTAGGTGGCGCAACCGGTAACGTGGCGGGCGCTGAACTCATCGAGACCGATCCGGGGACCGCAACGCGTTCCTTTGCGAACTCGACCGGTGGGTCTTGGACAAACAGCGGCCAGGACGTGACGATTGAAATCTGGTTCAAGCCCGATAACACCAATCCCTCGCCAGACAACGGCCAGATTCTCTTCGAGGACGGGGGCGGGACTGGAATCGGCTTCTTTGTGGACGACGACCTGATCCGCTTTCGCCGGGCCACCGGCACCGGCCAGGTCAACTCCAGCATTTCCGGCCTCACCGGCGACTTCATTCAGGTCGTCGGGACATGGGAATACACGACATCGGGGACAATGAAACTGTATGTTAACGGCAGCGAAGTGGGCACGCCCGATACGGGCGTTACCGGCAATAACTGGTCGGGCGGTGACAACGCCGGTCTGGGGACCCGTGGCCAAAACAACACCGGCGGGATCGGAAACGGTCAATCGAGCACCGAGAGCTTCGACGGCCAGATCGCCGTCTTCCGCGTGTATCGCGACCAGGTGCTAACCGCGCAGGAAGTCGAGGACAACTACAACGCCATTGTGAACGGGCTGACGGTTCAGGGCTGGACCGACGTCGAGACCGCCGGGGCCAGCGTAGGCGACTACTTCGGAACCATCGTAACGGCTGGCGCCGACGAGAGCGGAACCAACGCGTCGGGTTCCTTCACCGGTGACGGTGCACACACGAACGCCGACGGTGACGACGCCATCGGATGGGCCCCCGGCGATTACGTGCTTGAGGGCAACTTCTCGTCTGTTACGGAACCCGATGTCGGCGACGTGCTGGCGGTGATGGACCTGACGATCCCCGCCGGAAAGACGGACATCGACCTGACGTTGACGTTCACCCAGGACATGGAAGGCACGCTGGAACCGAACGATTCGCTCCGGTTCGAGATCTACGACGTCGTCGGAGACACGGTGCTCAGTTCGCTCACCCTTGCCGACGACACCGGAGCCAACCCCTTCACCGTCGACGACAGCGTGGAGACCCTGACGTCGCTGGACAACACGGGGCTGACCCACGTTCAGGCGCGGATCATCTACCTCAGTGGGGCGCAGGGTTGGGCCGACGGCGATCAGGAAGAAGTCCAGATCGGCGACCCCGTGTTCACCGCAACGTACGTCCCCGAGCCGGCGACGGTGGGGCTTCTCGTCCTGGGCGGCGGAGTCCTGATGGTTCGCCGGCGCAGACGGGCCTAGTTGCAGCCGTACGAAAGGAATATCAGGCCGGCGCGAGCGACTTTTCTCTTGCAGAGTCGGCTGTATAGTGTAGTATTGTTGTCAGTGCCGGTGAACGTCACCGGCCCAACGCCTTGAGCCGGGCGAAGTCTTCCGTGAGGTGGAGGCTGTGTACACCTTCGGTTTCGCCTGGACACTTATCGTATGTAGCCGAGGGAGTGCAGGCATGAAAAAGTCACGTTTCGTTCTCGTCGCGGTCGCCGTCGTCGCGTTGGGCGGTCTGGCCATTGTCACCACGGCCCGTGCGGCAACGATCAGTTTTGAGGTCGACGCCAGCCAGGACACCGACGGCGACGGGCGTTGGGAAGACCTCGCCCCGGGGACCCCGTCGGGGTTTGACTTCGAACTCGACACGGCCAACGGTGTCGCCCGCGTTGCCAGCGGCAGCTCGATGCCCGGCATCACGTACGCTTATGACTTTCCGGGCGGTTTCACCGACGACCCTAATCCCAACGTGGGCGGTGCGCTGCTGAGCACCGCCGGAACGTCAACTCGTCGTTCGTTCTTGAACGCGACCGGCGATTGGTCGAACGAATCGGTATCGATGGAAATGTGGTTCAAGCCCGATAACATCGCTCCCACGCCGGCCAACGGCCAGATTCTCTTCGAGGACGGAGGCGGAACTGGATTCGGGTTCTTCATCGATGACAACAAGGTCGAATACCGGCGGGCGAGCACAACTGCCCAGACGGATCGCAATATCTCCTCGATCGCCGACGAGTTCATCCAGGTCGTCGGCACCTATGACTTCAGCAGCGGCGCCATGGTCTTGTACGTCAACGGGACTCAGCAAGACACGGCGACGTCGGGTGGCAGCAAATGGACAGGCGGCGACGCGGCAGGCGTTGGTACCCGGGGCGGTTCGAACACGGGTGGCATCGGGAACGGCCAGTCGAGCACCGAGAGCTTTGACGGCAGGATCGCGATCTTCCGTGTGTACCGTGATCAGGTCCTTACGCCCGCGGAAGTCCTCGCCAGCTACAAGTCGACTGCCCGCAGAGTTCAGGCACTGGGCTGGACCGGCGTTCAGGAAGGGTCCTTCAACTCCGGCACCAACTTCTATGGCGTCTTAACCGACGTTGGAACAGCCGATGACGGAATCGGGACCACGTCGGCCGGAACGGTCAACGGCGATACCGACGGCAATGAAACCGACAACGACACGAACGACACGGTGGGCTGGGCGGTCGGTGACTTCGTGCTCGAAGGCACCTTCACGGCCGCCCAGGAACCCGCAGTAGACACGGTACTGGCGGTGATGGACCTGACGATCCCCGCCGGCGCGACGGACATCGACTTGACGTTGACGTTCACGCAGGACATGGAGGGCACGCTGGAATCAGACGATTCCCTACGGTTCGAGATCTACGACGCCGTCGGCGAGACGGTGCTCAGTTCCCTCACGCTTGCCGACGATGGCGTCGGAACCAACAGATTCTCCTATGGCGACACCACGGAGACCTTGACGTCGCTGGACAACGTGGGGTTGACCGATGTTCAGGCGCGCCTCATCTACAGCGGCGGAGGCTGGTCCGGCGGCGATCAGGAAGAAGTCCAGATCGGCGACCCCGTGTTCACCGCAACGTACGTCCCCGAACCGTCGACGCTGGCGGTGGTCGTTCTGGGCCTGATGGGCGTCAGCATACGCCGGCGGCGGGGACGGTAGAGTCCTTTAACACAACAACGAAGATAGCGGCATGAGCCTGTACACCAGTGGAGAGGTGACGACATGATGAAGCGAGTTTTCTGCGGGGCGATGATCGCGGCGATAGGCGTCCTCGGCGCCGGTTCGGCGTCGGCCGCGACGATCGCGTCGGATGATTTCGGCAGCTATACCGCCAACGACTCACTCAACGGGCTCAGCGGCGGCAGCGGCTGGGGCGGAAACTGGAACAGCAGCGACGGTACGGGCAACTCTGACGGCACGGTCGAAGATGACGTGATTCCCGGCACGGGCCTGGCGGCGCAGCTTGCGGCGGTCGGGGGCGCCGTCAGCGACGACGAGAACGTTCTGGAGAGGACGTTCCCCGCTCAGAACGATCCCGACAAGAGCATCTACGTCGGGTTCCTGCTGCGGACCACCGGCGGATTCGACAGCGGTGACTTCCTTCAGTTCTACTTCAACAACGGTCTGGGCAGTGCCAATGCGACCGGCGTCAGCGGCGGCGTGCGCAACGCCGAGAACAATCCCTATTTCGTCCGCACGGGCGATCACACGAAGTCGACCAACTCGACGACAACGTTTCACACCGACGACGTGACGCGATCGATTGTCTTGCGGATCGGCAAGAGCGGCACGCAGACAACGGACCCCTACAACACGGTCGCCATGTTCGTCGACCAGACAACGGAAGTGAACCCGGCCGCATCGCGATCAGGCAATGCAAGTAACACGGTCTCGACCATCTCGACGTTCCACGCGCGGATATTCAGCTTCGAAGACGGGCAGAAGGTGTTCGTCGATTCGATCAAGATCGCCGACACCTACGCCGAGGCGTACACCGTCCCCGAACCGGCGACGCTCGCCGTGGCCACGATTGGCCTCTTGACCCTGGCCGTCCGCCGTCCGCGGCGGAGACGGTAGCGCCCGAGGAAGTAACCGGAATGACCAGACAAACGTGCGGAGAGCCTGAGAGAAGCGAAAGGTAGACATAATGAGGAATTCAAGAGTTGCTGTAGTGTGCGTCGTCGCCGTGACGACCTTCGTTGCCGGGGCGACGGCGGTAGGCAGCCCCTATTCGGAGGCGGTCCTCAGCGACAGTCCGATGGGCTACTGGCGTCTGGACGAGACCTCGGGCCCGACGTTCTTCGACGAGACGGCGAACAACAACGACGGGACGATTAGCGGTTCGGTCGTCCTCAATCAGTCCGGGGCTATTGCCGATGGAAACGGCGCCGCCGAGTTCGCCGGCGGGAGCGTCAGCTTCGGCACGGTCACGGGACTCCGCGACAACTTCAGCGTGGAGTTCTGGATCAACCCGCAGACGCGCACCAACTACAACCAGACGATCAGTGCCGACTCCGGCTGGAGCCAGTTTCGCTTCCACACGGGCAACAACGGCCCGGTCTGGGTGGGAACCGGCTGCTGCGGAACGGCCAAGCGGTTTGAAAGCAGCGATCTGGGGAACGGAACATTCGAACTGAACACGTGGCAGCATTTCGTCTTCACGTTCGAGCATCTCGACGCGACCGACGGCACGGCGACCTTCTACAAGAACGGATCGCCCCTGGTCACCCGCGCGCTGGACAAGGGCAGCACGTGGACCGGTTTTAACTTGGAAGCCGACCTCGATGGACTCGTGGACGAAGTCGCCGTCTACGATTCCGTACTGTCGGCCACGCGAGTTCAAGCCCACTACGACGCCTCCTTCATCCCCGAGCCGGCGACGCTGGGCGTGATCGCCGCCGGCCTGGCGGTCCTGCCCTTCCGCCGGCGGCGGGCGAGATAACCAGCGGAACACGACGAAGGACACAACGAACCTGAGGTAACATCATGATGACTATCGCGGCCAATCGCCGACCTCTTCTCCAACTCGCCGTTGCGTTCGCCGGTCTGGCTCTTGTCGCCGCGTCTTCGGCGCCGGCAACGATCATCTACGAATACGATGCGAGCAAGGAAGTCAACACCGCAAACGCCACGTGGGAACCGAACGTCAACAATTCGGACATTCACAACGGCGGCACGGACAAGGTCCGCAACTTGTCACTGAACGGCGTTACAGCGAATGACAATCCGGGTAGCGCCTATTCGGCAATTACGCGAGCGTACACGTTCAACGCGACCGCCGCGAACCCTGGGAACAAGGCAACTACCGACACACACGCCGGTGACAACCCCACGCTGTATGCGGGGAGCGACTCGGACAATAACAAACGCAGCAGCGCGTTTGAAGTGTGGTTCCGCCCGAACCGCAGCAACTGGTCCGACGTCGGAACCAACGGCGATGCCAACACAGACGAGCTTCTCTTTGAAAACGGCGGCGGGAACGGAGCCGGACTTGGGATTCGACAGACCGCCAATGGTGCGGACCTCGCCTTCAGTATCGCTCGTAACTCCAACACCACGGAAATCACTCATGCTCTGACCGATGCTGCGGACAACGGCCTGCTGGGCGACTTCAACCAGATCGTCGGCGTGGTCGATCCTACCCACGCCACCAAGAAGCTGCGCTTGTACTTCAACGGACAACCGGTCGCGGATACGAATTCGACGCGTGATTGGTGGAACCAGAGTAGTGACGACTCAGGCGTTGGCAGCAAGGGCGGCAGCAACACGGGCGGCTTTGGCAACGGAAACGACGACTTCGAAAGCTTCGTCGGCGACATCGCGATTGCCCGGCTGTACGACGCCCCGCTGACCGATCAAGAGGTGTTGGACTCCTACAACGCGATCCCCGAACCGGCGACGGTGGGGCTTCTCGTCCTGGGCGGCGGGGTCCTGCTGGTTCGGCGGCGGAGGCGGGCGGTATGATCCGACACAACGAAGATAACGGTGTGAGCCTGTACAACAGCGGACAGGTGACTGTTTTGAAACACACACTGATGACACCGAAAGGGAAGACATCATGATCCATCGAGTGCTCGGATCGGTAACCGCGGCCGCCGTGTTGATCTGCGCGGCACCTGCATCTGCGGCAGCCATTCTGTCGGCAGACTTCAACGCGTGCAGCAACCAGGGGGCCGGTAATGTGACCAAGGCAAACCTGGACACGGGCACGACGGGGGGAACGTGGACGATCAACCACGTCGAGGACTCGCTGATCAACCGGTCCACGACCGACGCCGGCGACAAGGCCCTGGCGGGCGACCGCGGTCCGTATGACTTCGATCTGACGATCAGCGGGACGGCGCCTGCGCTTTCGACAGGCCTGGTTGAAGTCTCCCTGGACTGGCAGATCGTGCGGACGCTCAACACCGCGAACGTGAAGAAGAACTACTTCACGGGCTACGACAGTTCGAGCAACAAGGTCTTCGAGTTGATCTTCACAACGGATGGGACGAGTAACAACGCCAAGGGACGGCTGAAATACGTGGACCAGTCGGGAGCCGAGCACACGCTCCAGAACGGCCTGCCTGCCGTCAACGGCAACCCCGGGCAGTTCGTGATTAACAACCTGACCGACGTGCGGCTGGACCTGGGCGCCACGACGATGGACATCTACGTCAACGACGTGATCAAGGCGAACGACGTGGCCTATCGCACGGCGGGCGTATCCGACCTGAAGTCGTTCTCGCTCGTCGGGTCCGGACCGGGCAATGACACCAACACGGATGCCGGCGCCTGGTACGACAACATCGAGGTCGTCCCCGAACCGGCGACGCTGGGGCTTCTCGTCCTGGGCGGCGGAGCCCTGCAGGCCCGGCGGCGGAGACGGCGATGAAGAGACATGCACACGAGATACAGAACAGGGAACGGAGCACAATGAGAACCTGCCATCTTACGTTCGGACTGCTGGTCCTGTTCATTGCCGCCGCCGCGGCGCAGGCCGACTACTCCACCGAGGTCATGGCCGACAACCCTGACAACTACTGGCGGCTGGGCGAGTCGGCGGTGGCGAATCCTGCTGACAACGCCGGCAGCGTGGGGGGCGCCACTGACGGTACGTACACGAACATGGTTGACGCCGACCTGGGCAAGACAAGCCTGGTCGGCGGCACCGATACGGCGGCGTTCTTCGACGGGTCGAACAACTTCGTGGCGATACCCAACCACACGAGCATAAACAGCGGCGGCCAGCCGTACATCGACCGCACGATCGAGTTGAACTTCAAGGCGTACGACCTGACGGGGAGGCAGATGATCTGGGACGAAGGCGGCCAGGACCGCGGGATGAACATCTACCTCGACGGGCCCGCGCTGTACCTCAACGCGTGGAACACCGCCAGCGACGGCAACAACACACCATGGGGACCGAAGTACGTCACCACCACCGTTCAGGCCAACGTCGCCTATCACGTCGTGCTGATCATGGACAACAACACGACGGACCTGACCGGCGAGATCCGCGGGTACGTCAACAACGTCCTGCTGGACCAGACCACCGGCGACGACGTGGGGCGGCTGAACAACCACGCCGCTCGCAACGCGATCGGTTCGATCGACCACGACACGCAGTACCATGACGGGAAGGTGGGTCAGGGTGCTCAGCAGGACCACTTCCACGGCGTGATCGACGACGTGGCGATCTACAACAACTACCTCCTGGACGATGTGTCGGGAGACAATCGCGTGGACGACCACTACAACGCCATCCCCGAACCGGGCACCCTCGCCCTGGCCGCGGTCGGCCTGCTGGGGCTGCGGAGGCGGAAGAGATAGTAGCGAATGCTGAAGGGCAGGTGACTGTTTTGAAACACACGCTGATGACAAGGGAAGGGAAGACATCATGACCCATCGAGCGTTCACATCGTTGACGGCAATCGTCCTGGTTGGGGTTCTGTGCGGCGTTTCGGCGGCCGCCGAAATTGCCATCTTCACCGAGACCACGGCAGGTGACGTTTTGCCCGACGGAGGCACTGCCCTGACGCATTCCTTCGACACCACGTTTCGCAGCGACATTGCGGGCGTTTCGTTGAGCGGGGAGGACACGGTCAACCTGCCCGCGGGGCATTACCTGGCGATCTACAATTCGCAATTCACGTCGAGCAACAACACGAACAACGAGCGCCGACAGATCCAATCGAACCTGAATCTCGGCGGCAGTGCGTTGTCGGTCGGCTGGTCGTCCGGTTACATCCGGCAAGACACGACCGAGGGCAACCAGACGGCGGTGACAACCGGCGCCTCTATCTTCAACGTCGCCGCGGGCGGTCAGACGCTTCAGTTCGAATCGTATCGCACCGACAACTCCCCTAACGCCGGAAGCCCCGTTGCGAACGCCGTCACGCGCGATGCCAGTCGAACGGGCCTTCAGTTGCTCAAACTCGACGACACCGCCGGCTACCTGCGATTGACCGGCGCGAGCGGTCAAGCCGGGCCGACCGGCCACGGCGTGGCGAACCGGAAGTCCGTCACTTACGGCACGCCGGACGAGACCTCCGCCGTATTCGGGTTCACCGGCACGGGCGCCTCGCCGGAAAGCAACATCACGCTCAACTCCGGCGGCAAGTATCTTGTCGTGGCGAACACCTACGGCGATATCGGCAGCAACACGCGGACCACCTTGCAGCAACGGCTTGCGCTGAACGGCTCGGCCGTCACCGGCACGACGACGACGGTCTACCTCCGCGGTACTGACAGCACGAACGAGGGCGCCGTCGCCTTGGGGACGATCATCGAAGCCAACGCCGGCGACACGCTCAACGTCGAGATCTTCCTGGGCGAAGGCGCGGGCGACACCGGTTCGACGATTGACGGCGCGAAGACGGGCCTCAGCATCGTCAAGCTCGGCAGCGCGGCCAGGACGATCAGCCTTACCGAAGTCAGCGGAACGCCCGGCACCGGACAGAACATCAACAACGGCGATCCCGTTGACTGGACGACCAGCGCAGCCGCGGACACCCCCCCCTTCTCCTTTGATGCGGGGACGAGCGCGCAGGAGGTCACCGTCACGCAACCGGGCGATTACCTGTTCCTTGCGTCGTTCTACAGCGAGGACAACGCGCCATCGCGTGGTTTCCCGGCGAGCAACTTCGAGACGCTCGCGCCGGATGATACGGAAACCGAATACGACTTCGGCCGCTCTGGTTTCTATACGCGTGGTGGTCAGTCGGGTGGGGACCAAAGCGGGAACTTCAACAGTGCGATGCTCGATCTTGACACCAGCGATCGCGTGCGGCTCCAGACCGAAGCGCTCGGTAACAGCGGTAGCACACCGCTCGACATCGGCGCCCTGCAGGGACTGGAACTGGCCAGCGCGTTCAAAGACGGCATCATGACTCAAACCGGCTGGACCGAGGTCAAGGCCGCCTGGGCCAGCGCCGATGATGCCAACTTCTTTGGTGTCCTGACCGACGTTGGAGATCCCGATGACGGAATCGGAACCCTCGGTACGGCCGGCTCGGTCAACGCCGATACCGACGGCGGAGACACCGACAACAGCGGTAATGACACGGTGGGCTGGGCCGTCGGCGATTACGTGCTCGAAGGTAACGTCACATCGCAGCTTGCTGTCGATGACGTCCTGGCCGTCATGGACCTGACGATTCCCGAAGGCGCCACGGACATCGACCTGACATTGACCTTCACGCAGGACATGGAAGGCACGCTGGAAGCGGGCGATGCCCTGCTGTTCGAAATCTACGACGTCGTCGGAGAGACGGTGCTCGGATCCCTGACGCTTGAGGGCCAGAGCGGCGACAACAGCTTCTCCGTCGGCGACAGCCTGGAAGCACTGACCGTGCTGGACCAGGTGGGTCTGACCGAAGTCCAGGCACGGCTCATCTACGCCGGTGACGGCTGGAACGGCGACCAGGAAGAAATCCAGATCGGCAGTCCCGTGTTTACGGCTACGTACGTCCCCGAGCCGGCGACGATGGCCTTGGCCGCGGTCGGCCTGCTGGGTATGGCGCGGCGGCGCAAGGCCTGTCGTTAGACCCTGAGCATCGTCGAAGGGTCGTAGATCCTGAGCGAAGTCGAAGGGTCGTAGATCCTGAGCGAAGTCGAAGGGTCGTAGATCCTGAGCGAAG
>CAZVEV010000111.1:0-3843 GCA_964625865.1 uncultured Planctomycetaceae bacterium | reverse complement strand
TCGAAGGGAGCCTGCCGAAGGGAACTTGGCGAAGGGTCGAAGGGGGCTGACCAAAAGGCCGAAAGCCGGGCGCCCAGCCGCAACGGGGTGAAAGAAAAAGCACTTGCGGGGTCGGTTTTTCTCTTGCAAAGACCGCGGCGGCGTGGTACCCTTTTGATGAATATCGGTGTCGGTCCACCATAAGCGGATGGCCGGCACAGAGCCTATGAGCCAGGCGAGGGCGTGTCCATGTCCGATGTGTCGCCTGAGCACTTGTGATGTGTGGACGGAGTGCAGACATGAAGAAGTCACTTTCCCTGTTCGTCGTGGTCGCCCTCGCTGCGATTCTCTTGTTGGCCGCCAATCCTGCAAGCGCCGACCTGATCGCCTACGACAACTTCGAGTCCTACCCCGTCGGCGACCTGAACGGGGGCGCCGGCGGAACGGGCTGGGGGACGAACTCCTGGACCGGCGGCGCCGGCGACGTGACCGTCGCCAGCGGCGTTGTGCCCGGGTATGGCAAGTCGATGCAGATCACCGACGTTGGAGACACCTCCAAGCTCATCAGCCGCGCACTGGATGTCGCGCAGACCGGCACGGTCTACGTCGGGATGCTGTTCCGTGTGGGCACCCTTGCTTCGGACGACTTCATCCAGTTCTACGCCAACGACGGCGGCAACGAGAACGAAGGGGCCAGCATGGGCGCCAAGAGCGGCACGTTGTTCGCCCGCGTCGACGGGTCCGGCGGTACCAGCAACAGCAGCACCAACGCGGTAGAAGATCAGACGTTCCAACTCGTGCTGAAGATCGAGAAGGAGACCGGCGGCGCCCACGCGACCAACTACGATCGGGCCAGGCTGTTCATCGACCGGCCGACCGAATGGACGCCCGGCGCAAACGTCGGCGCCGATAGCGGCACAGCCACGCTGTCGGCGTTCAACGTCCGGACCTTTGGCCTCGAGACCGACGACGTGGTCTACGCCGACGAGTTGCGGATCGCCACCACCTACGCCGAGGCGCTGACAAAGTGGGTCGCCCTCCCCACCGACGCCGACGCGTACATCAAAGACAATGCCGCCACCACGAACTACGGCAACAGCAGCCAGTTGCAGATCAAGCACAGTGACAACTCAAGCAATAACCGCAAGGCCTACATTCGGTTTGACCTGTCCGACCCGGGGATTGATCTGGCGACGGACCTGGCGGATGCGACACTGTCGCTGAACTTCGTCGATTCCGGAGCGGGAAGCACCCCGGGCGACAAGGAGTGGACGTTCGAGCTGTTCGGCCTCAAGAACGGTCACGCGAAGGAAGGCTGGGTCGAGGGCAACGGCGGAACGGACAACGATCCGACCGGCGAAATCACCTGGAGCAACGCACCGGCCAACGCTGCCTGGAACGGGTTGGTAACCGGCGAAGTGACCTCGCTGGGCACGTTCAGCGTCGAGGGCAAAGGGCTGGGCGAGATCGACATCGCCTCGGCCGCACTGACGCAATTCCTCAAGGACGATACCGACGGCCAGGTGACGTTCATCCTCCGGCGAACGACACAGGGAAGCAGTTCGGACAACTACGTCCACGCAATCAGTTCGAAGGAGTCCGCATCGGGCGGCCCCGTGTTGGCCCTGACGCCCGTCCCGGAACCGTCCACCCTCGCCCTGGCGGCGATCGGCCTGCTCGGGCTGCGGCGGAAGCGGCGGTAGAGATTCCTGACACAACGAAGACAGCCCTATGAGGCTATGAGACAACAGGAGAGGTGACGACATGACCAAGCGAGTTCTTACCGGGGCGGCGATTGCCGCGGTGTATGTTCTCGGCGTTGCGCCGGCGGGCGCGGATATCATCGTGGGGCTGGATCCGGCCTCCGCGTTCTACGACGCGGCCGGAGCGACCACTCAGAATACGCAGAGCGCGGCGACGCGGGCTGACGGGATGACGTACAACATCACCTTCACGCCTCAGACGGCCGACTTGTCCGGCCTGGTGCTGCTGATGGAGATCGGCGGGACGTCGAACGGGACGGGACTCTATCTCGTTGACGGCGTACCGCACGTAATCGGCAAGATGGACAGCACCGCCAACACGAGCATGGGAAATGCCCACGACACGAGTTACCGCCCCACGGGAACCGGCGGGGGCACGATCAGTGCCGCCCACAGCGGCGGGGCGCTGACGGCAGATACGGAGGCGACCGTCGGGCTGGTCTACAACCCGAGCACGACCACGCTTCAACTGGCCGTCAACAACAACCTTAACGTCGATCACTTCATCCTGACCAACCTCGGGACGAGGACAAACTGGGAGGGGGACAAGACGCTTTCGGTCAAGACCGCGACGAACGACGCCAGCGGGGGGATGAAGGGCGGAGGGACAATGGCGGCTCTTGCGGGCACGGTCAGCCGGGCGGTCTACTGGAACGACACGGGCAGCTTCCACTCCGACCTGAGCGTGGTCACGGACATCGACGGCGATGACGTGAACGACGACGTGAAGGAAGGCAGCCTGACGCTGTCCCTCTCACCGAGCGATGCCGACGGGTTCATCGCGTTCAGCAGCAACCTTAATGACTTCGTCAGTTTCAACTTCACCATCCCCAGCGGAAAGAAGATCAACAAGGCCTGGATCGAGATCGACATTACCGACGATGACAACCGTACCCTGACGCTGTACGAAGGCGCAGGAAAGGCCGTCGGTGCAGGTACGACCATCGGCGCGACGACGGGCGCCGGCGACAACGGAGCCCCGGGCAGTTGGCGCGCCATCAGTGAGAAGACCACCAGCACGTCCGGGATCAACGGGAATCAGGACAACCGATTCCAACTGCCCTCGTCCCTCTTCGCGAACATGGAGGACACGGGCGCCCTGACCGTCGACGGTGAATGGAATGTCACCAGCGGTGGCGTCTTCGGCAGCAATCGCGCCCGACTGATCATTCAGACCATCCCCGAACCGGCAACGCTGGGGCTTCTCGTCCTGGGCGGCGGAGTCCTGCTGGCCCGGCGACGGCGACGGTAGGACCCAAGACAACGAAAACAAGCATACTGGACCACATGACAACAGTGAGGTGACCAGATGACCAAGCAAGTTCTTTCGGTGATCATTATCGCGGCGATTGGCGTGCTCGGCGCCGCGCCGGCGGGCGCGGCCGTCGTTACTCCCGGCTACGATCTTTACGTTGATGCCAGTCAAGACCCCAACACGGGGAACGATCGCGCGGAAGATCTGGCGTCAGGGAATCCGTCGGGTTTCGAGTTCCTGCTCGACACGACCAACGGCGTCGCCAACCTTACGGCCACCAGTGTCCACGCGGGGATCACGCGCGCCTACGAGTTGCCCGGCGGCTTCTTCGACAACACCGCCGACTCCGCTTCGCCGGGCGGGGGCCTTGAATTGGTTGATACGGGAACCACGACCCGCAATTCGTTTCACACGGCGCCCGGTGACTGGTCGGATGAAGACGTGACCATTGAGCTGTGGTTCAAGCCTGATGACCTCCCCGTGAGTTCCCCGACCAACGGCCAGATTCTCTTCGAGGACGGCGGCGGCACGGGGATCGGATTCTTCGTCGACGACAGCAACCTTCGAGTGCGTCAGAAGACGGGCAACAACGGTACGGGGGACATCGCGAGCGACATTTCCGCAATCACCGGCGACTTCATTCAGGCTGTGGCTACGCTCGACAGAGTTGCAGGCAACAACGCCAGCACCTTGACGCTGTACATCAACGGCGCGCCTGCAGGCACACCGGACACCAACAGTGGGAACGACTGGTCCGGCGGCGACAACGCGGCGCTGGGAACGCGCGGCGGAGAGAACATCGGGGGCTATGGCTTTTATGAGATTCTCAGGGGTCGTTACGTTAAA
>CAZVEV010000110.1:0-17322 GCA_964625865.1 uncultured Planctomycetaceae bacterium | reverse complement strand
CGCGGCGCGGACAACAACGCCGTCGCCCGGGACACCGTCGTGGGGCCGCCCATGCGCTACCGGTGGATCGCGGAGCCGGAGTGGCAGCGGTCGCACCTGGCGATGCCGTCGATCAACAGCATGATCTCCACGAAGGGCCGCCTGTTCACCGTTGAGGACCTCGCCTCGGCAGAGCACCCGGCCCTGCCGGGCAAGCAGGCGCTGGTGGCGCGAGATGCCTTCAACGGGATCGTCCTTTGGCGGGTCATGTTTGCGGACTGGCACCCGATCTACATCCGCAACAAGGAGATGCCCGTCCAGATCCAGCGGCGCGTCGCCGCCGTGGGTGACGTGGTCTATTGCACCCCCGGCTACACGGCGCCCATCATCGTGTACGACGCGGCGAGAGGCACGGTCCTGAAGACACACAAACGAACCGCCGGGACGATGGAGTTCGTCCACGACCGAGGCGTGCTGTACGCCGTCACGGGCGACCAGTTCGACATCTCGCCGGTCCACGGCGACCTGTCGCGCGGGGCGCTGAAGGGGAGCCTCTTCCGGCGCGAGGCGTACGGGCCGACGATCAAACAGCCCGACAATCCCCGGAATGAGATCCTGGCCGTCGACGCCGAGTCGGGCGCCGAGCTGTGGCGGATACCCGCCGACGATGCCAAGGGCTACCAGGGCGGATCGCTCGGGGTGATCGGCGACCGGGTGGTGTTCTCGACCGCCACGCATCTGGTCTGCGCCGACCGCAAGACCGGCAAGGGCCGATGGCGTGTCCGCGCCCCGATCGTGCTCAAAGGCCCGGCCGGCATCGCCGTCTCGCTGGTGCTCTCGGATCGCGCGGCCTATCTGGCGGATTCCGAGCGGCTGAGGGCGTTTCGTCTGGCCGACGGCAAGGCGATGTGGGAGGCGCCCGCGACGATCAATCACCACAAGCCCCCGGACGTGTTCGTGGCGGGCGGCCTGGTGTGGGCCCAAGCGTACAGCGGCTCGACCGGCCGGCCCGTGCCGAACCTGGGGCTGACCCGAGTGGGCGTCAGCGGCTTCGATCCCGAGACGGGCAAGCTGGTCAAGAAGATCGACCAGACCATGCTCGGCCCGATGGGCCACGACCGCTGCTACCGCAACCGCATCACAACGCGGTATTACATCAACACCGTCACCGGCGGCAGTGATTTCCTGGACCTGGCGGCCTCGACCGAGCTGCCGAATCCGTGGATCCGCAGCACCTGCGGGATCGGCCCGCTCCCGTGCAACGGACTGTACTACGTCGGGCCGCCCTCCTGCGCGTGCTGCAACAGCGTCATGCTGAACGGCATGAACGCGATGGCCGCCGAGCCGGGCCTGACCCGATCGAACCAGCCCATCCGCGTGAACGCGCAGCCCACGCTCGAGAAAGGCCCCGCCTTCGGCGCAAATCCGCAATCCGCCCTTCGACAGGGCTCAGGGCAAGCAATCCGCAATCCACAATCGGATTGGCCCACCTACAGGCACGACAACGCCCGGACGGGCTCGACGAAGAGCAAAGTCCCGGCCGCGCTCCGCAAACGCTGGGAGACGAAGATCGGCACACGCGCCAGCGCCCCGGTCATCGCGGTCGGCATGGTGTTCGTCGCCGACGTGGACGCTCACACCGTCTGCGCCCTCAGCGTGACCGACGGGAAGATCGCCTGGCGGTTCACCACGGAAGGCCGTGTGGATTCACCCCCGACGTACTGGCAGGGGCTGCTCCTGTTCGGTTCGCGCGACGGGACGGCCTACTGCGTGCGTGCTGCCGACGGCCGGCTCGTCTGGCGGCTGTCCCCGCTCGAGCGGCGGGTGATCTGCGCGTACGGTCAGCCGGAGTCGGCCTGGCCGATCTGCGGCAGCATCCTGGTCCGAAACGGACTGGCGTATTTCGCGGCCGGGCGAAACTCGTTCACCGATGGCGGCATCTTCCTGTATGCGGTCGATCCGCGCTCGGGCAAGGTCGTCCATCGCAAGCGCATGTACGGCCCGTACGGCAAGAACGGGTTTCCCGTTGAGAATCGCGACGTCGTCAAGGGCATGAGCATCGAGGGGTTCAAAGGCGACATCTTCCTCGCCGGCGACAAGCGGCTGTTCTTGCGGCAGCAGGCGTTCGAGCCCGACCTGACGCCGGTCAAGCTTCAAGACGTGAAGCAGCCTCACCTGATTCCCTCGCATGGCTTCGGCCAGGCGATCCCCCAGCATCGCTCGTTTTGGACCATCGATACGATGCTGCACTATGACATCCCCACGGGCCAGGGCGGGATCCACGGCGATATCCTCGTCATCGACGGCAAGCGGTTCTATGAAGTTCGCGGGTATACGCCGGGCCGCACCACGCCGTTCGATCCGCGCACCAAGGGCTACACGCTGTACGCCGGAACCTACGGCGGGCCGCCGAAGAAAGCCGCGCCCGGCACCGGAAAGAAGCCCGTACGTGCCGGCAAGAAACCCGCCAAGCCGGGCGCTGCAAGGAAGCCCGCCGCGAAGAAGAGGCGCGCCAAGAAGCGCGGGCCGTCCAATGTCGCACCTTCGGAGAAGCTGTGGAGCAGTTCCATCCCGCTGACCGGCAAGGCCATCGCGCTGGCCGGTGACGTCCTGTTCGTCGCCGGGACACCCGTCGTCTTCCCGACCGGCGACCTGGCCAAGGCCTACGAAGGACGGATGGGAGGCATCCTGTGGGCGGCATCCGCATCGACCGGAAAGAAACTGGCCCAGTACACCCTCGACGCCCCGCCGGCGTGGGACAGTCTCGCCGCCGCCAACGGCGCGTTGTTCCTCTCCCTCGCCGATGGACGCATCATCTGCATGGAACCAAAGTGAGACGTAGGGCGTGCAACTCGCTTGCACGCGGAACGAGTGGCGCAGGGACCGACATGCGAGCGGGCATCGCGAAGCGCCGTCACGGCAGGGTGAAGACCGTCTCTTCGAGTTCGATCGCAAGCGGCGCCGGGTCGTAGGTCAGGACGGCGACGAAGTGGCCTCTCAGTTGGCTGGGCGCTCGCCACGAGCGCGAACAGGTGCCCCCTCACCCATACCTCAGCTTGCAGGCATAGACCGTGCGGCCGGCGGCGTCGAAGATCTCGATGCTCGGGGCCTCCGGGCGACCGCCCCCGGGCAGGCGGACGCTGCGGATCGCCTTGCCGTTGGCGTCCTGAAGCTTGAGGTAAAGCCCCACTACCCCGCCGCGCTTGTGCACCCCCACGCTGCCGACCAGCGGCGCGGCGATGTCCTCGCCGCTGGCCGTCGTGCGGTCGGCAAACCACACCTTGGCGTCGGAGCCCGAGCCGAACAGGCCGTATCCGATGGCGACAGCCGCCACGCAAAACCACACCCAATGTTTCCTGCCCGCCATCTCATCGTCTCCCGGGCGCAAACGAAGGCGTTTGGCCCCCATGCATCATACGTTTCCCCCAACCCGCCGGGCAAGAGACGCCCGAAAACGAGCCCCACAGAACAGTGGGAAGAACCACAACGGCGCTAGCCGCAGATTTCGCAGATTGGGCTAACAGGAGACAGGTCTGTCGGTGTTCTGCTCTTCGAATATGCGTCATCTCCGGAATCTGCAGATGGCGCCGTTGTCGTCACTCTGACCTCTGCCCTTGGATGAAACCCCACCAGCAACCGCCTTGAGCGCCAGCCAGAAAAGGGCAACCGTCGCCCATCAATCCAGGAAACCTCCAGAGAAGGAGCCTGCTACGAAAATGGGGACTGGCTCGGTAGCGCAGCGACTCGTCCTGCGTAGCCTGAGAGGCGAAGCAGGAAGCGAAGCGGACGTGCCTGTACCCGTTTTCGTCCTCTTTGTAGTGATAACGGTCTACAGCGCAAGAGTGTAAGGCATGCCTTGACGACCGGCTTGCGGCGAGAATGCGGGGCAGTCAGGGGCGGAAGCCTCAGTGCGGGTCGTGTCCGACCCAGCCGGCTCGGACGACGGGGAATCCGGCGGCGCGGGCCTTGTCGCGGAAGTAGAGGCAGACGCACTGGGTCTCGCCCGTTCCATCGGGGGTCAGGACGCGCTGGAACCAGGGGGGAGCGATCGCTTCGAGGACCTTGCGGTCGCAGCGCCACAGGCCCGTGTGCATCGCCTGCGGGTCGTCCCAAGGCTTGTCGCGGGTCGACAGGTCGTACTCGCAGGCCACCAGCGGGCCGGCGGCTGTAAGAAACGGCGCCGTCCGGGCTTCGGGGCGGACGTCGTGGTCGGCGAAGATGAAGTGCTCGCAGTCGCTGGCCAGGGCGAGGGTCTTGACGGCCTCGTTGTACGCGCACTCGACATACCGCTTGGAGTACCACTGGATGCGGCGGATCCGATGGACCATCGCCCAGATGATCAGCTCCGGCGCGACCAGCCGGTCCGGCCAGGCCGCGATCAGGAGCATGGTCTTGGCCGGGTCGAACGCCGTCTTGCTCTGCTGCGTTGCTTCACTCACTCGGGGCCCCTTGCACTGCCGCCACCGTCGAACGCTCTCCGCAGGTGCACTGTACGGGGCGAGTCTCGACCCGTCAATGCCGGGTGCGTCCGGCCTGGGGGCGTAAAGGGGTCCTAGCCGCCTGCCACGCCCGAAAGCACCCCCTGCCCCGTCGGCCGGGAGATCGTCGCTCAGGCCGCGGCTATGGGCGTCTGGCCGGGTCCTGGCCGCCCGTCGGTTGGGCCTGGCGGACCTTCGCCGACTGCTTGTCGTTGTGGTACCAGAAGCGGGCGACGAACCGGAGGCGCTTGGCGTCGGGCGAGTCGGGCGGCAGGGCGTTGATGGTCTTCTGCCATCGGCGCCAGCCGGCCTGCTCGACGAGGAAGTCACTCCAGTAGAGCGGCGGGTGGCAGTCGGTGCAGGTGCTCGATGGCGGCTTGAACGTGCTGGTCTTGTCGTTGAACCTGTGGCAGCCCACGCACGTGACCTCACCGGACTTGCCGTGCGAGCCGAACCCCACGTTGCGCCCTTCGAACCGCCCGGCGTAGTAGTCGGCCGCCTTCTTGTGACACGTGTCACACGAGGCCCGCTGGCCCGGGCCGTGATGGCATGACGAGCAGTTTTCCGCGTAGGGACCGGCCGGCACGTGGGCACTACGCGGCTTCATCGGATGGCATCGGCTGCACGAGAGATTCCTGGCCGGATGCTTGGCGTGCGGGAAATGCGTCATCTTGCCCCGCACCGACACGGGGACCTTCGCCAGCGACAGCGGCTGGGTGAGCTTGCCCGGTGGATGACAGGTCTTGCAGCCAACGGTGGCGAAGGTCACGCCTTGACGCGTGGTCGGAACGTCGGCCCCCTGGTGGTCGGTGTGGCAGGCGAGGCACGGGAGGTCCGTGCGGCGGTGGTGTTTCGCAAAGCCGCGGAATGCGAACGCCTTGCCGGTGGCCGGGTCGGTGTGGCAGGCGGCGCACTTGGCGATGTCGACGTCCCCATTGTCCTCGTGGCAGGCCCCGCAGTCAGACTGCAGTCCCGCGTGGGCCGCCACGAGCGGACCGGACTGACCGAACCCGTCCATCTGCCACGCCACCAGCGCGATGATCCCCACCGCCGCCACACCCGCCGCGATGTACGCCAACCGCCTCATCCGCCGTCAGGTCCCCCCGAAGAACTGGCCGCTGAAGCTGCCAGTCCTCTCCTGTGCCCAATACGAGGGCTGGCCACTTCAGTGGCCAGCAGCGAAGTGAGAGTCCCGCGCGCCGGGACAGGGCGTCGCGCAGCCCACCGGATCGCGCGGCGGACCAGGGCGTCGGCGCCCTTCTCGCTCTGCGACTTTTCGAAGTGCGGGCTGAAGCAAAGCACGCGCCCTCGGCCAAACGGGGCGGCGATGACGGCAGGCGTGTTGACCATGACGCCGGTCGGCGCACCGTTCTTCGCGATCTCCGTGCGGAAATGAGCCAGCGCGGTGTAGTCGGTCAGATCGGCCACCTTCGCCGGCGCCAGCAACGGGCCCTGGGCATAGTAGATATCCATGAGCCTTTCCGGCCCGCCGAGGACGGTCCGCCCGGCGGCGGTCAGTTCGACCTTGACCATCCCGTTGCCGCGATTCCAGTGCTTCGAGTCGACTGTCCGGGCGTCGATGATCTTCAGGCCCCACGAGTAGCGATACGTTGCCAGATACGCCCCCGCGCAGATGCCGACGTACCCCCCCCCGTCGCGGACGAACGCTCGCACGGCGTCGTGCCCGGTCTTGCCGATCGCGGCGGCCTGCTTCGAGCCGCTTCCGCCCGGGAAGACAACCACGTCGAACTGCGCCAGGGCCCCGTCGGCCAGGTCGCCGGGGCAGACCGGTGCGCTGAAGGCGAAGTCCTTCTCGCGGGCCAGTACACCCCGCACGGTCGCCAGCGCCCCATTGCCCGTGCCGCCCCCGTTGTAGATCGCCACGCGCAGCGGCCCGCCGGAGGCGCCGGCCTTGCGGGGAGGCACCATGAGCGACGGCGTGCAGGCGGCCATCTTCAATCCGGTCAGCAGGACGTGGACCATCATGCGATGCTGCCGCACGCGGATCGCCCGGGTGCGGGGCTTTCGCTTGCCCTCGACCACCTCGTCGGTCGTCGTCTCGATGATCATCGACTGGGCGCCGAGGCGTTGAGCCGTCGCGCGGGCGAATGACCCGTCGGCCGGCGGGGCCAGAGGGACGAACTTGCGCCCGGCCTCGCTGACGGTGGCGTTGACGGCCCGGAGCATCTTGGCCACGATCGGAGCGGCCTTCGATTTGCGGAAGTGGATGATGCTCGACCCGACGGACTTGGACCCGCCGGCGCGGAAGCCGTACCCCTCGTGCAGGTCGACGTGCCAGTCCGGCTTGCAGTGTTTGGCGAAAGCCCACAGGGCCTTGCTCAGTTCGGTCTTCGCCGCGTCGGCGGCACCGGTTTTCGGGAAGTTCCGGTTCGGATCGCGGGTGGCCTTGTCCTCGCCGGGCAGGTAGCGATCGTTGGCCGCGATGCCCGGAGCGTTGCAGCGCGGCACGACGATGAGCTTGCCCCGCCGCACGGGCCAGTGTCGAATCTGCTCGCCCGCCTCGGCCGCTGCCTGCTCGTTGCCGTGGATCCCCGCGGTGATCAGTACGATGGGCCCCTCGACGCCGCTGTCGATCACGTAGAACGGCGTCTCCCACTTCGTCCCCGCCGCGATCAGGCCGGACGTGCGCCTGGGGGCTTCGAGACCGCGGGCTATCGGCACGGCTGCCGTCAGGGCCACCAGGCTCGCGATGAGCCGCCCCCGCCAGGATGATCGACACCGCTCCATGGGCTCCAGCATACCATGATTGTCGCCGCTCTGCATCTGCATAGGAAAAGCCCCATTCAGAGCTTAAGTGCCCTCGCTATCAGGCCGATAGGGTTCCATATCCGGAGGAGGTGCGCCAGTCGGTGCGCTCACCCGCCGAATGGAGAGATTCAATGAGTCGAGACGCCAGTCCAAAGCGATGCGGCTTCACGTTGCTTGAGATCGTGCTCGTGATCGTCATCATCGGGATCATTGCGGCACTTGCGATTCCGCGAATGAGTCGCGGTGCAGCCGGAGCGGCCGAGGGGACGCTCAAGGGCGACCTGGCCGTTCTGCGAAAGGCCATCGACTTCTACGCCACCGAACACGGGGGCACGCTGCCCACGGCGGCCAAGATCGAAGAGCAGTTCCTCCAGTACACCAACATCCAGGGCGATACGAAGGCGACGCAGGACACGACGCACTTCTACGGGCCCTACCTCCGCAACCTCCCCGCCCTGCCGGTCGGCAGCAGGAAGGGCAACACGCGCATCGCCGCGAGCAACGGCGACGGGGTCGGCTGGATCTACAACGAAACCACCGGCGAGATCCACGCCAACACCGAGGACACCGAGAAGGACGAAGCCGGCGTGAAGTACAGCGACTACTGAGCCTGCTTCGCCGCAGGGGGTTTGGGGGGGACCGTTCGCTTAATCGTCACCACCTTGCCCACGCCCTGCCTGTCCATGACGCGGACGGCCAGTTCCTCGACCTGCAGCGGCCTGGGAAGCCCGGCGGGGTCGAGCATGAGCTTGAGCGGAACGCCCTTGCTCGTGTCGATACCCACCGGGACGATGGCCCTCTTCGGAACACCCAGGACGATCGCAGCAATGCCGCCGGCCGCCTCGATGGTGATCTTGTCGCTCTTGGGATCGTAGGTCACGCTCGGGGGGCTGCCCTTGGCGTAGTCCCTGGCGTCCAGGGCGAACCAGCGGCTGTGCTTGAGCCAGGCCGCGCTGGCCGGGTACCACAGGGCGACTTCATTGGGCTTGAACTCGTAAGGCGTCTTGCGGCGTGCGTGTGGCGGCTCGACGAGCGTGAAGACGCGGTTGAGCCGGTCGTGGCCTCGCGTCATGATGTCGTGCGGGTGTGAACTGTGGGGCAGGCCGAAGGTGTGGCCGACCTCGTGGAGTGCGGCGCCCAAGGTGGTGGATGCGGCGCCCCAGAACGTGCTCCGCCCCACCGAGTCGTCCTGGAAGCGTTTCCCGTCGATCCGCGTGGTGTCGCTGAACGCCTTCTGCACGTCGGCCAGCCGGTCCGGCCAGGTAAAGACGTTCGCCCCGCCGAACAACGCGTACGCCCCGCCGCCGAGGGCGGTGTGCGCCAGCGTCTTGCGCGTCTTGGGATCGAAGCGGGAGAACGCGGGAATCACCAGGTTGCGGGCCGTCGCGTGAGGGAACCGGCGTCGAATCAGCCACGCCGCATGGCCGAACAGCTTGTTGCCCGTCAGCGTGCGATACTCGTCAGCGGTGTGAGGGCCCTTGAGCGTGTGGACCACGACGCGGCCTGCCTTGTCGAACTCGAGGTTGAACGTGACGCGCCCGTGGCCGCTATCGTTCATCCGTTCGGCGGTGAAGGTCTGCATCACGAGCATCGCGGTGGCCAGCTTGCCGCGGTAGTCGCTCTTGTCGCCGGTTCGCTGCGACTGGAAGGTCTCGTCGCCGTCCTTCCCGGTCATCAGGAAGACGCGCACGACGTAGGGGTTCGTCTGCGGCGTGTAGTTGATCGTCAGGCGGCGGCTGGCCTTGCCCACCGTCAGCACGAGCTTGTTGGGCCCGGGCACCAGTTCGGTCAGGGCGACGAACCGACCCTTTCGCGCCATCGCTTTGATCGTTCGCGTGTCGCGCCTGGACGACTCGTTGGTGACCGTGACTTCGGTCAGCGCCTTGTCCGTCAGCGTGCCGCGGATCAGCGGCACGGGATAGCGAATGGTCGTGCCATCCGCGTAGTTCTCGAACGTGATGGCCTCGGCGCCCATGCCCGTTGTCGCGGACGCCAACACCACCAGAGCCAATACCACGATTCGTCGCATCACATCACTCCCGGGACCCGAAGACGCAGACTGTATGCTCCCCCGCTCCATTCTACAAACGTTTTGGCGATGGGCCCCCGCGCAAAAAGACGCGCGGCGGAGCCGGAACTCCGCCGCGCAGGGTGACCGTTCATCCGCGCTACTTGGCTTTGGTGACCGTCAGTTGGACCGGCGCCGCCTCGGCGCGAACTTCGGGGGTGTAGTACTCGTACACGACCGCCTTGGCGGTCTTCGCACGCAGCGGGTACTTGGCCATCAACTGGTACTTGATGTCGAACTCCTGCCCGCCTTCAAGCTCGCGCAGGTAGACGATGATCTGGCGACCGGTGACGCTGTACTTCTCGATCGTCTGGTCGGCTACCATCTGCTGCAGCTTGTCCGGGAGCAGCGTGAATCCGGGCGGCAGGCCCAGGTCGACGAGGATCATCTTGGCCTTTGCGGGGCGCTTGTTCAGCACGCTGGCGGTGACATTGATGATGTCCTCGGTCGCCAGGTTCGTGCGATCGTAGTCCATGGTGATGGCCATGGGGGCTTCCTTGGGCATGACGGGGGTGTCCCTGTGGGGCATGTAGTATCGCCCGACCACCTGGTACATCAGCGCGCCCTTGCCCTTGAATCGCAGCGAGATCGAGTTGGGGCCCTTCTTGGCAAGGCCCTTCAGGTCGATCAACTGCATCACGTCGCTGTTGGTCTTGTCGATCGTGATCGTCTTGACCGGCTTGTCGCCGTGCAGGATCTGCACGGTAGCGTCGGCCATCTCGGTGGCCCCGCGCTCGGCCTGCAGCATCGCACGCAGGGCCTGGATCGTCGCCTGCGTCGATTGCCACGTCCCGTAGGCGTCCTTGTTCTTGGCCAGGTAGCTCACCGCCTTGCCGATCGTCCCCAACTCCCTGCCCGTCCGCACGAACGCCTGGACGGCCAGCGCCGTGACCTCGATGTCCGCCACCTTGCCCTTGCCGTGCGTCGGCGTCTCGGAAGCCGCCTTCCAGTGGACCAGTTCGCCTTCCTCGGTCCGCTTGGCGAACAGGGCCTGGAGGACGGCCACCGTCGTCTTGCCCTTCGGATCGATCGATGCAAACGCATTGGCTGTCAGCGCCAGGGTGAAGGTGTCCTTGATGTTGTCCAGGTTCTTGCGGAGGTAGGCCGTGCCCTTGTCGACCGCCCCGCCGCTATACCCCGTCGACGCCAGGGCCCACGTGATGTACGCCGTGTTCCGCAACACGTCGTCGCGGTACTTGTTGATGGCGCCCTCGGCGATGCCGCCCTTGGAGGGCTTGTATGAACCGTCTTTCTCCTGGCACTTGGCCAGCCAGTTCTGCGTCCGCGAGATCACCGCGGGGTCCACATCGTGGACCTTGCTCATATCGTGGAACTCCATCAGCCCGAACGCTGTCAGAATCCGGTGGGCCGGCGGGCGCCCGAACCACTCGAATCCGCCGCCCTTGACCTCGTACGCGAGCAAGCGCTGGTAGCCGGCGTTGATGAAGCCTTCGGCCTTCATCTGAATCTCCGGCGTGATCTTGCCCGTGGTCTTCATGTAGTCCATCACGAGGATGTTCGGGTACGTCGTCGCCGATGTCTGCTCGAAGCAGCCCGACGGCATGCGGAGCATACTGTCGAGCCCTTCGACGACCTGGCTGAGCATGCCGGGATAGACCTTCACGAAGATCGTGCTCGCCTCGTCGATGGCCTCGGGCGGAATGAGGATCGTCTGGGTGACGTCGCCTTCGAGGCGCCCGCTGCGGGAGACGAGTTTCTCCACGCCGTCGGGCACGACCTCGACCTGGCGGGCCACCGCGTCGGACTTCTGGACGCCCATGGCCAGCACGGTGAACTTCTGGAAGCCGATCCCCTTGGCCTGGATCGGGAAGTAGACCGCCCGGACCTCGGACGGGCCCAGCGTAAGGACCTGCTTGCTCGGTCCGCGGAAGGCGAACCAGCCGGCCGGCTTGACCGTCAGCGTGACCTTCTGGTCGACCTTCAGGTAGTTGTAGACCACCACCGGCACGGAGACCTCGTCATTCTGCGTCAGGGCGATGGGGAAGTCCACGTCGACGAAGAAGTCCTGGAACACGCGCAGGCCCGCCGTAGTCGAGCCCATCTGGCCCAGTGATCCGGAGGCCATGCACGTCATCCGCCACGTCGTGATCGAGTCAGCCAGCGGGATGGTGAGCCTCGCGAGCCCGTTTCCGTCAGTAATGACGGCCGGGTTGAAGTACAGCGTCTCGGGGAAGTACTCGCGGACCCTCGGCGGGGCCGCTCCCCCGCCGCCACCGCCTTCAGCCTTAGCATGGCCGCCGTTCTTGCCCGGGCCCATCGGCGGACGAGCCATCGGCTTGGCCGCCTTCGCCAGGGCGGCCCGCGGCATCGCGGCGCCATCGACCATGTCCATCACCGCCCCCTCGGCCGCCCTCTGCCCCAAGAACTGCCCGCCCCTGCCATTAAACGCCAGACGGCGGTTGGTGTTTACGTCGTCGGCCGTCCCCGCCTTGCCGTCAATCCCCGCCGAAGCGAGGTAGAACCCGTGGTAGGTCTGGCAACCGCGGCACCAACTGCCCTTCATCGTCAGCGCGTTGCCCCACGGATCCAGCGTCTGGTCCTTCTTGAGATAGCCCTCCTTGATGAGCACGGCAATGTCGATGCCCTTGGCGGCCTTGGTCTTGTCCTTGCGGTGGGCCTTGCTGTACTTGCTCAGCGCGGCGGCGATCACGCCCTGTTGCTTGGCCAGCGCCGTGATCATCGCCTTGTTGAACGCCGCCGTCTTGTTGCCCTGCTTGTGCGTGTTGACGTGGATGGAGTAATCGCCTGCGCCCTTGGCCGACGCGAGTAGCACGCGGGCGGCCTTGTCGCGACGGTCGATCTCCTTCCGCAGCGCGGGCATGGGGCGAGGCATGGGCCCGGGGCCGGGCATGGGCCAGGGCGGCGGGAAGCAGCCTTCGATCTCCCAGCCGTGTACTTCGTAACGCGGCGTGGCGATTTCCTTCTCGACGTAGAAGTAGATCTTCTCGAGGCCCGGCTGCATCTCCTGCAGGGCGAAGACCGCCTCGTCGACGACCATCACACCCAGGGCAGACGCCGCGGGCTTGCCCGCCTTGTCGGTCACCTTGAAGCTGACCTTCGCATCGCCACCGGGCAGGTAGGTCTCGGAGTCGCTGGCGATGGCGATCTTCAGATCGTTGGCGGGGTCGGCGATCACCAGGCGCCGGTCGCGGATGATCACGCCGTTGGCGCCGATGACATACGCGTTGACCTGCACCGTGCCGGCCAGTGATGCCCCAAGCACAAACTCGCCTGATGTCTTGCCCTCCGACAGTTCGAGCGTCCGCGTCAGGTGGGTCTGGCGGTCCTTGATCACGTCGACGTAGACCGATCCCTTGCCGCGCGTGGCCACGATGTCGAACTTGACCTGCTCGCCCACGCGATACAGCGACTTGTCGGTCCGCAGGATCACGCGGTCGTCGCCGGGCTGCTTCTTCTCGGTCAGCTTGACAGTTCCTGAGCCTTTGCTTCCCTTGGCGTCGACGGCGTCCATCCTGAAGTCGATCGTCTCGCCGCGTTTCGGCTTGAGGACGACCTGTCCGAAGCCGGCCGCGTCCGTCTTGATCCGGCGGGGCGCGCCCGGCATGATCGGATGCGACACCGTGACCGTGCATGCCGCGGGCGTCGAATCGGCGTAGGTCGTCACGACGTAGATACGGTTATCGAGCCCGCCGACGAGGTGTCCGCTCTCGGGAACGGCCGTCACGATGATCGGCGCGGCGGTCACCGAGACGTTCCGCGTCAGCTTCTCGCTGTGGTCAGCCGTGTCGGTGACCTTCACGTCGAACTTCGCCGAGGCCTTGCCCGCCTCGAGCGGCTGGCCGACGAAGTGCTTGGGCAGCGTCACGTTGAACGTGTAGTGCCCCTCGTTATCGGTCTCGCCCGTGATCGTCTGGAACGTCTTGTAGGCCACGTCGAACGTCGAGCAGGTGACCTCGACGGTCCCGCCGGCGACCGGCTTGCCGAAGAAGTAATCCACCTGCAGGTCCACTTTCACCTTGTCGCCCGGCTGGTAGAACTTGCGGTCGGCCTTGAAGGCGACCTTGAACTTCGGCAGGACGTACCGCTTAACGTTGACGGTCTTCTCTTCCTTGGCCCCCGCGACGACCGCGCGAACGCGGTACGTGCCCTTGTTCAACTCGTTGGCCAGAACGAAATCCGCGTGCGAGATGCCGAACCTGTCTGCCGTCGCCTGCTGCTTGAAGACCTTGTTGCCCTTGGAGTCTTCGACCTCGAACGTCACCGGCGCGTCGGCGAGCGGCTTCATCGTCGGCCGCTTCAGGGACAGCGCCCGGATGTGGATGACCTGTCCGGGCTGGTACAGCGGCTTGTCGGTGGTGAGCAGGGTTCGCGTGGCGGCCGAGACGTTCACCGTCTGATTGACCGTGTCCTTGCCGGTCCGCGAGGCGACGTCGATCTTGAGCTTGGCGCCCTTGATCGCGCGGTCCGGCAGGTCGATCGGCATGGCCAGTTCGCCGCGACCGTTGGTCTTGCCCTCGAACGAGGCGATCGTCTTGTCTTTCTCAGTGAGCGTCAACTTGACCGCCGCATCCCGCACGGCCCGACCGGCCGCCCGGTCGCGGACCAGCACGCGCATCATCGGGCGCGTGCCCGCCACCAGGTCGCGCTGACCCAGCACGGTCGTCTCCAGGATCTCCGACATGAAGTACAGACTGCGCTGCTGGAACGCGTCGGCCGAGTCGAACCGGTAGCGCACGTAGTAGTTCTCGGGGTTCTTGGCCTTGTCGAGCTTGGCCGACAGGACCAGCTTGAACGTCTTGCCATCATGCTTTGGCGTCGCGGTGGCGAGTTCCTTGCCGTCGATGTCGCGCAGGTGCACCTCGGCCGTCCCCGCCTCGCCGCCCGGCGCCGTCAGCGACAGCGTCACGCCCTCGGCGTCAAGCTTCAGCAGGTCGACCCCCGCGTCGGATAGCGCCTCGCCTTCGTCCGGCGTGCCCGTCGCAACCGCCAGCAGCCCCGCCGCCACGAAGGAAAGCACCACACATCCCGATACGATCACGTGTCTTGTCCCGGTCATCTCAATTGCCCTTTCGAGTGATGAGTTCATTCAACCAACCGTTCGCCCCGCCACTGACTCTTCTGACGCGTAATCCCGCCCGCAGTTCCCGAACAACGTTTAGCGGCGGGGCATCGCCCCGCGTTCGCCGTTCGAACGGCGAGCGGACGGACGAGCGTCGAACGTTCGAACGGCGAATGTCGAGCGTTGCTCGACCGCTAAACGTGGAAAGAACGACAAGTTGGAGTTACGGTTCGGGCGACAGCAGGACGACCACGCGGAAGCTCACGCCGTGGACCCGCTCCCCCGACGAGGCTCCGTGGCGGCTGGAGACGCGGCAGCACCAGGGCGACTCGCTCATCTGCCCGCCGCGAAGGACGCGCGACGACCCGTCGGCCGGGCCCTTCGGATCGCGAAACACCCCGTCGCCGTACGAGCCGTACCAGTCGCTGCACCACTCTCGCATGTTGCCGTGCATGTCGTACAGTCCCCACGGATTGGGCTTGCGGCTGGCCGCGTCGCTCCACGCCGAGCCAAAGCTGTAGGCCGTCTGTGTGCCCGCACGGCAGGCGTATTCCCACTGCGCCTCGGTGGGCAGCGTGTACGTCACGCCTTCCTTCGCCGACAGGCGCCGGCAGAACTCCATCGCCTCGTGCCACGACACCAGCGTCTTGGGCCCCAGCCCGCCGGGGCCGCCCATCACGCGCGAGTACTGGCTGCCCGTGATCTCGTACACGCCCATGTAGAACGGGCGCGCGAACTTCACCGAATGCACCGGTCGCTCGTCGCTGTCGCCGTCTTCCGAGCCCATCAGGAACCCGTCGGGGCGCATGAGTTTCAGCGTGATCCCGATGCTGTTGACGAACGTCTCCGGCAGGGACAGACCTCGCCTGGCCGCCTGGCGCCCCCTGCGGATCCGCCACAACGCCAACGCCTCGCGAAACTCGTCGCGAAGGGCGTGGACTTCCGGCGAGCCGGGCTTGAGCAGATCGGCCTCGGCAAGCAGGCTCTCGAACCGCGCCTGGCGGGCCGGATCCCATGCCGTCCGGGCCCCGGGCGACGCGCTGGCCACGTCGAGGAACGTGCGGAAGTTCGCGTCAGGCCCTTCGGGCTGTTCGCGGACCATCAGGCGGTATTGGGCCTTCCCGGCGGTCAGCGTGCTCTTGCCCGTCAGCACGTGAACCACGCCCTTCGTGCTCGGGCCGCAGCCGAGCATCGCCACAGCCACCGCCGCCGCCGCACACGTTGCGAGATGTCTACCGGCGTGTCTCATCAGTTCATCCCCTCGACTTCCTTGCGTAACTGGCCCAGTATCCCGCGCGCCTCCTCGAGCAGGCGCCGGTACTCCTTGTCGGCCTCAGTGGCTTCGGCCTTGGCGCCGCGACCGGCGCCAAGGCCGTATCCGAGCATCGGCGCCCGTCGCAGCAGCTCACCCCAGTTGCTTCCGCGGACCTGGGCGATCCGTCCCACCGCCCCGGTCTGCCAGTCGGTGATCCGGGCGGTGACGCTCAGCGACCCGTCGGGCAGGCCTGAAACCGTGCCCACCACCAGGTACCGCACGCCGCGCATCTTGACGGCCTTGGCCATCGCCTTGCCCCCCGGCGCCCGGACCAGTTCGGACAGTCCGGCGATCGTCAGGTCGTCCTGCTCGAGAAAACGCTTCAACTGCGTCTGGTCGACCAGGTCGAACCGTTCGGCGAACACCGGCAGGAGACGCTCGGCGAGCATTCGCCCGGCGTCGCGGACCTTGACCTCGCCCAGGACGTCGAACGGGACGACGGCCAGTGTGGACCGCGCGGTGGCGGCGCGGGCCTGGCGCAGACGCTTGTCCAGCACGTCGTCGAGGTACTTCGGTGAGAGGCGCCCGGCGGCAAGGTCCGCGTAGACTTCGCGGCGTATGACGCCCGCTGCGTCGATAGCCGGGGTGGTCAGGGCCTTTCGGCCGGCGTCAAGATGCTCGGGCGTGATCTTCCTTGACGTGGCCAGTTCGGTCAGGGACGCCACCGCCCGCCTTGACGCATCCTGCCCGGCGGGATTGGCCGTCAGGACGAACTGCGGCACCTGACGGCGACCGGCGATGATGACCGGCTCGTGCAGACCGCGACGCTTGACCGATGCCCGGCGGACGTTCTCGCCGACGTACAGCCAGATCTCGTCAAACGTCACCACGCCATCGCTGTTGGCGTCGGCCCGTCCGCGGAGGCCCTGCACGAGGAAACGCGTGAACACGCCGCTCTTGGCCTCGGCGTCCTGGCGGGCCTCGTCGCTGTCGGCCGACCCGGCGATGGCGATCCGTCCGGTGCCGCCTTCGCCCTGGAAGTCTCCGAACAGCCGCTTCGGGTCCACCCGTGAGGTCTTGACCGTGCTGGTGGCGTAGCAGCAGTCCAGCAGGAGCACCACGCGCTGCGACCGGACTTTCATCAAGTGCTTGCGGATCACTCTGTCAGCCAGCGACGTCGCCGCCAAGGCCTTGCCGTCCGCGTCCTGGGTAACCCACAAGGCCTCCTCGCCGGCTCTGGCCCCGTGACCGGCATAGAAGATGACCACCAGGTCATCGGGCCCGGCGCGCTGGAGCGAGGCCAGTGCAGCGCTGATCGCATCGCGGCTGGCCGCCTTGCCCAGCAGCAGCGTGACGTTCTTCTTCTCGAAACGCCCGATCTTGGGATCGATCAGCGTGTCATAGACGGCGCGGGCGTCGGCCTCGGCGTACGTCAGAGCAGGGACGCCGTCGTCCGCATAGTCGCTGATACCGATCACAACCGCATGGCGCCGGCCCGCGCCGGCCGCGAGCGGATGAACTGCCGCACAAATGCACGCCGCAAAGACCAGCGAACTTGCCTGCCTCATCGCTGCGTTCCTTTCCCAAGGTCCCGAACTGCCCGACTGACGCGCATCATACGGAATGCACCGGGCCGCTTCAATACTCAAACTGCCCACAGGCGGCCTGCCGTGGTTTGACCAGGGTGCCCCACCCTTCATAGACCACCCCACCGTTCACAGACCACAGCACT